>JAYQAE010000010.1:0-26414 GCA_038136655.1 Ilumatobacteraceae bacterium
GAGTCCACGCTGTCGTGCCGACCGTCTGACGCGTGCGCGATCGCCGTGCGGGCCGATGTCCCGATCTTCGCGTCCGAGCAGGTACTCGACGAGGCGGGCCGTCCCGCGGAGGAACCCGATGAGTCCGAGGAGATCATCGACGAGTTCCAGGAGTTTCTCGAGAACGTCTCACCCGAAGACTTCGCCTCCTAGCCGCGCCGGTTGACGCTGGGGGAGGTTCTCCGTAGAGTTCACAACCCACACCGTCGTAGTTACGCGTGTGCAAGTCGCAGGAGGGGAAATGGACACTGGATTCAGCGGAAGTCAGGCCGCCAAGGTCGTCGGCATCAGTTATCGCCAGCTCGACTACTGGGCGCGCACCGATCTGATCCGCCCCTCCCTCGTGGATGCCCAAGGGAGTGGCTCCCGCCGCCGATACAGCTACCAAGACCTCCTTGAGTTGCGCGTCATCAAGACGCTGCTCGACGCCGGCATCAAGTTGGAGTCCGTTCGCCGGGTGTTCGACTACCTCCGGACCCACGTCACCGGTGACATCGCCTCGGCGCACCTCGTGATCAGCGGTCAGTCGGTGGTGCTGGCTCAAGGCGAGCAGCTCGTCGATGTGCTGCGTGAGGGCCAAGGCGTGCTCAACGTCCTGTCGCTCGCCGGAGTCAAGGAAGACGTCGACGCTCAGCTCGTACCGCTCGCTGGCGAGGTTTCAGCGATCGCCGACGCGATCTGACGCTGCTCTCCCGCGCGCGAATCACTTTCGCGACTTGGCGGGCTTCTTCGCGGCTTTCTTTGCTGACGCCTTGGGAGTCTTCTTCGCGGCCTTGGAGGCGCTGGACGGAGCGGCCCTCTTCACCGGCTGAGCGGCCTTCTTCGCTGGCCTTGGGGAGGAGTCAGAGCTCTTGGCTGGGGCCGCTGGGGTCCGAGGGGCCATCGCGGCCCCCATCGCCGCGAGCGGCGCCAGACCGTCGAGGAGGGCGCGCAGACGCGGGATGATCTCGGCCACTTGGTCGGCGGTGTCGTCGGGGAGTCCATCGAGAATTCCATCGAGCACGCTGGCGGCGCGGCTGATCACCGGAATCGCCTGTCGGAGGGGCTGCTCGATCTCGTCGAGGAGGCGGACCATCCGTACCGTCACGTCAGCCGCCTCACGAATGGTGTGCAGGCTCGATTCGAGCTGTCGTCGGGCCTGGTCCTGCTTCTCGCGGACCTCCCCGGCCACGCGCACGCCGGTGGAGACCTGTGAGGCGACGAGATTGATGATCTCGGCGACGATGTCGCGCTCGGAATCGGATCGCTTAGACATGATGTGAACCTATCGGTGGGCCGCGAAACCGCGCCTTCCGTGCAAGAACTTGCTCAAGGGCCAGCGAGAGCGGCTGGCTCGGGCACCCCGATGTGGGTCACGATGACCCGCGTGACGCCCGCCGCGTCGAGTTCGCGCCGCCGAGGATGTTCCGGATCAACAATGCCGTCCTCATACATGACGTAAGCAGTGCACTCGAACGGCCGATCTCCGGCGGCCCCTCTGGCCTCCGCGAGTTGCTCGATCGCGCCGTCCGACGGCCAGCGCACGTTCACTCCATCGGCTCGTGAACCGGCGATGCGGGCCAGTGCGAGGCTGTTGACGCCGATGATGACCCTCGGCCGGTGCTCAGTAGCCGGGAAGGTGGCGAAATCCGGCCCCCGGTCATGCGCCCACATCTGATCGGCGAGATCCAGCACCGCCTCTACCCGTCGGTGCCGAACGGCCATTGGGGTGAGAATCGGGGTTGACGTGGCGTGCTGCTCCCGAGCGAAGCTACTGGTGGGTGAGGTGCCCGCGCCGAGGCCGAGGTGGAAGGTCCGCCCGCTCAGACGGGCGATGGTTGCGGCGGCCACGAGGGTCGTGGCCGGGGTGCGGTTGTGAGCGTTCACCACCAAGGCACCGAGCTCCACCCGACGGGTGGCCTCGGCGAGCGCCCCGAGCCAGGCGAAGGCCTCGTGGATCTCCGCGCTCGACATCGAGTAGCCCGCGAGGTGGTCGCACACCCAGAGCGCGTCGTACGACCCCTCATCCACGGCCAGAGATGCCTCGCGAAGACGGGACCAGTCGTCCCGGCCGGGAATGAGCTGAATGTCGAGAGACGTCATCGCCGGGTACGCCTAGCCCACCGAGCTCGGGTCACCCGACCGCAGGCGGCTCGGAGATCTCGCAAGCATCGACCGCCTTCACCACCGGATACGGGTTGACCGCCGTACCACCGTTCGGATGGATCTCGAAGTGGAGGTGCGGGGTGCTGGTGTTGCCCGTCGCACCGATCGTGCCAACGACCTGGCCAGCCTGCACCCGAGCTCCCTCGCTGATGCCCTCAGCGATGGTGTCGAAGTGGGCGTAGAAGAAGTAGGTGCCATCGTCGGCCGTCAGGCGGATTCCGTTGCCCGAGAGCGACCCCGGACGGTCGTAGTAGACCTTCGTGATCGTCCCCTCAACAGCGGCGTACACGAGGTTGCCGCGGGCGGCGATGATGTCGACGCCGAGGTGCACGCGGCCACCGCTGCGCGGGGCATGCCAGGTGTCGACGTAGCCGCACCGACCCTGCACCGGGAAGACGTCGATCGAGGCGACGGCGACGGGGGAGTCAACCGGAATCGGCTGCGCGCCAATGCCGAGGGCATCCGCAGTGGCCTGATTCACCACACCGGTGACGCCGAGCCCGGCCGAGCGCTGGAAGGACATGACCGCCGACGCGGTCGCGGCGCCGAAATCGCCATCAACGCCTCCACGAAGGGTCACGCCAGCGGCGACGAGAGCGCTCTGGAGCTCGGTGACGCGCTGGCCCTTCTCGCCGTACACCGCGAAACCGACGCGCCCGTCGGCGACAACCTCGACGGCAGGCGACTCATCCGCAACGGGAGCGGCGGCCGCAGGAGCGGCGTTCAGCGCCTGAGCGGTGGCCGCGTCGACGATGCCGTCGGCGTTCAGACCACGCTGGGTCTGGAACGCCTTGAGTGAGTTGGCGGTGGCCGGGCCGAAAATCCCATCGACGCCGCCGCGAACCTGGACTCCGAGATCGAGGAGTCGCTGCTGCAGCGCCTCGACCGCTCCACCCAGTGCACCCGGACGGAGACCGACCAGCTGGGAGTAGGGGTTGGACGCTGCAGCAGCGGACTTGTCGGCCGCGGTCGAGGCGAGGGCCTGCGCCGTCGCCTCGTTCACCCGGCCGGTGACCTCCAGACCCTTGGCGGTCTGGAAATCCTTGAGCGCGTTCATGGTGACCACACCGAAGAGTCCGTCGGCTCCGCCGCGAAGCTCGCGACCGGAAGCGATCAGCTGCTCCTGAAGGGTGGTCACGTTGCGGCCCCAGTCGCCGTACTTCAGTCCGACGAGAGGGGAGTCAGACGCCGCAGGGGCGGCAGCCGGCTCGACCTCTGGGGCGGGGCTCTCGGCGGGGGCCTCGGGGGCAGCCGGAGCGGCAGGGGCGTTGCCGGTGAGCAGTCGCGCCGCGGTGTCAGCATCGACGGCACCCGTCGCGGAGAGGCCGAAGGCGCTCTGCACATTGCGCAGAGCCGCCTCGGTGCCGGGACCGAAGATGCCGTCGGCGCCGCCGGCCGGATCCTGACCGAGGGCGATCAGCAGGCGCTGAAGCTGAGCAACGGTGTCGCCACGGCTACCACTGGCGAGACCAATCAGCGGCGACTCGACCAGTCCAAGGGCGGTAGCGGTGCCGTCATCAACCGAGGAGGTCTGGGGGAGTCCGACCGAGGCCTGGAAGGCGTGGAGGGCGGCGAGCGTCATGGGTCCGAACGCGCCGTCGGCGCCGCCGACCACGTCGACGCCGCGAGCGATAAGGGCGCGCTGGAGAGCGACCACCGCGTCACCGCGGGAGCCGACTGACAGGCCCGTTACCGCAACCTCCACCTGGGCGGCGCTCGCCGTTCCGGGAAGAACGACGACGGGCGAGGCGGCCAGACCGAAGGCGAGTCCGAGGCTCGCGAAGCGTGCGAGACGTCGGGGGTCGGGGAGTGAGGGGCGAAGGGTGAACATGTTGGTCTCCTGTGTTCGGGTGCAGGAGTTCCTTCGTCACTCGACGCGACACGCATGAGAACGAGCCGGGGTCTTGGAGGCCTTTGCAGGGCAGAAGGCCAATAAGTGCAACGTTTCGGAGGGGAGGGCTCGATTCGGTCCGTTGATCTTGATTTGACATAACGGTGCTTATGGGCGATTGAGCTCAAGAAGGTCGGCACAGGAAAACGGCTCAGACGGGCGTTCTTGGGCCTCGATCCGCTTCGGGCCAGCGCTCCTCCGCCGCCCGCATCGGCGCGGGCCATTGAGCACCGTCAGCAAGGCTCCGCGCAGCGGCGGCCTGATCGCCTGAGGCTCGCAGCTCAAGCCAAGGCGACTACGTGGCAGTCCGTCTGATCGGGAGGCCGAGGGCCGGCGCGTCTACCCCGTCACGGGCCATGCGCGCTGGGGTATTTCGTCATGACGATTTTCGTGGTGAGGGGTCGGGTGCGGAGATCTCCCGGTAGCGGAGGGGTTCCGCGGCGCTCAAGAGCCACTGGAGGAGTTCGCGGAGTTCCGCGGCGGTGACTCGCCCCTTCCCCCGGTCGAGATCGGACCTCACATCCTCCACCGCGCATGCCAGGACGTAGAGCTCGTCGTGCAGGGCGTCGAGTTCCGCTCGGGCGATGACCAACTCACCCTCGGACAGTTCCAGTTCCCGCGCCCGCTGCCGTGACACCCAGTCCCACTGCCGGCATCGAGCCGAGCAGAACTCTCGGGGACGACCCGCTCCCGAACGCTCAGGAAGCGCCCGTCGACACCACCGGCAGCGACGTGGCTGATCCATCGGGTCATTCTGTCATGACGAAATAGGTCAAGGCTTGACCACGAGGCGTCGGTTGATCAACGGGCCGAGCCGGTCAGACACCGACGCTGATCGGCTCGAGCATCAACCCTGGCTCGTCCTGCTCGAGTCGTTGCAGCCGGTACCGCGATTCAAAGAGCGCGACCAAGCGTCCATCACTGCGCGCGAGAATTCGCACTCCCCCAACCTCACGCAGGCGATCGGCGCTTGCCTGATCGGTGAACCGAATCGCCTCGTACGGCGACGAGGAGATCTCCGCTGGAGCGTTGAACTCGACGTCCAGTCGATCCGCGAACACATCGAACTGCAGAGCGCCGACAGCCGCCAGAACCGGGTTCGCGTCACCCGCCAGGGGATCTCGCAACACCTGAACGACACCTTCGCTATCGAGTTGCTCGAGTCCTCTCCTGAACTGCTTGTACTTGCCGGTATCGATCGGGCGGGCCGACGCGAAGACCTCAGGGGCGAAGCGCGGAATCGGCGGGAAGGCGACCGGATCGCCGACATAGAGGGTGTCGCCGATCTGTAGGTCCATCGCGTTGACGAGTCCGACAACGTCGCCGGGAAAGGCCTCGTCGACGGTGGTGCGCTCCGCCCCGAACACCTGCGAGGCGTATTTCGTGGCGAAGGGCTTCCCTGTGCGGCCGCAGGTGAGGACCATCCCCCGCTCGAAGACCCCGGAACACACCCGGATGAACGCGATCCGATCGCGATGCGCGCGATCCATGTTCGCCTGCACTTTGAAGACAAAGGCCGAGCAGTTGCTCGACAGGCCCCTCCCCTCCCCGTGGACATCTGGCCTCGGGGCGGGGGCCGGAGCGAGATCGATGACGGCGTCGAGCAGGTGACGCACGCCGAAATTCGTGAGGGCCGATCCGACGAATACCGGTGAGGTCATCCCAGCCAGGAAGGTCTCGGGATCATGCGAGGCATCGACCGCCTCAAGCAGCCCGATCTCATCCATGGCCGCCGACCAAGCGCTCCCCTCCTCCTCAGCCGCTCGTTCCGCCGGCACCTCCTCCTCAGGAGCGATCGCCGAGCCTCTCACTGTTCGCGTGAAGCGCGTGAATCCGCCGTCACGCCGGTCGATCACCCCGCGGAAGTCTCCGGAGATCCCAACCGGCCAGGTCACCGGTGTCGGCTTCAACCCAATCTGCTCCTCGATCTCGTCGAGTAGCTCCAAGGGTTCGCGTCCGGGCCGGTCGTACTTGTTGAGGAAGGTGATGACCGGAAGCCCACGATCACGGCAGACCTCGAAGAGCTTGAGGGTCTGCGGTTCGATGCCCTTCGCCGAGTCAAGGACCATGACCACCGAGTCGACCGCGGAGAGGACGCGATAGGTGTCCTCGGAGAAGTCGCGGTGGCCGGGAGTGTCAAGCAGATTGCACTGCATCCCCCGGTAGTCGAAGGAGAGAGCGGTCGATGAGATGGAGATGCCGCGCTTCTGTTCCATCTCCATCCAGTCGCTCGTGGCCGAGCGTCGACCCGACCGCGCTTTGACGGCGCCAGCCTCTCCAACGGCCCCGGCGTAAAGGAGGAACTTCTCGGTAAGGGTCGTTTTCCCAGCGTCGGGGTGACTGATGATGGCGAATGTGCGACGGCGTGCTGCCTCGGCCGCCGGATCTCCCACGTCGGCAAGGCTAGGGCCCACGGTGCGATACTGGCCTGATGTCGATGCCCCCCGCGCCCGCGTGCGCCTTCGCGAGCGATAACGCGGCTGGTGCCCACCCTCTCGTGTTGGAGGCCTTGGTGGAGGCCAACCAGGGACACGCTCTCGCCTATGGGGAGGATCGTTGGACCAAGCGATGCGAGGCCCTTTTCGACGAGGTGTTCGGTCAGCCGGTCACCACGCTTCTCGCCGTCAACGGTACGGGCGCAAATGTCCTCGCCCTCGCGGGGCTGCTCAACCAAGCCGAGGCCGTGCTCTGCTCGGACTGGTCGCACATCAATGTCGACGAGACCGGCGCGCCCGAGCGGGTGCTCGGAGCGAAGTTGATACCGCTGAGGAGCGTCGCCGGACGGGTGGAGGTCGCCGATGTGGAGCGCGCGTGCGGGGCCCTCGGCAATCCCCATCATGCCCAGCCCGGCGTGCTCTCACTGACGCAGAGCACCGAATGGGGCACCTGTTACACCGTCGATGAGATCGGCGCGCTCGTCGAGGCCGCCCACGCCCGTGGCCTCCGGGTGCATCTCGACGGAGCACGAATAGCGAACGCCGTCGCCGCCCTCGGACACGGTGTCGGCGGTCTGCGGGAGATGGTGGTCGAGACGGGCGTAGATGCCATCAGTTTCGGTGGAACGAAGAACGGGTTGTTCGGCGCGGAGGCCGTGATCTTCCTGAATCGCGACCTCGCGGCGCGAGGTCAGTACCTGCGCAAACAGGTCAACCAACTCGCCTCCAAAATGCGCTTCATCTCCGCGCAGTTCTGCGCAGCGCTGGAAGATGGCCGGTGGTTGGACTGGGCGGGTCATGCCAACGAAATGGCCAGCGAGCTGCATCGTGTGACCGCTCCCCTGCTGCCCGAGGGCGCGATCGCGTCACCGGAGGTGAACAGTGTCTTCCCGGTGCTCCCGCCGGAGGCAGCCGCGACGCTCCGTGACTGGTGTTTCTTCTGGGATTGGGACACCACTGCCGACCAGTACCGGTGGATGACCGCTTGGGATACGACTCCCGACGACATCTCGCGGTTTGCGGCCGGAGTCGCCCACGTGCTGGCTCGTTGACCGCCCGTTCTCGCCATTGACCGCCAACCTCCGGCTGGCCTAACGTGGCTCGGTACCGCGCAGGCTCGCGTGGTACCAGACGCCAGGGGGTTCGGATGAACGTTGTCGACTTCATCAGACGGGAGTTGACCGAGGACGACTGGATGGCCGATGGCGCCTGTCGGGGCCTCTCCTACCTCTTCTTCCCCACCGCCGCTGAGCGTCCCCAGACGCGTGAACGCCGAGAGGAAGCCGCACGAGAGGTGTGCGAGGGCTGCTCGGTTCGCGTGACCTGTCGCGACTTCGCCCGCGAGCAACGTGAATACGGTTTCTGGGGAGGCGAGACCGAGGACGAGCGCCACGCCGCCGGCTATCGGCTCATCGCGCCCATCGGTGTGCGCGCCCGCCAAACCAGCTGACGCGCGCCAGTGACCGAGCAGTCCTCACCTCCGGGCCGGGTGCTCGTCGTCGGGAGCGCCAACCTCGATCTGGTCGCCACCTCAGCTCGACACCCCACTCCCGGTGAGACGCTGATCGGCCATGACTACTCCGAACATCCGGGCGGCAAGGGCCTCAACCAGGCCGTCGCGGCCGCCCGAGCCGGTTCACCCACGCGTTTCGTCGGCGCAGTCGGTCGGGACGACGCCGGACAGACGCTGACCCGGGTCGCCGGCGAAGCGGACGTTGACACCTCCGAGGTCGCCGTTGTCGACGTTTCCACCGGACGAGCGCTGATTCTTGTTGCGGACTCCGGCGAGAACTCGATCGTGGTGGTTCCCGGCGCGAACGAACTCTGTCCTGCGGGCGCCGCCCGAGCCGGTGAGGTCGTACTGGCCCAACTTGAGGTTCCCCTTAACACGGTCGAGTCCACGTTCCGGAGGGCTCGAGAGGTTGGGGCGACGACCGTGCTGAACCCGGCCCCAGCGCGTCCTCTCCCACCTGAGCTCCTCGACCTTGTCGACATCATCGTGCCGAATGAGCACGAACTCGACCTTCTCGGAGGGGTGTCCAACCTGCTCGAGAAGGGGGTCGGAACCGTCGTTGTGACCCTCGGCGCCGAGGGTGCCAGAGTCCACACCAGCGAGGGTGCCGTCGACATCCCGACACTCTCCGTCGACGCCGTCGACACCACTGGCGCTGGAGACACGTTCTGCGGCTATCTCGCCTCTGGACTGGCCAGCGGTCTCCCGCTCGAGTCCGCCGCTCGGCGCGGTTGCCTCGCCGCCGCGCTCAGCACCACTCGCCCCGGCGCTGTCCCGTCCATCCCCACCTCGGCCGAGGTCGGAGGGCTCAGCACCTCCTGAGAGTGACCGCCGCCCAAGCGCCGAGCAGGGAGCGTCGAACCTCGCGCCACGCCGGAAACGACGCGAGCACCGCCGGGATCCGGTGTTCCGGAAATCCCGACAACACCACCCGTGCTGTCGATGACGCGGCCGCGTCGATATGTGGTGCCAGAGCGCCGATCTCTGGGGCCAAGATGTTCGCCAACACCAGGTCCGCTCCCCCGGCGTACGCCTCGCGGGCCCGTACCCCGGTCCCGTCGAGCACGACCTCCACCGAGTGATCGACACCAGCCCAAACAGCGTTTGCTGCCGCGGCCTCAACTGCAGCGGGCGAGATGTCGATCGCTACCACCCGCTCGGCCCCCCGTATCGCTGCGATGATGGCCAACGTTCCACTTCCCGTTCCGAGATCGACCACCCGGAACCCGGGCCGAACCAAGCGCACCACCTCACCGGCTACGAGCGCGGTGGTCGGATGATCCCCGAGGCCGAAGGAACCCGCCGGTTCGATGGCGATGGACCGGCAAGCGCGTGGAGCCTCGATCCATCTCGGACCGACGGCCAAGGCGGGTGTCACCCGTCGCCAGCGAGCGTGGTCGCGCCAGAGCTCGAGCATCTCAACGTCTCGCCGAATCACCTGCACTGGCCCAATCGCCGTGTCGGGGAAGTCGGCGACCTCTTGCAGCATCGACGCCATCAATTGCGCTGATCGCTCCGACGTCACGGTTGCGACGGCCACGGCGCCGATCGATGACGGACGTTCCTCCACCGCGGTAGCGCCCGACGACCAGAGCAGATCAGTGGCGACCTCGATCAGGTCCAGCGGAGCTGGAAGGCGTACCTCCCAGACCGTCTCTACGCGTCGGGAATCAGTCGAGTCGACGGAGGTCACGAGAGAAACGCGCCGCGCGCTGTCGATACGACTCCGCGGCAAGGGCCACCAACTCGGGGCGGGCTCGACCCTCTTTGATCACCGCGGGCGAACCGGCGGCCAAGGCGCCAGCGGGGACCGTGACGTCGTAGAGCACTACCGAATTCGCAGCGACGATCGCTCCGGGACCGATCACCGAACGATGCAGCACCATCGCGGCGTTCCCAACCATCGAACCGTCCTGAATCACGCACCCCTCGAGATGCACGATGTGACCGATCACGCAGTCATTGCCGACCACTGTCGCGTCGGCCGGGGTCGTGTGCAACACCGAGTTGTCCTGAATGCTCGTCCCGCTGCCGATCTCGATGTAGCCGTCATCACCGCGGAGCACGGCGCCGGGCCAGACCGACGACTCGGCGCCGATCCGCACATCGCCGATGATCACCGCATCCGGATGGATGTAGGCGGCTGAATCGATGGTCGGCGTGGCCTCGCCGAGGGCGTAGATCGGCACGTGGCGACGATACCGTTGCGCTCCATGTCCCGCCGGATCGACATCGAGTTGACGAGTTCCCAGTCCGACGGAAGCTGGACGTGGAGAGCGGCAGGGGCGCGTGAGCCCAAGGGCACCGTGCCCGGATCCGTTCTGCCGGCCGGTGCCACCGTCGGAGCGACCCTCCGAGTCGAGGTCGAGCAGGGACTCGACGGGATCGAGGTACTCGGCGTCGTCGGAGGCCGCCAGCGGAGCGATAACGAAGGGCGTTTGGAGATCATTGGCTCCGAGTCCTCTTTCGAGCCAGTGATCGAGACCCGCGCCAAGCGTCCTCGCGGGGAGGGTCGGCGCGATGACCGTCGGCCTCGACGCGAGGGAGCGGGCCCGCGTGATCGTCGCCGTGATCGCCGCGACGGTGACGCCTCAGGAAACTCCGAGGGCCGTCGGGAGCGTCCGCGTCGCGAGGAGCGTCGGGGGCCCCGCTTCACTCCCCCTCCAGAGGTGCCGCAGAGGCCGAAGCCAAAGCGCCTCCGGCCCGGTCGGGCGAATCGCAATGAGGTCTTGGCCTCGATCGAAGAGGATCGTCGCCCGATCGCCGAGGTCGCGCTTCAGGGAATGGCCGCCGTACGCAAGCGCGTCAAGGAGGAGAATGCGAAGATCGCGGAGGCCGGAGGCACACCGATGCCCGAGGCGTCCGTCTTGAAGATGGCCGAGGAGATGCTGCCGCGACTTCGCGTAGCTGAATGGCGAGATCGCGCGGATGCTGCCCTTCGTCAGCTCGACACCCTCGATCTGCGCGATCTTCGCTCGGTCGTCGCCGCTGCGGGTGACCCGATCGTCACACGCGATGCCTCAACCAGAGAGCTCGCGGATCAACTGAAGGTGGCGCTGCGAGAGCGCCAGGAGCAGGAACTCCAATTGTGGTTCGGCGACGTGGATGCCGCCCTCGCCGTTGGCCGTGTCGTTCGCGCGCTCCGCCTGAGCTCGCAGCCGCCGAAAGCGGGGGTCGTCTTTCCCCCGGCCATCGCTACCCGATTGGTCGACTCAACCAACGCGACGCTGACTCCGGTCGAGTCACCCGAGCGCTGGTGCGCGATTTTGGAGGCCGCCGCCTTCTCTCCCATTCGGGCACTCATCAAGCCGATGGGACGCCCCGACGTGGTCGCCGATGAGCTGCTGGCCACGGTGAAGCGACTCGCGCCAGCGATCCCGCAGATCGCCGAGCTCTTCGGGGTCGAGGTCGCCGAGGGCGCCGCCATGCCCAAACCGCTCCGCCCGACTCGCCCGGGGCGCGAGAACGCCCCCAAGAAGCCCGGCGGTAAGTCACCGGAGACCTCCCGGCGCCGCCCGAAGAAGGATGCCGAGTCGGCGCCGTCGACCGCCGTCGACCCTGCGCCAACCGAGACCCCCAGCACCCCCTCCGTGGCAGATGAGGTCGCAGCCGATTCCCCGACCCAGGACTCGACTGCTGAGGTGGCCGATACCGCGTCGACGGCCGAACCGATGAATGGTGGGGACGAGACAGACAAGTCCGCTCCGACTGATCACGTCACCTCGAGCGACGACGATTCTCCCGAGAATTCGGCTGTAGAGCCCTCCGAGGACTCCGCCTCCCAGGAAGCCTCAGACGGCGATCCGACCGGTTGACTCGTCGGCCCCCTCTCGCGCTTCGTAGCATCGCGGGATGAGCGAGATAGTCGAGTACTCAAGTGAGGGTCGCGTCGCGACTATCACCCTGAATCGCCCCGAGGCCCGCAACGCGGTCAACGGCGATGTCGCCAACGGGCTTGAGGCAGCGATCGACCGCCTCGAGGACGACCCGGAGGTGTGGGTCGGAATCCTGACCGCGAACACGGAGGGGCAGGAACGACCGGTGTTCTGCGCGGGCGCCGACCTGAAGGCCATCAACTCTGGCCAGGCCGGGTCGCTTGGCACGGCGCGGGGCGGGTTCGCCGGTTTCGTTTACCGGGAGCGACGCAAGCCCGTCATCGTTGCGGTTGACGGCCTCGCCACCGCGGGCGGTTGCGAGATTGTGCTCGCTGCCGATCTTGTCGTCGCCACCAATCGTTCGGCGTTCGGCCTGGCCGAGGTGAAGCGCAACCTGATCGCCGGTGCCGGGGGGTTGTTCCGACTTCCCCGAGCCATCGGACAGGCGGCCGCGATGGAGGCGATTCTCACCGGTGAGCCGATTCCGGCAGAGCGAGCCTTCGCACTCGGACTGGTCTCGCGCCTTGTCGAGCCCGGCGAGGCACTCGCCGAGGCACGTCGGCTCGCGGATCAAATCACCGCGTGCGCGCCGCTGGCTGTGTGGGCAAGCCGAGAGGTGGTCCTCGCCTCCGCCTGGGCCGATGACGAGACCCTCCGTTCGATGACCGATCGGGCATTCGGCACGGTGCTCGCCTCCGAGGACACGAAGGAAGGGCTTGAGGCCTTCATCGAGAAGCGCCCCCCGGAGTGGAAGGGACGCTGAGTCAGAGGTCCACCGACACGGTGATTAGCCGGGCCGTGATCCCGGCGCGTTCCCAGAGGTTCTTCGTGTCTCGGTCCCCGGGAAGGGCCTCCGCCTCAAGACGCTTCGCTCCTCTTTCGCGCGCTAGGCGTAGGATTTCTGCGACGAGCGCGTCACCGAAGCCGACCTCGCGCGCCTGCTCGAGAACGAATACCTCGTCCACCTCCATCACCTGATCGCTGCCCATTCGGGCTACGAGATAGCCAATCACGACCCCATCAAGGTCGGCGACGAGCGCCAGAGCCTCGGGGTCGTTCCAGTTGGGCAACGGGTGGGTTTCGATCCACCTCGCACCACCTCTGGCCTCGCGTATCGACTCGCGGGCAAGAGCCGCCAACTCGTCGAGAGCGACCTCGTCGGCCGCTGTGAATTCCCGGACGACCGGGTCAATCACGAGAAGACGGGACAGTCGTCGTCGCCCACCGGGCACGAGGGCGCGTTCGCGCGGACCAACAGGAAACAGGAGGAGCAGAGTTGCTCGTCAGCGCGCTTGGGTTGAATCCCGTCGATCGCCTCGACCTTCTCATCGACGCTCGGAGTGACTTCCTCCTCCTCGTCCTCGCCCTCCTCATCGGCCGCCACCATGCGGTCCTTGAGGATCATGTCGAGGTCGGCCTCCACATCGTCCGGCGAGAGCATCTCGTCGTCGTCATCGTCAGACTCGTCGTCCTTCGCCTTCCGGCGGCCGCTCGAGTCCTCCTCAGAGTCATCATCATCGTCGGAGTCATCGCTGTCGGAGTCCTCATCGGACTCCTCCTCGAACTCCTCGTCATCGTCGAGATCGTCCGGCTCCTCGTCGAGGTCCTCGTCGTCGCTGTCCTCGTCCTCCACCTCGAGTTCCTCGAGGTCCTCCGAGTCGATGTCGTCCTGGGCCATGTGTTCTCCGTCCGAAGTGGTTGGGGGGATGGTAGACGGACCGACCCGTCTCCGCTCGTCGAGCGGCAGAGTCGCGCTCCGTGGATTGCCGGAGACTAGCCGTCGGAGAGGCGTCTCGCCTCGGACCGACGCTCACTCTCGAGGCGCTCCAACTCAGGCGCCTCAGTCGTCATATGCGACATGGCTCCGGCTATCGCGCGGTGTCCGGCCTGCTCGCCGATCAACCGGTGCATCTCAAGCACGACACGCCGATACGACGGGTGGCCTTGGGGCGAGGAGCGCAACTCGAGCATGTGCATCGCCTCCCGAGCGTTGAACTGCATCGAGTACCGGATGCGATACGCCATCGAGACCGCATAGGCGGCCTGCTGGGGGAACTCCGCCCGAATGAGATCGAACAGCTCCGCCGAACGGGCCATATTCGAGTCGAACAGATCGACGAGACCTGCTTCCTCCACGAGTTCGGGACGCAGGAAGCCGTGGTTCGGAGTCAGGTTCTGCCACTCAACCGTGAGCATCCGATGACGCTGAAGATCCCGGAACGCGCCGTAGTCGCTCAACACGTCGAATCGGTACCCGGTGCTCTCGAACGCGCGGCCGGGACGGTGCCGTCGGTTGACCCGATCACCAACCTCGGCTGAAATCAGTGCGATGCGATCGTCGGTAGACATCGCGGCGACGCGACGACGCAGCTCCCCGTCCGGCAGATCCGAGTGCGGGTAACAGATCGCCGCGACGAGACGCTCCTCTCCGTCAGCCTCGAACTCGGTCAGCGTCACCTCCTCTGATGGCGGAACCGGGGTACCCCCGAGTAGCGCGTCGACGAGCTGCTCAGTCTGCTCGCGTCGAGAGGAGAGATACTCCACCCACCGCCCGCCGCGCTCGGGCAGATCGACCCGACGAAGGAAGCTCGGAATCACCTTGCGAAGTTCAACCAGCATCTCATCGGCGTAGGAGCGCGCCTCGGGAAGCGGATGAGCGCGCATCCGGAGCAAGAGGGCCTCGAACGCCTGCCCGCTCCCGTAGATGCCCACGTTCGAGGTGGCTCCCGCTGGGAGCATCCCACGGACCGCATCGAGGGCTTTGGCTCGAGTGGCCTGGCGGTAGACGAGATCGCTGTCCTCGGGTCCCTGGGGAACCACTCTGCGGACGTGTTCGGTCATCCGCTCCACCGCGGTGGAGTACGCGTCAAACATCCGATCCATCTCGCCGATGTACCGCGTCCCGTGCCGACTGGCGAGCAAGGCAGGGTCTCGGTGGTAGCGGTATCGACCGCCGAATCGGGAGTCATATGAGATGTACCTCGTGCTCTGTTCGAGGTAACTCATCAGGCGTCCGCGCTCAAGGATCTTCGTCAACATGTTCGATGCCTGCTCGCAAGCCAGGTGAACTCCCCCGAGCTGCGCGACCGAATCGTCGCCGTACTCGAGGAAGACGCGCTCGTAGAGTTCCTCCGCCCGGGAGAGGCCCATGGTCGCGTCGACGGTCTCATCGCCACCGATGTCGAGATCTCCAACGAACTCATCGAGGAAGAGGCGCCGCAGGCTCTTCGGGCTGCGGCTGTACCTTGCGAAGAGCGCGCCCTTGACGACCTCGGGCAGGTTCACCAGTGCGAAAACCGGACGGTCGAGGTTGGTGAAGTACCGGCGGAGGATGTCCGACTCCTCGGGGGTGAAGTCCTCCGCCACGTAGGTCACGACGTCAGATCGTACGAGGACCGTCGGGGGTGAGCGTGGATGTCGCCTCAGACTGCGTGCTCGTAGGCCGCCGGCACCACCGCCACATCGAGATGGCGTGTGGATCCCACCGTCACTCCGTCGACGAGCACCAGAAGCGGCTCGTCGAAGGATCGACGCAGGTCCCTCGCTCGCGTCGTGGCGATCTCGGGGTGCGGAAGGTGGGAGCCCGTCCGAGCGCGTCGTCTCGCCATCCACCGTTGCCTGAGTCCCATCGACTCTGAGACCTCGATGACGTCGAGCAGTCCGTCACCCGGATGCGCGCGCGGGGCAGGTTCGAACCGGCCGAGATGTCCGCTCACCATCACCAGGACGATCGGCCCACGCCACCACCCACGCCGTCCTGGACGGCGAGCCACCACCTGCGCCGCCGCTCGATACTCCTTCCCATCGACCCGACACTCGATGAGATCGATCGCCACGACGCTCGTAGCACGATCAGGATGCGGCGTGCCGAGCGCTCGATGAACATCCCCGGAGAGCGAGGCAAGCACCACACCGCGACCGGCCGCGGCGGCAAGCGCGGCGTCATCCCTGCACCGCTCGACCTGCTCGCCAGGACGAAGGGCTCGGCCCCAATCAGCGAGGCTCATGACGCCTCTCCGATCGCCGCAGAGTCAGAGATCACCCCGCGGAGGCAGGCCTCCACCGCGGCAGAGGCGACTCGCGCCGTCTCGAGGTTCGTCGCCACATCGGCGATCTGCTGGGTGAGATCGATCACCTGGCGAATGTTCCTGACGAAGTCACCGCCGGTGAGGAGATCGTCCTCAAGCACCTCGGAGAGGTCCATGCCCGACGCCCAGTCGGCGGCCGCGGCCATGAAGCCTGGTTCAGGAGATCGATGACGGGCGCGCTCGTACCGCTCCTCAACTTTCGCGAGTTCCTCGCTCAACGCCTCGACCTGCCGCCAACGCTCTCGAACGGTCCCATCCGGAAAGGAGGGCGGAGGGGGATCGTCGGGGCTGCGGTGCTCGTACACGAAGCAAGACACGATCGCGGCGAGTTGGGCGGGCTCGAGGCCGTCGAAGATGGCGCGGCGAAGCGCTTCGGTCACCAGCAAATCGTTCTCATGGAAGATCGACGCGAGGAGTTCCCCGGCTTCCGTGAGTTCCCAGGCCTCGGCGCGGATATGTCCGAGTTCGCGGAGCACCGAGGTCACCGAGTCGAACTCCCGTCCGAGAGAGCTCCTTCGGTCGTTCACGCGCGCCTCGAGGCGTCGCAGTTCCGCTCTCAGCCGATCGGCGTCAGCCGCAGCCCGAAGGCGATCACGCAACTCCGGATCGTCCTCGACAGGATGACGGTCCGATGGGCGCCGCGGGGCCCGAGTGGACGGAAGGTCGGCGCGGCGAAGTCGCCGAGCAATCTCGCGCCGGACATCTTTTCGATTCGGACTCTGATGATCGGGAACAGAGATACGCCCAACAACCCCGTTTACCTTCGAGAGGTCGGCGGCGCTCAGGGTGAGTGGACGACCCGCCGGTGTCACCGCTGAGATGCGAAGGCCATCGGATCGATGCGCGGTGGCCACGACGGCCACCTGGCCTCGATAGCCCTGCACCCGGATGTCGATCACGTCCCCAGGGCGAAGTGACGGTGGCTCACGCCGTTCCCGGGAGTTGAGGGACCGGTATTCCTCGATGTCGCCAAAAGGCGAAGCGGCGCGCCCCTCGAGCGCGATGAGCTGTTCCCGACGACGACTGAGGCGGCCCTGGGATCGCACTACCTCCCTGTCCCCTTGGAACTGCGCGAACGACATCATAAGGAGCTCCCTCGCGCGCTCCCTCGAATGCCGTCGTACCAAGTTCGCCGTCATGTTGTAGGTGGGTCGGAACACCGATCGCAGTCCGAAGGTTCGGCTGGAGGCGAGATCGGCCACCTGCTGATAGCGGACCCACGGACTCCAGAGCACGACGGCGTTGCCGATCGTGTCGATACCGCGGCGTCCCGCACGCCCGGTGAGCTGTGTGAACTCCGCGGGACTCAGCGATACATGGTGATCGCCGTTGTACTTCGTCGTCTTCTCGATCACGACGGTCCGTGCCGGCATGTTGACCCCGACCGCGAGCGTCTCCGTGGCGAACACCGCGCGGATGAGGCCGCGGGTAAAACACACCTCAACAGCCTCCTTGAACGGAGGGACCATCCCGGCGTGATGAGGTGCGAAACCCGCCATCATCTGCGCGCGCAGGTTCTCGATGCCGAGCGCGTCGAGGTCGGCGTCGTCGAGCGAGCCGATCCGTTCCTCCAAGATTCGGTCGATCTCCGCTGCCTCATCCGGGTCGGTGAGCACCAAACCTGCGTCGAGGCACGATTGGGCGGCCGCCTCGCATTGCGCCCTCGAGAAGATGAAAACAATGCACGGCAGCATGTCGAGCTGCCCGAGATGGGTGACGGTCTCTACTCGATCCGGTGTCGCCAGACGTCGCCCTGATGCCCCAGTAGGCCGCCCGCGACGATTGCGCATCGGCCCTCGCTGCCGGGACTCGTCCAGACGGAGCGCATCTCGGTTCACCGATCCGTCGACAAACGTCGGCATCAACTGCAGACGATCGTTCGTGCGATCCGCGACGAGGTAGTGATCAAGGAGTTCCACCGGACGTCGCCCCTCGGTCACCGTGCGCGTGAGCCCCCGAACGGTCGACATCCACTCGGCGAGCTCGTCGGCATTCGAGACGGTCGCCGACAGACAGACCAGTTGCACCTCGGGTGGGAGGTGGATGATGACCTCTTCCCATACGGGCCCCCGATAAGCGTCCTGGAGGAAGTGCACCTCATCGAGGACCACGAGGGCGAGATCATCGAGGGCTTCTGAGCCCGCGTAGATCATGTTCCTCAGTACCTCGGTGGTCATCACCACCACCGGCGCGTCGGGACGCACCGAGTTGTCGCCGGTGAGCAACCCGACGCGCTCAACACCGTGGTCAGCGATGAGATCTCGGACCTTCTGGTTCGAGAGCGCCTTCAGCGGGGCGGTGTAGAACGCCCGACGGCCGTCGGCGAGCGCGGCCGCGATCCCGTATTCCGCGACGGCGGTCTTCCCGCTCCCCGTGGGCGCCGACACCACAACGTGGTAGCCCTCATCAAGCGCGTCGAATGCCGCGACCTGGAACCGGTCCGGCTCGAAGGAGAAGCGCGCCGTGAGCTCTGAGCGGTCCGACCTCAACGGTCGCGACCGCGGGTGAGGAGATGCCCGATGCCGATCGCCACGAAGTAGAGCACCACCATCGGGATCGACAGGCTGAACAACGAGATCGGGTCACCCGATGGGGTGATCACCGCGGCGAGCGCCACGGTGCCCACCACGGCGTAGCGCCAGGCCCGAAGGAGCGTTCGCGGCTCGACCACACCGAGCAGCTGCAAGAACACGAGGAGCACCGGGATCGTGAAGCCGACCCCGAAGGCGACCACCATGAGGGTGACGAGTCGGATATAGCTGCTCACCTGGAACGCTTGGTCAACCCCCTCACCCGCCCACGAGATCAAGAACTCAAGCGCGCGTCCGAGCGTTCTGAACGCGATGAGGCCCCCACCAACGAAGAGGACCACGGTGCTCGCGACGAATCCGAACGCATAGCGACGCTCTTGCTTGTGGAGAGCAGGCACGATGAACTTCCAGAGTTGCCAGAGCAGAACGGGCAGAGCGAGGACGATTCCGCCGTAGGTGGCAATGCGCAAGCGGGTCGAGAATCCCTCGATCGGGTCGAGGGTGAACAGTGCGACCTCGTCTCGGGTCGCGTCGTACGACAGACCGCAGAAACCCGAGGACGAGCGCCGGCACAGGTCGAGGTAGGGGCGAGTCAGCGTCGCGAGCACCTGGTCGTAGAACGACACCACCAGCAGCGCCCCGAGCAGGATCGCCAGAGCACTGCGGATGATCCGCATTCGCAGTTCACCGAGGTGCTCGGTGAGCGTCATGGTGGCCGCTGGATCGACCGACGTGCGACGTCGGCGCAACCTCACGGTCGCTCCGCGTCGTCCGATGGCATCTCCGACTCGCCCTCGAGGTTCTCGGTCTGCTCGGAGAGCGCCGGGCTCGGCGTGGTGTTACCGCTCGCCGCCTTTTCGTCGGGAGCGTCCACCATCGACCGGGCCGCCTCGCGCAGCGTGTTTGCGCTGCCGCTCGTCGCTTTCCGAAGGTCGCGCATGGGTTCGTCGAGGGCTTGTTTGAACTCGCGCTGGAAGGTGTCACGCACCGAGCGGAGCTGGCGGTACAACCTCCCAACATGGCGCATGGCCTCCGGAAGTTTCTCCGGCCCGAGCACCACGAGCGCCAGCAGGGCGATGATGATCAGCTCGCCGCCCTGCAGGTTGAACACGCCAGTGAGTCTAAAGGGCTGGCAGGATCAGTGGCCGTGCAGCAGCGACTCCCCTCCCTGCTGGATCCCCCGATCCTGTTCGCGCACCGCGGAGCCCGCGCCCACGCCCCGGAGAACACCCTTGACGCGTTCTCGCTCGCCCTCCGACTCGGGGCTGGGGGCATCGAGAGCGACGTATGGGTGAGTCGCGACGGGGTCGCTGTTCTCGATCATGACGGTGTCGTGCGACGCGGCCTCCGACGCTGGCGGATCAGCGACCTGAATCGAGCCGACCTGCCAGAGCACATTCCAACCCTCGGCGATCTGGTCGACCTCGTCGATGAGGCACTTCCGCTCTCGCTCGATCTGAAGGACCCGACCGCCCTCCCCGCCGTGATCGCCACGATGCGGGACCGAAACCCCGAACGACTGTGGCTTTGCCACCCCTCGGGAGACACGGTCGAGGAGATGCGCGCCCTTGGTTCAGGTGTGCGCGTCGTTCACTCGACCCGCGTCGACCGGATGCCAGGTGGGCCCGAGCGGTGGATGGCGACGCTCGCGGGATGGGGCATCGATGCGGTGAATCTCCGACACGACGACTGGAGTGGCGGTCTGGTGACCCTCGCCCACCGTTTCGGCCTGCTCGCCTTCGGATGGGACCTCCAGCACGCGCACATCCTTGAGAGCGGGCTGAGGATGGGGCTCGACGCGGTCTATAGCGATCACGTCGATCTCATGGTCGAGGTTGCGGCGCGCGAGGTAGGTGGGACCGGCGGATAGCGCCCGGTGCCGGACTTAGAGCCACTGCCAGTCGGCCCGCGGCCAAAAGACCACGAATGCCCGTCCCACGATGTCCTCTTCGAGGATCGGACCGAGCGCCCGGGAGTCCTGACTTCCAGCACGATTGTCACCGAGCACAAACACCGTGCCCTCGGGAACAACAACTGGCCCGAAGTCGCCCCCGCAGTTCCCCGGCGACACCACGGTCGGATCGAGGTACGGCTCGACGAGGAGGCGCCCGTCGACTCGGATCTCACAGGCTCGGCTCTCAACCTCCTCACCCGGAAGAGCGATCACGCGCTTGATGAGGTCGCGCTCCGCCGTGCCGGTGATCTCATGCAGAACCACCACATCGCCCCGGTTTGGATCGTGAAGTCGATACGACATCTTGTTGACGAAGACCCGGTCACCTGTGGTCAGCGTCGAGTACATCGACGATCCCTCGACCACGAAATGTGCGAGGAAGAACGTCCGCACGACGATGGCGACGAACAGTGCGACGGCAACGACGAGCGCCCACTCCCCGAAGGCCCTCGCTCCGCGTCCAAGATGCCCGCGCGCAACGGTGACCTCGGGCTCGAGATCGGATTCGGTGCTCACCGGGTCAAACCGTACCGGTGGGTGGGTTCACAGTTGCTCCATGAGGCGATCGACGCGTTCGTCGGTGGCGGCGAACGGGTCTTTGCAGAGCACGGTGCGCTGCGCCTGATCGTTGACCTTCAGGTGGACCCAGTCGACGGTGTAATCGCGGCGCCGCTCCTTGGCCCGTTTGATGAACTCTCCGCGCAGACGCGCACGCGTCGTCTGCGGAGGGGTCTCGATCGCCTGCTCGATCGCCTCCTCGTCACAGATCCGAGCCACCATTCCGCGGTCCTGTAGTCGGTGGAACGGGCTCCGTGAGCGGGTGATGTCGTGATACTGGAGGTCGAGCGCCTGAACCCTCGGATCCCCGAGTCCGAGTCCGTGGCGCTCTCGGAAGGACTCCAGCAGGTTCAGCTTGATGACCCAGTCGATCTCCGTGTCCAATTTCATCGGATCGGATTCGAGCATCGTGACCGTGTGCTCCCACATCTCGAGAGCGCGCTGCTCTTCGGGAGGGAACCCGTCGATCGAGGCGAAGCGGAGCGCTCGGTCGAGGTACTCGCGCTGGATGTCGAGCGCGCTGACCTCTCGACCGTTGGCCAGCCGTACGGTTCGACGGCAGGTCAGATCGTGGCTGATGTCGCGGATCGCGCGGATTGGGTTCTCGAGGGTCATGTCCCGGAGCACGACCGAGCGCGACTCGAGCATGCGCAACATGCATGCTGCGGCGCCCACCTTGAGATAGGTCGTGTACTCGCTCATGTTCGAGTCACCGACGATCACGTGTAGGCGGCGGTACCGGTCGGCATCGGCGTGCGGTTCATCGCGTGTGTTGATGATCGGCCGACTCCGCGTGGTGGCCGAGCTAACGCCCTCCCATATGTGGTCGGCGCGCTGAGACATCGAGTAGCGCACCCCTCGAGAGGTCTGGAGCACCTTTCCCGCCCCGGCGTAGATCTGCCGACTGACGAAAAACGGGATGAGGACTTGGCTGTAGTGCTCCATGTCATCCACGCGCGAGGTGAGGTAGTTCTCGTGGCAGCCGTAGGAGTTCCCCGCGGAGTCGGTGTTGTTCTTGAAGAGGTAGACGGTTCCTCGGATCGCCTCCTCCCCGAGACGTTCCTCCGCTGACTCCACGAGTGACTCGAGGATGCGCTCCCCCGCCCGATCATGGGTGACGAGATCGACGAGGGAGTCGCACTCGGGGGTCGCGTACTCGGGGTGAGACCCGACATCGAGGTAGAGCCGAGAGCCGTTCTGAAGGAACACGTTCGAGGAACGCCCCCACGACACCACTTTCCTGAACAGGTATCGGGCCACCTCATCCGGGCTGAGGCGTCGCACACCCTTCAAGGTGCAGGTGACCCCGTACTCGGTCTCGAGCCCGTAGATGCGCCGCCCGTCACCGCTCCCCATGACGGCATGGTAACGACGCCTCCGGCGTCAGGTCGGGGCGAGCGCGAACCGCACCGTGCTACCAACCGGGCGCTGCATCAGGGACGCCAGATCGGCACGATCGACCACCGCGATCACCGGATACCCGCCCGTGGTCGGATGATCGCGACCCATGACGAGGGGCTCACCCGAGGCGGGAACCTGAATGGCCCCGGGGATCAGCCCCTCGCTCGCCAGCTCGCGATCGACTGATCGCCCGATCGCGCCACCACCGAGCCTGACACCGACGCGGCCCGTCTCGGTCACCCTCCAGGAGACCTCGATGAGATGGTCGAGCGCATCGGCGACGAACCAGTCGAGCCGGGGGCCGACACGGACACGCAGAGGCGAGGGGGACCCCCCGTCGGGCACCGTGACATCACTGAGCGCGCCGGTCGCATCCGCGCCATGCGCGAGTTCCCTGCCGTCGACGATCGTTTCGGGACCGAGGCCCGACATGACGTCCGTGCTCCTCGATCCAAGAACCGGGGAAGCCTCAATACCTCCGCGAACCGCCAGATAGCCCCAGACCCGACCAGGCCTCGGGTCGACGGTGATCTCGGACCCGGCGCGCAGCGTGACCGGACCGATGTCGCCGTCACGGAGAACGGTCACCGGCGTCATAGCGCGCAGCCGGAGTCCGCCGGCGGTCTCGACGACGGCGGCCTCAGCAGGGTTCCCGAGGGCGCGGTTCACACGCGCGACGGCGGCGGGATCGACAGCGCCCGAGGCAGCCACGCCCAGATGCGCGTAACCGGGGCGTCCGGCATCCTGGATCGTGGTTCCCACCCCCCGGTTGATGACGAGGAGACTCATCGGGCCGTGAACCTGACCGTGGTCCCTGGAGGTAGCAACGCTGGCGGTTCACTGTCGGGGTCGAACACCACAGCATCCGTGCGGCCGATGAGGCGCCAGCCTCCCGGTGACTCCCCGGGGTACACGGCGCTCCAACCGGCCGCGATCGCGACCGACCCGGCTGGCACCCTCGTTCTCGGTGTCGTGAGGCGCGGAACGTGCAACCAGTCAGGCAAACCTGACATGTAGGCGAAACCGGGCGCGAAACCGCAGAAGTCGACGATGTGAATCGCGCTCATGTGACTCTCGATGATCTCGTCGACACCGCGGCCGGTCTCCGCGGCGATGGCACCGAGGTCCTCGCCGTCGTAGTCGACCTCGATCTCGACGATGGTGGACCCGCCGTCGAGCGGGCGACCTACCCCATCACCCGCGCGTTCGATGACGGCGGTGAGGTCACGCGACGCCATCGGCTCGCTAAAGGTCAGCAGGATTGTCCGAGCCCCGGGCACCACCTCGATCGGTGCCGCCTCGTCCCACAGTTCGCGCCGGCGAAGTGCCTCGGCGAGGCGACCTGGATGCTGCTCGTCGCACTCCACGAGAACCGCCCGGTCACCGTAGGGAAGGAACGAACGCATGCTGGGCCGACCGGGTCCCTCAGCAGAAGGGATGGATGCCGACTCCCGCCGATTCGAGCGCGCCGCGTAGCCCACGAGCCAACGCCACCGCACCCGGCGTGTCCGAATGCACGCAGATCGAGCGGACAGACGGTCGCAGTTCGGTGCCATCAACCGCCACGAGGGCTCCTTCCTCGAGCAGCCGGATCATCCGCGCGATCACCGAGTCGGCGTCATGGAGCACGGATCCAGGTTGCGATCGGGGCAGGAGATGGCCGTCGGGCGTGTAGGAACGATCGGCGAACACTTCCTCGGCCTGTTCAAGCCCGATCCTCTCGGCTTCAATCAGCAACTGCGATCCAGATGGACCGAGGATGACCAGTGAGGGGTCGTACTCGATCGCGGCCTCCACCACGGCGCGAGCCGAGGCGCGATCGTCCCAGCAGGCGTGGTACAGCGCGCCGTGCGGCTTGACGTAGGCCACCTCGGTGCCCGCCACTTGAGCGAAGGCGTCAAGCGCCCCGAGCTGATACAGCACGATGTCCCTGAGCTCCTCTGCGGGGACCGCCATGGCCCGACGTCCGAAGCCGGCGAGGTCGGGGTACGACACCTGGGCGCCGATGCGAACAGCCCCGCGTGCCGCGGCCAGGCAGGTGCGCCGGATCGTGCTCGGATCACCGGCGTGGAATCCGCAGGCGACGTTCGCCGAGGTGACGATCGCAAGCAGTGCATCGTCGTCGCCGAGCGACCAGACGCCGTAGCCCTCGCCGAGGTCGGCGTTTAAGTCGACGACTGCCATCTCAGGCGCCGAGCAGCTGTGAGACCTCGCCGGAGCTGAGGCGTCGGAAGCACCGGCGGTCCTCGCCGCGCTCAAGGGTCGCCACCTCGAGTTCGGCCGCTGTCAAGGTCCGCTCGCCTCCGAGCGCCGATGCACCGAGCGCGACCGCTCCACCGAGATCGAGTCCCTCGGCGAAACCCTCCGCGAGCCGGGCGGCGACCGCGTCGGCGTCGCCGCCGAGAGCGCAGGCGTCGTCGTGGTCGACGACGGTGCCGTCGTACATGATGTGGAAGATCTGATCGTCGCCACCGCCGTTCAGGCCCACCTCGGCCACCAGGATCTCCACCTCCATCGGCTTCATGCCGTGGGTGAACGAGTTGCCGAGGAGCTGGGCGTAGTCGTTGGCGAGTGTCCGCGCGTCCACGTCATCGCGCGAGTACTGGTAGCCCGTGAGCTCGGCCTGCCGGATACCGGCCACCCGGAGTTGATCGAACTCGTTGTACTTGCCGACACCCGCGAAAGCGATCCGGTCGTAGATCTCGCTGACCTTGCGCAACGACTGGGAAGCGTTCTCGGCCACGATCACGACACCGCCCGAGTGCCGGAGAGCCACCAGTCCACGACCGCGGGCGATTCCCTTCCTCGCGAAGTCCGCGCGGTCCTTCATCGCCTGTTCAGGCGCGACGTAGTAGGGCATGCTCATGACGACGACTCCCTCGCGCTCGCGACGATGCCATTGAACACGGTCTCGAGTTCGCTGTCGGTAACGCGGTTCCAGCCCTCGCCGTCGATCACGGCGACGATCGGGAAGATTCCGCGCACCATGTCGGGTCCTCCCGTAGCCGAGTCGGCCTCGGCGGCCTCCCAGAGCGCGCGGCAGATCAGCGCGACCGCGGCGTCCCGGTCGAGTCGGGAGCGGAACCCCATCTTCATCACGGTTCCCGCGTGGAGGCTGCCCGAGCCGGTGGCCACATGGTCGCGTTCCTCATAGCGACCGCCGAGGAGGTCGTAGTCCCACAGTCGTCCCGTCTCACGGCGCTGGTCGTAACCAGCGAAGATCGGCACGACACCCATTCCCTGCATCGCCCCGGGGAGATTCGAGCGCACGAGGGACGACAGCTGGTTCGCCTTGCCCTCGAGGCTGAGAGCGGTCCCCTGGACCTTCTCGTAGTACTCGAGTTGCACCTGGAAGAGCTTGATCATCTCAACCGCTGGGCCCGCGGCGCCGGCGATGGCGACACCACTGTGGGAGTCGGCCTGGACGACCTTCTCCATCGAGCGGTGAGAAATGAGATGACCCGAGGTGGCCCGCCGGTCTCCCCCCATGACCACTCCTCCGTCGAAACGGAGAGCCACGCAGGTGGTGGCGTGAGGAATGTCCTCGGGCCGCAGGCCGACAGCGGAGGCCTGGGCGACCCCGGTTCGACTCAGAAGTCTCGCGAAGTCGGTACCTGGGTCGTCACCAGATTCGAAGACGGGCAACGCCATCTCACTGCCCGCCTTTCTGGACGTAGGACTTCACGAATTCCTCGGCGTTGGATTCGAGCACCTCGTCGATCTCATCAAGGAGATCGTCAAGCTCGGCCTTCAGACGCGTGCCGTCCTCGGAGCGAGCTGGGACCCCCTCGTCGACCTCGGACGTGTCGTCGTCGCGTCGCTGGGGCTCACGGTGTGTTCGCTCGGCCATCTGGTCGTCTCCTCGGCTCGGAACCGGACGGACCCCGTCGGCGCTCAGGAACCGAGACGCTCGAGGAGCTCGCTGACGGTTGAACTCTCGTCGATCACGTTAGCGACGAGGTCGGCGGTCCCGCGCAACGGTTC
>JAYQAE010000011.1:0-25652 GCA_038136655.1 Ilumatobacteraceae bacterium
GAGTCGTCCGATGATCGCGATGCTCGGTGAGTCGCGGAGGTCGTCCGTGCCCGCCTTAAAGGTAAGGCCGAGCACCCCAACGCTGACCCCCGTGAGGTCGTCGCCTCCCGCGGCACGCTGCACCTTGCGGACCATGCGCTCACGCTGCTCGTCGTTGACGGCAATCACCCCGCGCATCATTGAGAAGTCATAGCCGTGGCTGGCAGCGACGTGGACGAGGGCGTGGGAGTCCTTGGGGAAACAACTACCGCCCCAACCGGGACCCGGTCGGAGGAACGCCCGACCGATTCGCCGATCTGAGCCGATGCCCTCCACGACATCGGCGACATCGGCGCCGACGGCCTCACACATCGCCGCCACCGCGTTCACGAACGAGATCTTCATGGCGAGGAACCCGTTCGCCGCGTACTTGATCGTCTCCGACGATGATGCGTCGGTCACCAGGATCTCGGTGTCGAGGCCCCGGTACAGCTCAGCCACCCGGTGGGCAGCAGCGCGGTCGGAGGATCCGACGACCACCCGATCAGGGTGGAGGAAGTCCTTGACCGCCGTGCCCTCGCGGAGGAACTCCGGATTGGAGACAACCGAGATGTCTCCACGTCGGATGACCGCCTCCACCACGCGGGCTGACCCGACCGGAACGGTCGACTTGTTCACCACGACACTGCCCGGTGCGAGCACCGGTCCGATCTCGGCAGCGGCGGCCTCGATGTAGCTAAGGTCAGCTGACCCGTCCTCGTCCTGTGGTGTTGGCACGCACAGGAAGACGATCGAGGCCCGGCGAGCCACCTCAGCGCCGCCGAGCACGAACGAGAGCCGTCCACTCGAGAGCCCCTCGGCCACGAGTTCGGCGAGGCCGTCCTCGAAGATCGGGATCCGACCGGCGGACAGTTCAGCCACCCGATCGGCGTCGACATCACCGCAGACGACCTCGAAGCCGAGATGGGCGAGGCAGGCTCCGGTGGTGAGGCCGACATAGCCCACTCCAACGATGCCGAGCACCGGGCGGTCGATTCCGTCGTCGATGGTTGTGTCGCCCATATGCCCTTCCCGCCCCGCTCTGACCGAGGACCCCACCGCTCATGCGGGGTGCCACCCCGCACAGGGTGCACCCCGACGAGGTTAGCGACGGAACTACCGTCGACAGGATGAGCGCAAACCTGCTGGCCACACCCCGCTCCCTTCCCGCCGCTGTTGAGGATGTGTGCGACGACACGACGGGGAGTCTCTGCTCGTGGGTGTACGACGTCTCGAACGGCAACGAGTTCCTCGCCTCGGCGACGACCTGGTTCGTCGATCGCCCCCTGCGGATCATCGTGGTGCTTTTGGTGGCCTGGATCGCGAACCGCCTGTTGAAGCGTTCGGTGCGCAAGGTCGTCACCCACGTCATCACCGCAGACCGTCCGGAGGCACTCCTGTCGCGACTCGACGGACTCGGGGTTCCCGGAGCCGACATCCTCGAATCCGAGGACGACCCGAGACGCGAGGCCCGCGCCAAGTCGATCTCGAATGTGCTCGGTAGCACCGTGAGCGTCGTGGTGTGGACGATGGCGCTGATGACCGCGCTCGGGATCGTCGGTATCGACCTCGGCCCGCTCATCGCTGGCGCCGGTATCGCGGGTGTCGCGCTCGGCTTCGGTGCCCAGAGCCTCGTGCAGGACTGCATCGCCGGTCTCTTCATGCTGATGGAAGATCAGTACGGACTCGGCGACGTGGTCGACCTCGGTGAGGCGGTCGGCGTGGTGGAGGAGATCACGCTTCGCGCCACGGTGCTCCGCAGTCTGAATGGAACGGTTTGGCACGTCCCGAACGGCCAGGTGCAGCGGGTGGGGAACCTCAGCCAGCTCTGGTCAGTCGCGGTGGTCGATGTCGACGTCGCCTACGACACGGCGCTCGCTCCGGCGCGCACACTGATCGAACAGGCGGTGCAGGAGGTTTGCGCCACTGAGGAGTTCGCCGACAAGGTGCTCGAGGCGCCGACGGTGCTCGGCGTCGAGTCCCTCGGCGCCGACGGCATCACGATCCGCGCGATCGTCAAGGTCGAGCCCGGCAACCAGTGGGCTTTTCAGCGCGCCGCCCGCGAGCACATCAAGGCGGTCTTCGATGCCAACGGCATCGAGATCCCGTTCCCCCAGCGCACCGTCTGGGTGCGCAATGAGGACAGCACCGGGTGACGACCGCCGCGGTCGCCGTCGCCGCCCTCACGGCTGTCGCCTGGGTCTGGTGGGGAGTGCAACGGTGGATCGATCTCAGCCGCGGTAGCCGCGGTGACGACCTTCCCGATGAGATTCCAGTCGGGTCGGACCCGCCGGGTTCGGAGCGTCCCGCCGTCGCCTCGATGCTCGTGGTCGGGCTGTCCGGGGGTGCGTGCCGCGTGGCCGGCTCCGCGGCCACAGCGACCGTGGTCGACCTGGCTGCTCGCGGCGCAGTGGCGCTGCGCGACGATCCAGCCGCCGAGGCTGGCCTGCTCGTGACGGTCGAGAACGGTGCGCCAGATGTCGAGGCCCACGAATCGATGGTGCTCGGTCTTCTCCGCTCGCGCTCGCGCAACGGCCTCGTCTCGACGGGGACGCTGCTCCGCAATCAACCCGGTTGGTTGTGGTGGGCGCGATTCCGTCGGGCGGTCGCCGCAGCCTCTCGACGAGACGGGCTGAGCGTCGCCGCCCGAGATGAGCGTCTCGTCGCCGCGCCGGCGCTACCGGCCCTTCCGGCCGCGGTGTGGGCTGTCGGCGAGGTGCTCGGTGTGATCTCATCGCGTTCCCTCGACGGCCTCTCGGTCGACGGATTGGTGCTCGGCCTGCTCTCCCTCGCGCTGTTGCGGACGGTGGTCGCAGATCTTGCCGACCCGGTTGACCACCTGACCGACTCAGGTCGTCGTCATGCGCTCGCCTGGATGGCCATCCGGGCCGACCTCTCGCGTCGAATCCCGAACGACGCCTCCCCGGTCACCTCGGCTACACGCCAACGCGCGCTCGCGGTCGCGGTCGCCACGGGTGCGCATGAGGCAACCCGCTGGGCGCTCCCGCTGATGGACCCCGTGCAGCCGAGGCGGGTCTGGTCGGATGCCGGTGACCGTCCCCGAGTGGTCACCATCCACTCGCCGATCATTCCCGGACGTGGCGGACGACCGCCCGTGGTCGCCGCGGTCGGTCTGCTCGCGATCATCGGCTCCCGTGTGGCCGGCTCGATCGTCGACAGCATCCGATCCTCGGATCGGCTAGATGAACTAGACCGCCTCGTGCCGGACGCGAATCGATGGATCGATGTGCTCGTCGACGCCGTCGGCTGGGCATTGTGGATTCCCCTCGTGGCCGGCATCTGGCTCACGGTGGCCGGGGCGTTCGACTCGGCCGTGAGTCGCACGCGCCGCGGTCTCGTCGTCGATGTCCGACTCGTCGATGAGGGATCCGGACGAGCCTCATGGCTCCGAGCGCTCGCAGGAGCGGGCCGGGATGGATCGGCGCTGGTCGAGTTGACCGTCGATGACGGCGAGCACCCGTGGCTGTCGTCCTGGCTGGTGAACGGGCGCTCGGCCCCACCGATCGGCGCTGAGGTGGAGGTGCGTCACACCCCGCTGCTCGGTCGCGTTCGATCGATCCGGCCGATCGGCAGAAGCGGTGCCCCGGCCGCCCCCGGCGATCCGAGCCTCGGCCGACTGCCGGCCTGAGCCTCTCGGCGCCGTCGGTCGACCGGTACTCTCGGGGACGTGCCGCGCGACCGCTATGACTTCGTGATCGTCGGCGGTGGTTCGGCCGGTTGCGCGTTAGCGAACCGCCTGAGCGCCGATCCGTCGAACCGGGTGCTCGTACTCGAGGCCGGACGCACCGACTGGCGATGGGATGTCTTCATCCACATGCCGGCGGCGCTCTCCTATCCGATCGGCAATCGCTTCTACGACTGGAAGTACGAGACGGAGCCCGAGGAGTTCATGGGTGGCCGCCGGGTGTACCACGCCCGCGGCAAAGTGCTCGGTGGCAGCTCGAGTATCAACGGGATGATCTTCCAGCGAGGCAACCCCGCCGACTACGAGAAGTGGTCGCGCCTTCCGGGGATGGCCAACTGGGACTACGCGCACTGCCTCCCCTATTTCAAGCGGATGGAGACCTGCCTCGCCGGCCCCGATGACTGGCGCGGAGGCGAGGGGCCCCTCGAACTTGAGCGCGGTCCGGCATCGTCTCCGCTCTTCGCCGCTTGGTTGAAGGCCGGGGAGCAGGCCGGTTTCCGCATCACCGATGACGTCAACGGCTATCGCCAGGAGGGGTTCGCCGCCTTCGACAAGAACGTCAGGCGGGGTCGGCGCCTCAGCGCCGCCCGGGCCTACCTGCATCCGGTGCTGGGGCGCCCCAACCTCGACCTCGTCACGATGGCTCAGGCGGAGCGCCTCACCTTCGACGGCAGGCGATGCACCGGGGTCGACTACCGACGGGGTCGCTCCACGCGACACGTCGAGGCAGGTGAGGTGATCGTGTCGGGAGGTGCCTTCAACTCCCCGCAATTGCTGCAGCTCTCCGGGGTCGGTGATCCCGACCATCTGCGATCGCTCGGGATCGATGTGGTCAGCGCGGTTCCCGGTGTGGGTGAGAACCTTCAGGATCATCTCGAGGTCTACATCCAACACGCCTGCACTCAGCCGGTCTCGATGCAGCCGCACCTGGCGCATTGGCGCAAACCGTGGATCGGTCTGCAGTGGTTGTTCCGTCGCGGGCCCGCATCGACGAATCACTTTGAGGCGGGCGCCTTCATCAAGTCGAACCCGAGCGAGCTGTATCCGAACCTCATGTACCACTTCCTCCCGATCGCGATCCGCTACGACGGATCGACGGCCAAGGGGGACATGCCCGACGGTCACGGCTACCAGGTGCACGTCGGGCCGATGTACTCCGATTCGACGGGCAGCGTGAGGATCACCTCGACGGATCCACGGGCCAAGCCGGCGATCCGCTTCAACTACCTGTCGACCGAGCGCGACCGTCGCGAGTGGATCGAGGCCGTCCGCGTCACCCGACACATCCTCAGCCAGGCGGCCTTCGCTCCCTTTGACGGCGGTGAGATCTCGCCCGGTCCGTCGGTGCAATCCGATCAGGAGATCATGGATTGGGTGGCTCGAGACGCCGAGACGGCGCTCCATCCGTCGGGCACGGCCAAGATGGGCACCGACGACATGGCGGTCGTCGATCCGTCGAGTATGCGGGTGCGCGGCACGGAGGGACTCCGTGTGGTGGATGCCTCAGTGCTCCCGGTGATCACCAACGGGAACATCTACGCGCCAACGATGATGGTCGCCGAACGTGCGAGCGACCTGATCCTCGGAAACGCGCTCCTCCCTCCCGATGAGGCAGCGGTCTATCTGCCTGAGGATGTTGATCGATGACCGACCGCGCAGCCGAGTGGGATCGACTCCGACGCGACCACCTCCGCCCCTCATCCGAGCGGCCGGTCTCCACCGCCCGCGGGGTGCACCACCAGGCGCTGCTCTGCTCCGATGTGGAGCGAACAATCCGCTTCTACCAGGACCTGCTGGGCTTCCCGTTGACAGATTTGTTCGAGAATCGCGACTACGCCGGTTCGACGCACTTCTTCTTCGATATCGGCAACGGCAACGCTCTCGCGTTCTTCGACATGCCCGGGCTCGACCTCGGCCCCTATCGCGAGGTGCTCGGCGGCCACCATCACCTCGCCATCTCGATGGAGCCCGATCAATGGTCACGGGCCCGTCGGGCGCTCGACGAGGCCGGGGTCGATTACGCGCACATCGACGGATCCTCGATCTATTTCCTCGGTCCGGACGGCGAGCGGCTCGAGTTGATCTCCGATCCTCTGGGCGAGATGTACGGACGCCCGGTGCTGTGACCGAACGCCAGTGGATCGTCACCCTCGACCTCGAGGGTGTGCTCGTTCCCGAGATTTGGATCGCGGTCGCCGAGCGCACCGGGGTTGAGGCACTCAAGCGGACGACCCGAGACGAGCCCGACTACGACGTGCTCATGCGCGATCGCATCCGCCTGCTGGATGAGCACGGCCTCACCATGTCGGTGATCAGCGAGGTGATCGCGGGCTTGTCACCCCTTGATGGCGCCGCTGACTTCTTGTCGAGGCTGCGATCGACTCACCAGGTGATCATCCTCAGTGACACCTTCCAGCAGTTCGCCGGACCGTTGATGGCCCAGCTCGGCCATCCGACGATCATGTGCCACCGGCTTGTCGTCGAGCACGACCGCATCACCGACTATCAGTTGCGCCAGCAGGACCAGAAGCGCCGAGCGGTCGAGGCGTTCCAGTCGATCGGATTCGCAATCATCGCCGCCGGCGACTCGTACAACGATCTCTCGATGCTTCGCGCCGCCGACCACGGTCTGCTCTTCCGGGCACCCGAGCGGGTGCGGATCGACAACTCCGATCTGAGCGCCCTCGATGACTACGACGACCTGCTCAGCGCGATCACCGGCCTCACAGCCTGAACACGGCGACCGGTAGCCTCGACAGCGCCCCCACCCGGGCTCGCAGACGCACACACGACGATCGGGAGATCCATGTCCGAGCAGCCGACCATCCGCTACACGTACACCGACGAGGCCCCGGCCCTCGCCACTCACTCGCTGCTTCCGGTGGTTCGCGCCTTCGCCGCTCAGGCGGGCATCGCGGTCGAGTTGCGCGACATCTCGCTCGCCGGTCGCATCATCGCCGCCTTCCCCGAGCGCCTCATGCCCGAGCAGCGAATCACCGACCACCTCACCGAGCTCGGCGCGATGACCCTCACCCCCGAGGCCAACATCATCAAGTTGCCGAATATCTCGGCCTCACTCCCCCAGTTGAAGGCCGCGATCGCCGAGTTGCAGGCCAAGGGCTACGACCTTCCCGATCACCCTGACGCTCCGAGCAACGACGAGGAGCGCGACATCCGCGCCCGCTACGACCGCGTCAAGGGATCTGCGGTGAATCCGGTCCTGCGCGAGGGCAACTCCGATCGGCGCGCCCCTCGAGCGGTCAAGGAGTACGCCAAGTCGCATCCTCATTCGATGGGCACGTGGGAACCCTCATCGACCACGCATGTCGCGACGATGGGTGAGCGGGATTTCCGCTCGAACGAACAGTCGACCACGGTCGCGAGGGACACGACGTTGCGCATCGAGCACGTCGCCGACGACGGCTCCGTCACGGTCCTGAAGGACGCCGTTCCCGTCTTGGCGGGAGAGGTCATCGACGCGACTTTCATGGATGCCGCCGCGCTCCGGTCCTTCCTTGATCGCGAGATTGCCGACGCCCGCTCGAGCGGGATCCTGCTCTCACTCCATATGAAGGCGACCATGATGAAGGTCTCCGACCCGATCATCTTCGGTCACGCCGTCCGCGCCTACTTCTCCGAGGTCTTCGCCGAGTTCGACGACGAGTTAACGGCCGCAGGCGCCAACCCGAACAACGGTCTCGCCGCGGTGCTCTCCGCGGCTGACGGCCTACCAGCCGCGCGCCGGGAGGTCTTTCTCGCAGCGATCTCCGCCGCCTACGAGGCGGGCCCCGATCTGTCGATGGTCGATTCGGATCGCGGGATCACCAACCTCCACGTGCCGAGCGACGTCATCGTCGACGCGTCGATGCCCGCCATGATCCGAAACGGCGGCCGCCTGTGGGATGCCGAGGGGGCGACCCGCGACACGAAGGCGATCATTCCGGACTCGTGCTACGCGGGCGTTTACCAAGCGGTGATCGACGACTGTCGCGCCAACGGCGCGCTCGACCCGTCCACGATCGGCACGGTGCCGAACGTCGGCCTCATGGCGCAAAAGGCCGAGGAGTACGGCTCGCACGACAAGACCTTCGAGATCGCCGCTCCCGGCCGTGTTCGAGTCGTCGATCCCGATGGGGTTGCGCTCCTCGAGCACCAGGTGTCGGCAGGCGACGTCTGGCGTATGTGCCAGGTGAAGGATCTGCCGATCCGCGACTGGGTACGCCTCGCCGTATCGCGCGCTCGCGCCACCGGTGCTCCGGCGGTGTTCTGGCTCGACGAGTCGCGCGCCCACGACCGCGAGCTCATCGCCAAGGTCCGCGAGTGCCTCGGCGATCACGACACCACCGGGCTCACCATCGAGATCATGGCGCCGATCGACGCGACCCGACACGCTCTCGCCAGGATGCGGCGCGGTGAGGACACGATCTCCGTGACCGGCAACGTGCTGCGCGACTACCTGACCGACCTGTTCCCGATCCTCGAGCTCGGCACCTCAGCCAAGATGCTGTCGATCGTCCCGCTCATGAACGGCGGTGGACTCTTCGAGACGGGCGCCGGAGGTTCTGCCCCCAAGCACGTGCAGCAGTTCCAGACCGAGAACTATCTCCGCTGGGATTCCCTCGGCGAGTTCCTCGCCTTGGCGGTCTCCTTCGAGCACCTGGCGGATGTCACCGGAAACGCGGGAGCAGCCGTGCTGGCCACCACCCTCGATCTCGCGACCGGTCGCGTGCTCGACGAGGACCGCAGTCCGGCGCGCCGCGTCGGTGGTCTCGACAACCGCGGCAGCCACTTCTACCTCGCCCTCTACTGGTCGCAGGCGCTGGCCGCTCAGACAGCCGACCCGGCGCTCGCCGAGCGTTTCGCGCCGATTGCCGCGCGACTCGCTGAGGAGGAGCAGCGCATCGTCGAGGAGTTGACGGCGGTTCAGGGATCCCCAGTCGACGTCGGTGGCTACTACGCCCCCGACCAGGCGCTCGCTGACGCGGCGATGCGTCCGAGCGCGACGTTCAACGCCGCGCTAGCGCTTCTCGACTAGCGATCAGTGCTCGGCCGCTGAGGCGATCAGCACCGGAATGACCCGGCCGGCCGCGGAGGCAGACACCTCGTAGTCGGCGTACGTCGGGAACACGGCCACGGCTCGCTCCCACCAGAGGTCACGCTCGGGGCCGCTCACCTCGCGCACCACCGCGTCGAACGGCGCCGGGCCGTCCTGGATCTCGACCCGTGGATCGGCGAGGAGGTTCGCGTACCAATCCGGGTGGTCCGCGGCGCCGCCCTTGGACGCGACCAGCGCGTACTCGCCGTCGTGCTCAACGCGCATGAGAGCGATCTTGCGCACCTTGCCGCTGCGACGTCCTCGCATCGTCACCAGGAATACCGGGATGCCCGTGTCACGGAGGGTGTTGGCCCGCGTTCCGCCGGAGGCTTCGTATTCGGCGACCTGGTCGGCCACCCAGGACATCGTGCTCGGCTCGTACTCCCCGTCGATCGGCATAGGCGGAACCTACACCGGCGTGATCGGCTCGTCGCCGCCGATGACCGCGACGACATTCCGAGCCGCGAGGGTCGCCATAGCGGTGCGAGTCTCGATCGTCGCCGAACCGAGGTGGGGAACGAGCACCGCGTTGTCGAGGTCGAGCAGACCTTGCTCGACCTCGGGTTCCCGCTCGAAGACATCGAGGGCGGCTCCGGCGATCACCCCATCGCGAAGGGCGACGGCGAGGGCCGCCTCGTCGACGATGGGACCCCGTGCCGTGTTCACAAGGAAGGCGTCTGAGCGCATCTTCGCGAGAGCCGCGGCGTTGATCAGGTGGTGCGTCGCCTCCGAGTAGGGGCAGTTGAGCGACACGATGTCGCTGGTCGAGAGCAACTCATCAAGTTCGAGGCGGGTCGCTCCGAGTCGTTCGGCAACCTCTGGAGCCACGGCCGACCGATTGTGGTACGCGATCTCCATACCGAAGGCGCGCGCCCGATCGGCGAGGGCGACGCCGATCGCCCCCATCCCGACGATGCCGAGTCGGCGACCCTGCAAGCCGGTGCCGAGCATCATGAACATGCCCCATTGCCAGGGCGTGCCGGCTCTGATCAGCCGCTCCCCCTCGCCGAGCCGCCGAGTCACCATGAGCACGAGCGCCATCGCGAGGTCGGCGGTTGCGTCGGTCAACACCCCCGGGGTGTTGGTCACGGTGACCCCTCGGACCCGACAGGCGGGAACGTCGATGTTGTTGTACCCGACGGCCACATTGGCAACCATCCGCAGGGCAGGTGCCGCGTCGAGGAAGGCCTGGTCGACACGGTCGGTGAGCAGGGTGACCGCGTAATCGGCGGTGGCCAGCTGCTCGTCGCGAACCGCGGTCGGGATCACCTCGTCGCTGGTCCACGCCCACACGTCGCCCACCTCGCGGAGCAGGTCGAGACCGGGTTCGGGGATGCGGCCGGTGACAACGACCCTCGGTCGGGTCATGAGGCGCCGACCCACGCTGCGAGACGGGTGAGCCCCTCGGTGATCGCGTCGACTCCGATCCCGGAGTAGGCGAGACGGATGTACTGCTCGGACTCGTCGGGGCTCTGGCGACCGAAATGTCGACGGGTGCAGAACGACACCCCGGTGTTGTGAAGCGCTGCGGTGGCGAACTCCCCGACGTCGCTGTGACCGGTGATCGACATCGCCTCAGTGACGTTCGGGAACAGATAGAAGGTCGACTCGGGCTTGGCGCAGGTCATGCCCGGCACCGCGACGAGTCCGGCATGGGCAGCGTCGCGACGGCGCTCGAGTTCGCTGAGCAGGCTCGCCGCTCCGGAGGGGTCGCGGAGGGCCTCGACCCCGGCGTGCTGAACGAAGTGGGCGGTGCAACTCTCGTCGTTGGTGTTGAGTTTCGCGATCTGCGCAGCCACCTCGTCGGGCGCGACGGCGCAGCCGAGCCGCCAACCGGTCATGGCGAACTTCTTCGAGAAGGTGTGCAAGATGACGGTGCGCTCCGCCATCCCCGGCAGCGAGGCGATCGATGTCGAGGTTCCCGAGTAGCGCATCTCGAAATACGCCTCATCGGAGAGCACCCACAGGTCGTGCTCGACGGCGAGTCGTGCGATCTCGGCCATCTCCTCGGGTGAACTCTCACAGCCGAGCGGGTTCTGCAGGTTGTTGTAGATCAGCAACCGCGCCTGAGGGGCGAGCTCGCGGATGCGCTCGAGGTCGATTCCGAAGCCGGTCGGTGTCTCGGCGTAGCCGTAGGGCAGCGCCCGTCCGCCGAAGTACTCGATCTGGCTTTCGTAGATCGGGTAGCCCGGGTTCGGGTAGAGCACCCCGTCGCCCGGGTTCATGAGCGCCTGGATGAACTTGGTGATCACCGGTTTGCCGCCGGGCTGAACGACGACCTGCGACGGGGAGAACGTCATCGAGCGGCGTGATCCGAGGTCATCAGCCAGGGCCTCCCGCAACGGCGCGATGCCGGGCGCCGCGCAGTAGCCGGTGTGGCCGTCGGCGACGGCCTTGGCCATCGCCTCCACCACATTCGCCGGAGTCGGGAGATCGATATCCCCGAGGTGGAACGGATAGACCGTGTTCCCCTTGGCCTTCCAGTCGGCGGCGGCCGCCGAAACCGCGAACGCGGTCTCGGTGCCGAGGTTCTGGAGTCGGTGCGCGAGTTCAGCCATAGCGGGCACGACCGTAGCAAGTGTGACCGAGGTCTCAGGGGGTGTCGGAGCGTGATGCGCCTGAGAGGCTCGGATGGCCGGCGAGTCCGGTGTCGAGTCGGGTCGAGTCAAAGGTCCACCACTGTCTGATCTCGCGGATCAGGCCATCGTGAAACTCGTAGTGGTCACTCCCCCGGAAGGTGAAGGCCCGGCCGCTCTCCGGCGCCGTGCCGTCCATCGCCCACTCCACCGCCGCCCGGTCGCCCTCGACGACCGTCGACAGGACCGACCACACTGCCCCGCCCCAGCGCTCTCTCACCTTGACCCACATCGGACCGATCTCATCGGGTCCGCGCGCCGGTCGACTGTTGGCGTCCCAGACCACCGCGTCCGAGGTGAAGTGGGCGGCGATCTCCTCAGCGCTCCCAGCGTTGCACGAGTCGAAGTAGTCGAGCAGGCGACGTCGGCTGCTCTCGGTGGTGTCCATCACTCGAGCATGCCAGAGCCCACCCTGGCTGCCAGTAGCGTTCGCCGTCGTGGACTACCGCTTCGACCGATTCCTCCGCTACGACGAGATGGTCGAGTGGCTCCGGGCAGTCGAGGCGCGTTCCGAAGGCGTCATGACCCTCGAGGTGTATGGCCAGTCGCACCTCGGCCGCGATCTGATCCTCGCCACCGTCACGGATCCCTCGACCGGGTCCGCGGCTGAGAAACCGGCGCACTGGGTTGACGCGAACATCCACGCGGTCGAGGTCACCGGCGGGGTCGCCGCGCTCGCGCTGATCGACCGTTTGGTGCGCGGCTTCGGGGCCGACCCGATGGTCACTGAGGCCCTGCGCACCCGCGCCTTCTACATCGCTCCACGCGTCAACCCTGACGGAGTCGAGGACGCCCTCGCCGATCATCCTCGTTTCCATCGCTCGAGCGTGCGCCCGTGGCCGTGGACCGACGGACACCAATGGCCAGGGTTGGTGCCGACCGACATCGACGGCGACGGAGTGATCCGAACCATGCGCATCGCCGATCCGGATGGCGCCTGGGTGGAGCATCCCGAGGACCCGAGGGTGATGGCCCCGGTCCCACCGGACGGCCAGGTCGGCGAGCGCCAGAGGTATCGCCTGCTGGCCGAAGGAGTCATCGAGGACTACGACGGCTTCACCATCGACACCCCTCGCGATCCCGCGGGGCTTGACCTCAACCGCAACTTCCCGGCCGGGTGGTCGACCTCGGTGCTCGGATCCGGGGACCATCCGCTGTCCGAACCGGAGATCGATGCGCTGGTGCGCGCGATCAGAGCCCGCCCGAACATCTGTGGGTACAACGCCTTCCACACCTCCGGTGGCGTGTTGCTGAGACCGAGCAGCACCCGTTCCGACGGCGACCTTCCGGCCGGCGACCTTTGGGTGTGGCGTCGCCTCGCCGATCGGGGAACCGAGCTCACCGGCTACCGGTGCCATTCCGTGTTCGAGGACTTCACCTGGGATCGGCGGCACCTGATGAGCGGAGCGGCCGACGATTGGGCCTACGACCATCTCGGGGTCTTCTCGTGGACCACCGAGTTCTGGGACGTCATCCACCACGCGACTGGAGAGCGCGCGAGCACCCACATCTGGTTTGAGGGGCCGACCGCCGAGCAGGAGCTCGCGGTCGCACAATGGTCCGATGAGCACGCCCCGGGCGGCTACGCGAATTGGACCCCGTTCGATCACCCTCAACTCGGCTCGATCGAGATCGGCGGAGCGGACGATTTCCATCTGTGGACAAACGCACCGGCCAGCCTGCTCGCCGCCGAGGTGAGCCCGCACGCCGAGTTCGCCATCCACCAAGCCCTCGCCTCCCCTCGCCTCGAGATCGCCCTCCTCGAGGCGGTCGGCGTGAGCGACGACCTCTGGCGGATTCGCGTGGGAGTCACCAACACCGGATGGCTCCCCACCGATATCAGCGCGCACGCGCGACGCGAGCATCTCGTGCTCCCGATCCGCGCCGCGCTCCGCCGAGCCGACGGGGAGGAGGCCACCACCATCGGCGGCCCCGCCACCGTCCGCCTCGGACAGCTCGCCGGTCGAGCCGCGATGAACCTTGGTGGGCGACCGATGTCCGACGGCACCCCCGATCGCCTCGTGCATGAGTGGACGGTCCGCGCCAGTGCCGGGTCCGAGCTCACGGTCGAGGTGTCCCATCAGCGAGCCGGTCGAGTCAGCGCGCGGATCGGGGTCGGCTGATGCTCGGTGGACTGGACGAGTCGATCGTCACCATCCTCGAGTTCGCTGGGATCGTCGCCTTCGCCGCGTCGGGCTCGCTGCTAGCGGTACGAGAGGACTTCGACCTGATCGGGGTGCTCGCCCTCGGCACCGCGACCGCGCTCGGCGGAGGCTTCGTGCGCGACTTGGTGATCGCGGATGGAATCCCGGCGGCGTTCAGCGACCCCAGGCTCCTGCCAACAGCTCTCGCGGCAGCGGTGGCGGCCGCGGCGGCCCATCGGCCGTTGGCTCGCTGGCATCGGGCGATGCTCGTGTTTGACGCGCTCGGTCTCGGACTGTTCTGCGTGGCCGGTGCCTCCGTCGCTGCCGAAGCGGGTCTCGGTGCGCTCCCCGCAGTGCTGCTCGGAGTTGTCACAGCAACCGGTGGCGGCGTGCTCCGCGACACCCTGGCCGGTGAGGCGCCCCAGATATTCCGCGTCGACTCGACCCTCTACGCCGTGCCGGCCGCGCTCGGGTCAACGGTCACGGTGGTGCTTCACGGCGCCGAGGCGGGCGGCGCGTTCGCCGCACTGGCTACCGCCGCAGTCGTGATCACCGTGCGGCTGATCGCTCTGCGCTTGGGCTGGCGGGCGCCGTCCCCGGCGCGCGTCGGTCAGGCCAGTTCGTAGATCTCGTACACCAGCTTGCCGCGCTCGGGGAAGGTTCCCTTGGCGACGGCCTGCACACGGTTGAGCCAGGCGTAGCGCTCGTCACCGGTGTGGAAAAGCGGGGCCGCGTAGATCGTCATCGTGTCGAAGTGCATCCGGCCCGAGTACTCGGCGTAGATGGTGGCACCGTCGTCGGTCTCAACCGCCAGCTTCACGTCGAGTGTGCCGACACCGTCGGGTCCGATGCGGATCCAGTCGGCCGCGGCCTGGCCCTTCATGGAGGCGCGGATGCGGTCGCCTTCGTACTCGACGGAGCTGAGCTCCCCGATCGTCAAGGTGGGCGACACAACGATCGGCTTGGCGAGGGAGATGGTTGCGGTGCAGAGCGGGACGAGTTCGAGTGACATGCCGAGCACGGTAGCCGCGCGACGTTCCAGGGCGCGGGCCGGCAGTGTTCCTTCGGTAGTTTCCGATCGTGGCCTCACCGGAGATCGTCGGCTCGCTGCGGTACGTCTCGATCGCCACCCGGCGGCGGAATGGAACGACGGTCGATACCGCGGTTTGGATCGTCGATCTCGGTGACGGAACGGTCGGGTTCACGACCGATGTCACGGCGGGCAAGGTCAAGCGGATCCGAAACTTCCCTGAAGTGACACTGCGGCCCTGCGATCGACGCGGGCTGATCGACCCCGGCGCTCCGATATGGACCGGCGCGGCCAAGGTGCTGACGGGTGATGCGGCCCGACCGACAGTCCGCGCGATCCGACGGAAGTACGGCTGGCAGGTGGTCGCGATCGATGTCGCCTCATGGATTCGTTCGCTGTGGACCCGGAGTCGAGCGGAGGACGCCGCCATCGTGGTCACGCTCGATCCCTGACGACTGGGATCATCGAACAACTGACCTTCCGCAGCCCTGCGGACGGCTGTGTCAGGGGTAACGTCCGGCGCCATGAGCGAGACACAGACGTCGCCCTTCACCGATCTGGTCAGCCGCCTCTTGGACGGCCAAGTGTCGACGGGGCAGGTGGCGATCTCTCCCGACGGGACGCAGGTCGCGTTCACGACGTCTCGCGTCGATCTCGAGGGCAACACCTATCGCCGTCAGATCTGGCTCGCCGCCGTCGACGGTTCGGCCGCGCCGCGACCGCTGACCTCCGGAGACCCGGGTGAGACCAGTCCCGCCTGGTCTCCGGACGGTCGTCATCTCGCGTTCGTGTCTCGTCGGGGCGGCGACCCGAGCGATCGGCGGGCGAGCCTCCATGTGATCCCAGTGGACGGACCCGGCGAGGTCCGCTGCCTCGTAGAGCGGCCCGACTCGCTCTCGTCGCCCGTCTGGTCGCCCGACGGCCGGAGGATCGCCTACGCGGCCCGGGTGCCCCACGATCGATACTCGAAGTCGAGTGATGCCGACCGCGAACCTCGACGCATCGACTCGTATTACACGCGACTGAACGGTGAAGGGTGGGTGTTTGATCGCCCCAACCATGTCTTCGTGGTCGCGGCCGACGGCACCGGATCACCGATCGACCTCACCCCCGAATCGGGCCTCCCCGAGGGTGGCGCCCCCGACCACAGCGATTTCTGCTGGTCTCCCGACTCGTCGTCGCTGATCGTGGCCGCGGCCCGCCACCCCGGCTGGGATGTCGACCTCGCCTCCGATCTCTACCGCATCACGCCGAGTGCCGACGGTGGCCCGGCGGCGGTCGAGCGCCTCACCAGTGGAGGGGTGAACGTGGCCCTTCCCGCGGTGTCCCTCGACGGCACGCGCATCGCGTTCCTTGGCAACGACGACCCGCTCACCTATCCGCAGAACGTGCGCGTCGGTGTACTCGACCTCGCCAGCGGGTCCCGTCGATGGGTCTCCGAGGGTCTCGATCGCACCTTCGAGGTGACGTCTGGCGCGATCCGCCCGGTGTGGACCGCCGAGGGTGATCTACTCGCGAGCGCGGAGGACCGGGGTACCTGCCACCTGTTCACACTCGATCCGGACGGCTCGACAGCGCCGGCACCGGTGACCTCAGGTCGACGCTGTGTCACCGCGTGGGACCATCGGGGAGGATCCACGGTGATCGTCGTCTCTGAGGTCGACCGCCCAGGTCGTGTCGTCGCGCTCAACGGCAACGAGGAACACGAGCTTCTCGATCCGGCCTCCGCCCTCGTCGACCGGATGGCTCCGGTCGGCTGGACCCACTTCACCGTTCCCTGTCCGAATCCGACCGAGGGAACCGACGGCGAGATTGACGCCTGGATCATGTGCCCACCCGGGGTAAACCCATCGGATGGCTCCTCGCCCCTTCCAGTGATCGTCAACGTGCACGGCGGGCCCCACACCCAGTACGGGGAGGGGTTCTTCGACGAGGCGCAGGCGCAAGCGGCGGCCGGGTTCGTGGTCGTCATGTCGAATCCGCGCGGCGGCTCGGGGCGCGAGCAGGCCTGGGGGCAGGCGATCCTCGGACCGAAGCATCCGGTCGCGCCCGGCACCGGTTGGGGGGTGGCCGACCTCGATGACGTCATCGCCGTGATCGACGCGGCCCTTGAGCGCTTCCCGGTCTGCGATCCGAGTCGGGTCGGCATGCAGGGCGGCAGTTACGGCGGGTACATGGCGACGCTGCTCGCCTCCCGTCACGCCGGACGGCTCCGGGCGGTCTGCTCGGAACGCGCGGTCAACAACTTGTTGACCGAGGAATGGTCGAGCGACATCGGCACGATGTTCCGAGTTGAGCACGGCGTCGATCCGGTCACCGATCCCGAGGAGTACCTGCGCATGTCGCCGGTGCGTTTCGCCGCCGAGATCGACGTACCGATGCTCATCATCCACAGCGAGGACGACATCCGCTGCCCGATCAGCCAGGCGGAGGAGTTGTTCATCACCCTGCGCTGGCTCGGCAAGCCCGTGGTGTTCTGGCGGTTCCCCGGCGAAACCCACGAACTCTCCCGGTCTGGCTCACCGTTCCATCGTCGTCGCCGATTCGAGATCATCCTCGAATGGTTCTCCGAGCAGCTCGCGGGGGTGTGATGTGGCCACGGTGACGCATCGCTTTCATCTCGCGGTCCCCGTCGACGACCTCGCGGCCGCCGCCGAGTTCTACGGCGGTGTGCTCGGTTGCCCGATGGGTCGGAGTGCCGAGACATGGATCGACTGGGATCTCTACGGGCACCAGCTCGTCACTCACCTCGACGAGGGAGCGGGCGTTCGGGCGTCGAACCCAGTGGATGGTCACGAGGTCCCCGTTCCCCACTTCGGTGTGCTGCTCGACGTCGACGCGTTCACAGCGCTCGCCGAGCGCCTACGCGCGGCGGGAACCGAGTTCGTGATCGATCCCTATCTTCGGTTCGAGGGTCTTCCGGGCGAGCAGTGGACAATGTTCCTGCTCGATCCGGCCGGCAACGCGCTCGAGTTCAAGGCCTTCGCGGACGACGCGCAGGTGTTCGCTCGCTGAGCCAACTCAGCCGAGCGCGGCGAGGGACTCGGCGACCAATTGCTCGAGAAGGCCGTCCGGGGTCTGGCCGCTGAAGCGCCACATGACCTCACCGGCGGGTGACAGCATCACGAGTTGCGGGAACCCGGTGGTGCCGAAGGCGGCCGCCGCGGTGCTCGAGGCATCATCGGCGAGCACCGGGAAGGGGAACCGCTCGCGTTCCAACCAGAGCGACGGCGGGTAGTTGGCGCGATCGGGCGAGGTGGCGGTGGCCACAGCGAAGACATCGAGCCCGAAGGGGACCCGGAGGCTCTCCGCCCATTCGACGAGCATCGGCACCTCCGCTTGGCAATGTGGGCACCAGTGGGCGAGGAAGACCACGAGCGTTGGCGAGCCGGGTCCGATGACGACCGGTGAGCCGTCGAAGGACGCTCCGCTGATGACCGGCGCGATAGCTCCGAGTGCCGCATCCCCAAGGGTGTCACCACCGAAGGGCTCGAGAGGGTCGCCGTCGACCTGCACCGGCCGGAACTGCTCGCTGTCGGGAGTGACGGTGCCGCCCCCATCGGTCACGGCGACGATGACCAGGGTGACCGCGATCACCAAGATCACGGTCGACAGCACCACGAGGAGTTGATTGCGACGACCGCCGCTCGATTCGCGGTCGACATCGTCTCGCGTGCTCGACATGCGGTTCTCCCTCCTGCGCTCACCCGCTGGGCGATCGGGAACCACTCGGTGGTTCCGAACGACCCTGCCAGTATGCCGCCGATGGATTCTGAGCGGGCCGTGACCTGCGACATGGTCATCGAGGCCGTGTCCGCCTTCACCGATGGCGAGCCGGTCGGCATCGAGACCCGATTCATCGAAGCCCATCTCGCGGTCTGCGAGCGTTGCGCCCGGATCACCGGTTCGCTTCCCCGGCTGTCCGGCAACGGGGATGCTCTCGAGATGGCGGGGGTCGGCGAACGTTCCCGACGGCTTGGGTTGCTCGCGGCTCGAACCGCCGAGTGGGGGGTGTCTCGCGCGGTGATCGCGCTCGCGGCCTCTCAGATCCTCGGGTTCTCCCTGATCGACCTGGTCGGCGGCGGCTCGCATGAGGCGCGGCACCTCGCGGCGTTCACCCTCGCCTATGGGTTGCTCCTGGCGACGGTCGCGTTCCGTCCCGCGCGGGCCCGCACCGCTCTACCGGTCGCGGTGCTCCTCGGGCTCACACTCGCGATCACCGCGGTGGTCGACCTCCTCGCGGGGCGGGTGCCCCTCGCCGGCGAGGCGCTACATCTCCCCGAACTAGTCAGCGTTCTCGCCGTCGCCCATCTCGCCGGACTGTTCGACGGTCCGATCAGAAGCCGACGGGGCGTCGCGGCTCGTAGATCGACTCGAGTCGCCGCCGTTCCACGTCGTCGAGGGTGATCGAGAGCGCGGTCACCGCGTCGTCGAGATGGTGGGCTTTCGTCGCCCCGATGATCGGCGCGGAGACGACCGGATTGGCGAGCACCCAGGCCAAAGCGACACTCGCCATCGGCACGCCGCGCTCCCCGGCGATGGCTGCGACCTCCTCGACGATCCGCCGGTCGTCGTCGCGGTAGAGGGTGCCTCCGAACTGGTCGGTTGCCGAACGCTCGGTTGCCTCCTCCCATGGCCGCGTCAACCGCCCACGGGCGAGCGGACTCCACGGGATGACGCCAACACCCTGATCGGCGCACAGCGGGAGCATCTCGCGCTCCTCCTCGCGGTTCAACAGGTTGTAGTGGTCCTGCATGGTGACGAACGGGGTCCATCCGTGCTCGGCCGCGACGCGTTGGGCTTTGGCGAACTGCCAGGCCCACATCGACGAAGCTCCGAGATAGAGCGCCTTCCCCGCCCGCACCACGTCGTTGAGCGCCTCCATCGTCTCCTCGATCGGCGTTCGGGGGTCCCATCGATGGATCTGGTAGAGGTCGACGTGATCGGTGCCGAGTCGGCGGAGGCTGTCGTCGATGGCGGACATGATCGCCCGCCGTGACAGACCGGCTCCGTTCGGACCCTCGTGCATACGTCCGTGCACCTTGGTGGCGATGACGACCTGATCTCGGGAGGTGAGCGCCTTGATCGCGCGGCCGAGGTACTCCTCGCTGGTGCCGAGCGAATAGACGTTCGCGGTATCGAAGAAGTTGATGCCGAGGTCGAGGGCTTGAGCGAAGAACGGCCGCGAGGAATCCTCATCGAGTGACCAGGGGTGGGTGCCGCGCCCAGGCTCCCCATAACTCATGCACCCGAGGCAGATCCTCGACACCTCCATTCCGGTTGAACCGAGTCGTGTGTATTCCATTGCTCCATCGGATGACGTCATCGTCCGCTCACCTCCAACGGCCCGAGTGATCCGGATGGATCGGGGTTCGAGCCTCCATCGTGAAAGTAGTGTCGAGGCATGTCCCCAGCCGCTGTCGATCAGGACGTCGTGATCGTCGGCGCGGGCATCTCGGGTATCGGCGCGGCGTATCACCTGAGCACGCTCTGTCCCGACCGTTCGTTCACCATTCTCGAGGGCCGCTCCGATATCGGCGGCACGTGGAGCCTGTTCCGGTATCCCGGAGTTCGCTCCGACAGCGACATGCACACCCTCGGCTACTCGTTCAAGCCGTGGACGGCCGACAAGTCGATCGCTGACGGGGCAGCGATCATGGGCTACCTCCGAGAGACGGTCGAGGAGTTCGACATTGCTGAGCACATCTGCTTCGAGCATCTCGTCCGGCGCGCCGAGTGGTCTTCGGAGACGGCCCGATGGACGCTTTCCGTCGACACGCCAGCGGGTCCAGTGACCATGACCTGCTCCTTCCTGTTCGTGTGCGCGGGCTACTACTCGTATCGGGCGGGTCACACCCCCGACTTCGCTGGTCGCGACGACTTCGACGGCTTGATCGTTCACCCGCAGGACTGGCCCGACGTTCTCGACGTCACGGGGCGTCGGGTCGTCGTTATCGGATCGGGCGCGACCGCGGTGACGCTCGTGCCCGCTCTCGCTGATTCGGGAGCCGATGTCACGATGCTCCAGCGCTCGCCGACGTACATGGTCGCCAGGCCCGACGTCGACCGGATCGCGCTCCGACTCCGCAAATTCCTCCCCGAACGGGTCGCCTACGCGCTGGTTCGCCGGAAGAACGTGTTCCAGCAGCAGTTCGTTTACCGAAAGACCCGCACCGATCCCGACTTGATCCGTCGACGCCTGCTCGACGGCGTCCGCGCGGCGCTCGGGCCGGGTCACGACATCGAAACCGACTACACCCCGAGTTACGACCCGTGGGATCAGCGCCTGTGCCTGGTGCCCAATGGCGATTTCTTCTCGGCGGTCCGCTCAGGCCGAGCCCGTGTGGTCACGGCGACCATCGACCGGTTCACCCGCGAGGGGGTCGCGCTCACCGACGGGCGCGAACTCCCCGCCGACGTGATCGTCACCGCGACCGGACTTGAGTTGGTGAACCTCGGCGAGATGGAGGTTGCGGTCGACGGCGAAGAGGTCGACTTCTCCTCGACGCTCACCTACCGCGGTGTCGCCTACTCCGATGTCCCGAACCTGGTCTCGACCTTCGGCTATGTCAACGCCTCCTGGACACTGCGGGCGGACCTCGTGTCCACCTACGTGTGTCGTGTGCTCAACCACCTCCGCGATTCGGGTCACGCTCAGGCGACCCCTCGTCGTCGGCCCGAGGACGAGGACATGACGCTCCGTCCGTGGATCGACGACTTCTCAGCGGGCTACCTGCAACGGATGATCCCGGCCCTGCCGAAACAGGGCGACCGCGAGCCATGGACGAACCCGCAGCGGTACGCGGCTGATCGTCGGGCGCTCCTGCAGGACCCGATCGATGATGGCGTGATGACGTTCTCCTCCCCCTGGGTCGCCGTTTCGGCGGAGTCGTGAGAGTCGCGCTCGCAGCAGCCGCCCTCCTCGCCACGCTCATCCCGACGTCGACCGCGGCATCGCCGATCGGGTCACCAGCAAACGCCCTCGGCGCGCAGGCTCGGAACGCCTTCTCGATCGACTTCGATCCGGTCGGCACGATCGGCTCGCTCGGCGTCGAGTGGACCTACACCGGTGACTGGTCGGACTCAGCATTCGGATACGACGTCTACATGAGATGGGACTCCTCGGGTCAGTGGTTCACCTGGGAGACCGACACCTCGTCGCTCAACTACGGGCGCCCGACCGGCTACCACTCCGGTCCGCTCTACGACCCGGCTGCGGCGATCGTGCGAATCGAGTTCTACCCCCACGACGCCGACGGCTGCTCGGGCGACGATCCGGAACAGGATTGCTACTGGGAGGTGTACGACCCCTTCGACGAGGACCACGGCGGCATCGCGATCCAGATCGAACGCGAGGGTGACGCGTTGCCCTCCGATCTCGGGCCGGTGCACCTCGCGACGCCCGGCGACGCCTGGGGAGGCTTCCCCATCGTCGGTTCGGTGGTCGACGACGAGCCGATCTCAAACGGCCGCGTCAGCATCGACGCCTTCCAAATTCCGTGCTCGTGGCATGAGACCTGCGCCCCGGTGCCGACGAACGCCGAGGGAACGAGCTTCGGGGCCTTCGGAACGCTCACCACCACCGGCGACACCTGGTCGACAGCCATCGGCTGGCCCGGTCGCTACACGATCTTCGTGACCGACAACTCCACCGGTCGACGGATCCAGGGGTTCGACGACCTCGCTCCGGGTTCGGTCCCCGATATCGATCTCGGTGCCCCGTGCTTCGGCCTCGATCGATGCGTCGTGTTGACCGGGTCCTCCGAGGTCTCTCCACCGGTCGGCACCTTCCATCCAACAGCGCCGACACGCGTGCTCGACACGAGAATCGGACTCGGTATCCCCAATGGCGCGGTGCGCGCCGGCGATGGCTCCGCCTCGACCACCAACCCCGAGATCCGCCTCGACGAGCGGCGCAACCACGACCTCGTCGTCACTGGTGTGGGCGGAGTGCCCGCCTCGGGAGTGTCGGCGGTGCTGCTCAATCTCACTGCCGTCGAGCCGACTGCCAATGCGTATCTGACCGTCGGCCCACGCCCGGCGGGGCGTGGCAACGTCTTCGACGATCAGTCCGACTACGGCGCCTGGCCGAGCGCCTCCAACCTCAACCTCTCCCGCGGGGTGACAGCGCCCAACATGGTCCTCGCTCGAGTCGGTGCCGGCGGAGCGATCCGATTCCACCTGTCGGAGGGTTCCTCCCATCTCATCGCTGATGTCGCCGGGTGGTTCGGCTACGGGCCGAACTCCGGCGGCGTCGGTTTCTCCGGGGTCACCCCAACACGGCTGCTGGACTCACGACTCGGCGGCGGGGCGTTCGCCGCGGGAGAGGTCCGGCGGGTAACAGTGGCCGGGGTCGCGGGAGTTCCGGAGAACGCGCGATCCGTGGTGCTCAACGTGACCGCTGCCGATCCTTCAGGCTCTGGTTACGTCACCGTGTTCCCGGCAGGTTCGGTGGCACCGAACGCGTCGAATCTGAACCTGAGTCGAGGAGTGACCCGCCCGAATCTGGTCGTCGTCGAGGTGGGCGCCGCGGGAGCGGTCGATCTGCTCGCGGCGGACACGTCGACGCACCTTCTCGTTGATGTGCTCGGCTACTTCGGTGACGGTGGCATGACCACCGCGGTCGATCCAGTTCGGGTGTTCGATACGCGAACCGGATCCGGCACGACGGAGGGCGCGATGCGTCATGGCGAGACGAGAACCATCCGGATCGCCGGTGTCGAAGGGGTGCCGGAGGGCGCCACCGGGGCACACGTGAACATCACGGTCGTCTCGCCGACCTCTGCCGGTTATCTCTCGGTGTGGCCGACCGGAGCCGAGCAGCCGACCGTGTCGAACCTGAACTGGCGTGCCGGAGAGGTGGTACCGAACATGGCGATCGTTGGCCTCGGGCCCGACGGAACCCTGCAGGTGTTCCTCTCGACAGGGAACAACACTTCGGGCAGCGGTCACGTACTCGTCGACGTGCTGGGGTGGATCGGATGACACTCCGCGCTCGGGTCGCCCGAGTCACCACATGAGAACACCCCGGCCACGGCCGGGGCGTGGTGGGCACGACGGGACTCGAACCCGGGACCTCCACCGTGTCATGGTGGCGCTCTAACCAACTGAGCTACGCGCCCGTAGCGGCTCGGAGTGTACCCCCTGGCCGGAGTCGGCACCACCGGCGGGTCAGACGATCAGGTGCGTGCTCACCTCATTGGCCATGAGTCGTCCGCGGCGGGTGAGCACCCACCGATCCCCTCGCTGTTCGACGATCCCCGGCAGCGCCTCGCCGTCGAGCCGGTCGAGCGGCACGCCCTCGCGGGTACGCAAGCGCAGTTCCAATCCCTCGAAGCGACGCGTCTCCTCATCGAGCTCCTCGCCGGCGGCCTCCGTCGACGCTCCCTGAGCGACGAGGTCGATGTAGCGGTCGGGGGTTCGCACGTTCCACCAGCGCCGTCCCGCCGAGTGGGAGTGCGCCGCGCAGCCGAACCCCCGGTAGTCACCCTGCGCCCAGTAGAGGCCGTTGTGACGACACTCGTGGCCGAGTTTCGCCCAATTGGAGATCTCATAACCCAGCAAACCGGCCGCGGACAGCGTGTCGTCGACGATCTCGTAGCGGTCGGCTTGGACATCATCGTCGGGGTGATCCGCCCGACGCTCGGCAAGGGGCGTTCCCGCCTCGACGGTGAGGGCGTAGGCCGAGATGTGGGGAGGATCGAGTTCCAGCACCTGTTCGAGGGTGCTGCGCCAATCGTCGTCGCTCTCCCCCACTGTGCCGTAGATCAGGTCGAGGTTGAACGTCGGAAGTCCCGCCGTCTGAATGGCGTCGACGGCCGCGGCGACGTTGTCGCGGTCATGCCGACGACCGAGCCGCTCGAGCACCTCGGGCACCATCGACTGCACCCCGAGGGAGATCCGATTCACTCCGGCCGAGGCGTAGGTGGTGGTAAGGGCAGAGTCCACGTTGTCGGGATTGCACTCGACGGTGATCTCCGCTCCCTCGACCACAGGAATAGTGGCGATCAGACCGGCCAGACGCTCGGGTGGGACGAGCGACGGAGTGCCCCCGCCGACGAATACCGAGGTGGCCGCAGGCAGTTCGGCTCGTTCAATCTCGCGCTCGACGGCGGCGAGATACTGCTCCATGAGGTGGGCTCGGTCGGTCCAGGTCGCGAAGGCGCAGTAGTCGCACTTGGAGGCGCAGAACGGGATGTGCACGTAGACACCGAAGCCATCGCCGCCGTTCACGACGCGACCCGGGTCATCAGCACAGCGGCCGTCACCGCAGCGGTCTCGACACGAAGGACACCCGGCCCGAGGTCAACCCGCCTCATCGCCGAGTCGAGTTCGGCGCCGCTCCAACCACCCTCGGGCCCAATGGCGATCGACCGGTCGTCGCGGGGGAGCCCTTCCCCGCCCGGTTCGGCGATCGGCATCGAGGCGAGCACTTCGGTGGCCGGAACCGGCCCTTCCACGCTCGGCATGTGGAGCCCCCGCGATTGCTGGAGGGCCCCGATCGAGATCCTGCGGAGCCGCTCCAGTTGGCGCTCTCCCCGTTCAGAGTCCCAGTTCACGACCGATCGCTCGCATCGCAGCAACACGATGCGCGCCACACCGAGTTCGGTGAGTTTCTGCACCATCCAGTCGACGCGGTCGCCTTTTGGCACGGCCGCCGCGATCGTGACGCTCGGCCGGTCGACCCCGTCGCGGATGTCGCCCTCCACAACCAACATCCCCGACTCAAGGCGACACGTCCTCCACCGACCGCACCCGTCGGTGACGGTCACGACGCGCCCGTCGCGGAGGCGTAGCACCCTGGTGAGGTGATGCTCGGCCTCCTCGGTCAGTTCAGGATGATCGAGGTCATCGACGAGAAGATGGCCGTCAGCGGCCCGGAGTTCGTCGGTCACGAGAAGGCCGACTTGATCCGGGAGAAGAGACTCGACCCCCCGGATGTGCCGATCCGCTCCTCGCGGTGCTCGGCGAGGCGGGTGAGCAGCTCGGTCTCGGTACTGTCGAGATCGGTCGGTACCCGAAC
>JAYQAE010000012.1:0-25413 GCA_038136655.1 Ilumatobacteraceae bacterium
ACGTGGATGCAGAACTTCACCCTGCCGGCGTACATCGACTCGGTGACCGGTTCGGCCTCCCTGGTCGGCCTGCTCGTCTTCGTTCAACTCGGACCACTGCTTCTGCTGTCGATTCCGGCCGGCGTCCTCGCCGATCGGTACGACCGGACGACCCTCGTCACCTCGATGCAGGCGGTGATGATGGCGATGTCGGTCGTTCTCGCGCTCTCGACATGGAGTGGCGCGCCGCTGTGGACGATCTTCGTGATCCAAGGGATCATCGGGATCGCGAACACCATTCAGGCTCCGGCGTTCTCCGCGAGCATCCCGCTCCTCGTCGATCGTCGGGACATCCCCGGAGCGGTGAGCCTCAATTCGGCGATGATCAACGGGAGCCGAATACTCGGCCCGACCCTGGCCGCGGCGCTCGCCGCGCTCGGCGTCGGAATCCCCGGACTGTTCGCGGTCAACGCGGTGACCTACCTGTTCCTCGCGGTGCCGATCGTGCTGGTACGCCTTCCCAATCCGGGTGGCGCGGGTCCAACCAGGGGGCTCAGCGCGCTGACTACCGGGCTCCGGCTCGCGCGGGGGCGCCGGTCGCTCTCGCGCGTTCTCGTATCGATGAGCGTCTTCTCGCTTGTGTGCCTGCCGTACATCGGACTCTTCCCGTCAGTGGCGCGACTCAACCTCGGTCTCGACCCCGAGGGGCCGACCTACAAATTCCTCTACATCGTGTGGGGACTCGGAGCGTTCTTCGGGTCGATCGCGGTGGGCACCGTGTTCTCAGGAACCAGCCGACGAGATGTGATCGTCCGGGGTTACGGGCTCTTCGCGATCTTTCTCGCGATCTTTGCTGTCCTGCGGAGTCCGGCGGCTGCCTTCCCGGTCTCGGCGGCTCTCGGCTTCGTCTACTTCATGACGGCCACCGCCCTCGTCACCGTCCTACAGGAGAACCTTCTCGACCGAGAACGCGCGTCGGTCATGCCGCTGTGGTTCATGGCCTTCGGTGGCACCATCCCCTTCGGCAATCTCATCGCCGGCCCGATCATGGACGCAATCGGCGCTCGGTGGGTCCTCGGAGTCGGCGCTGTGACGGCGGTCGGACTCAGCCGCTGGACCGATCTCGACCGTCTCTCCCCCGCCGATTTCATCGCCGCGGAGGAGGTCGAGGCCGCACCGCGCGACGGGCCGACGCGACTGCTGTGAGACAGCATCGGAACTCACGGGTGGTCAGGCACGGTTACCAGCCAGGGTGATCAGGCAGGCTGGTCGGTGGTGAGGACTCCGACCACCCGTTCGAGACCCGCGACACGGCTGCCCTTGACCAACACCGCCGTCGAGGCGTCGAAGCGAAGCGCGCCAACTTCGTCGAGGGCGACGGGTTCGACCCCGTAGAGATCGCACTCCACCGGCATGAGTCGCACTCCGAGTCGGTTACAGAGTTCGGTGATCGCCTCGTGTGACGGACCCGGATCCTCGAGTTCAGCCATCAGCCCGAGCAACGCGACGTGGTGCGATGCCGGAACGGCAACGAGGGCGCGGAGCGCCGCCTCCACCGATGTCGGGTTCGCGTTGTAGGTGTCGTCGACCACGATCAAGCCGTTGCGACCCGGCACCACCGCCATTCGCCCCGGGGCTGCGTGCACCGACGCCATCGCGTTCGCGGCTGCATCGATGTCGACCCCGAGCGCTCCCGCGACAGCAAGCGCCGCGCAGGCGTTCGACACCATGTGCTCACCCGAGAGCGCGAGACGCACCTCGGTGGAACCCCAAGGTGTTCGGGCGACGAACCGGGCTCGAGCCCGATCGTCGAGCACGATCCCCTCGGGGCTGACATCACCACCCTCACCGAAGCTGAGCACCGATCCTACGCACCGCGATGACATCGCGAGCACGCGCGGGTCGGTCGCGTTCAGAATCGCCGTGCCCGTCGATGGGAGCGCCTCGACCAACTCGCCCTTTGCTCGAGCGACACCTTGGAGACCGCCGACGAGCTCAGTGTGGGATTCGCCCACCGCCGTGACGACACCGATGTCGGGTCGAGCGATGCGGCACAACTCTGTGATCTGCCCGTGACCGCGCATGCCCATCTCGACCACGAGGGCCTCGCAACCCTCCGGGGCGGCGAGCACCGTCACCGGAAGGCCCTGCTCGTTGTTGAAACTGGCTCGGTTCGCATGGGCGACTAATCCGGCAGCGAGCGCGGCGGCGGTCAGGTCCTTCGTCGAGGTCTTTCCGACACTCCCGGTAATGCCGACCACCCGGGACTCGGCCAGCAGATCGAGACGGACCGCCATGGCAAGCGCGCCGAGAGCAGCCAGCGTGTCTTCCACGATCACGGCCGGGAGACCGGCCGCCTCGACCGCGGAGCGGTCCGAGCAGAGATGGAGCACGGCGCCACGGGATGCGGCGTCGGCGAGGTGACGGTGACCGTCGCGCTCAGCCACCAGCGCGACGAACATCTGACCGGGTCCGATGGTGCGCGAGTCGAAGTCCACCCCATCGATCGCGATCGACGAGATGTCGCCGTGATGGGTACCTCCGACCGCTTTGGCCACCCAGGGTGCCTCGATCCTCATCGTCTCGAACGGTACCGTCGGCCCGGTGGGCAGGGCGGTCACCGAACTCGTGGTCCTCTTCGGTGGACGATCGGCTGAGCACGACATCAGTTGTGTCACCGCGCGGCACGTGATCAACGCCGTCGACCGGTCGCGCTACGCCCTCACCCTGCTCGGCATCGATCGAGAGGGGGTCTGGCATCAGGCCGACCCCGAAGCCGCTGAACTGTCCGCATCCGGCCCGGTGATCGGCGCGAGTGAAGCGCTTACCTCTCGGGTCGGGAGCGAGGCGGTGGTGCTCCCGCTCCTCCACGGACCTCTCGGCGAGGACGGCACCGTCCAGGGACTCCTCGAGATCGTCGACCTTCCCTACGTCGGCTCGGGCGTCCTCGGTTCAGCTCTCGCGATGGACAAGGCGATGGCCAAGGTCGTGGTCGGTGCGGCCGGTATCGCTCAGGCCCTGCATCTCGTGGTTACCGAACGCGATCTTCAGACGGGACCGTCCGGTGAAGACGATCTCGTCCGCCGGGTCGGCGCCGACCTCGGCTTTCCGTGTTTCGTGAAGCCCGCGAACATGGGATCGAGCGTCGGGGTCAATCGGGTCGATGATTCGACCGGGCTCATCCCCGCGGTCCGCTTCGCTCTCACCTACGACCGGGTCGTCGTGATCGAGGAGGCCATCAGCGGACGGGAACTCGAGGTCGCCGTGCTCGGCGACGCCGATCCGATCGTCTCGGTTCCCGGGGAGATCATCCCCGGCGACCGGTTCTACTCCTACGCCGACAAGTACCTCGACGGACGATCGCGGACGCTCGTTCCCGCCGAAGTCGATCCTGCGGTGGCCACCGAGATCAGGGACCTCGCCCTCCGGGCTTACCGAGCGCTGCGCTGCGAGGGGCTCGCGCGCTGTGACTTCTTCCTCGCCGACGATGGCCGCGGGTTGCTGCTCAACGAGGTGAACACGATGCCGGGTTTCACCCCGATCTCGATGTTTCCGAAGATGATGGAGGCCTCCGGTGTGCCCTACCCGGAGATCATCGAACGCTTGATCACCCTCGCGTTCGAGCGCCACGCCACGCGGCGTCGCCGCGTTGATCACTGAGCCTCACGGGGCAAGCGCGGCGCGGATGAATCCGCGCAACTCGTCGCGAAGTCGACGCAGCCCGGCGAGGTCACGCGACCATCCGACCGTTTCGAGCGCCTCCGGCTCGGTCGCGATGCCGGTGACCGTCGCGTAGGCCAGGGCCGCGACGAGTCGCGGGTCCGCTCGCCGTAGACGCCCACGCTCCATCTCGGACTCGAGATAAGCCACGCAGGCCTCGACGAGCGGGGCGATCCGCGATCGGAGCCGCTCGACGAGTTCAGGATCGAGCCGTCCAAGCTCTCGCACCAGCCCGAGCAGCGCCGGCCTTCGGACCGCGGGCCCGAACACGGCACGGATCACGGCGTCGATGCGGACCAACGGGTCGTCGTCTGAGGCGCGAATCGCGGCGGTGATGACGACCACGAGCTCATCGGCGACCGTGTCGAGCACCGCTGCCACCAGGGCCTCCTTTGAGGGAAACCAGTACAGGAGCGACTGCTTGCGCACGCCGACGGCGCGCGCGATCTCGTCGAGCGAGACCGCCTCGACCCCGCGGAAACCGAAGAGATCGACCGCCTCGTCGAGGATTCGATCTCTCGTGGGTCGCTCCGGCACCCCGACATCCTCGCAGCAACCGCGTCCGTCTACCACTTGGTAGAGAACCTGATAGACATATGTCCGTGATCGCCGAAGGTCTCGCCGGAAAGAGGATCGCCATCACCGGCGCCACGGGCTTCGTCGGCACCGCCCTCGTCGAACGGCTCCTGAGGGGTGTGCCCGACTGCGAGCTCGTTCTGCTAGTGCGGGATGGGCGGCGCACCTCCGCTGCTCGCAGGACCGAGCGAGAGTTGCTCTCCAACGACGCCTTCGACCGTCTCCGGGAAGATCTCGGCAAGGAGGGCTTCACGGAGATGTGCGCCCGTCGGGTCACCACGATCGCCGGCGACGTCTCCTCGGACGGACTCGGGCTCGACGAGGCGGCGCGGGCCGTGTTCGCCACCGTCGATGTCGTCATCCACTCCGCTGCCACCGTCTCCTTCGACTCACCTCTCGACCAGGCGGTCGAGATCAACCTGCTCGGGCCGACCCGCATCGCCTCGCTCTGCGCCGAACTGGACATCACGCCACATCTCGTCGCCGTGTCCACCTGCTACGTCGCCGGCAACCGCCGCGGCACCGCACCCGAGCAACTGGTCAGCGACGGGCCATTCGATATCGGTCTCGACTGGCGCGACGAAGTCATCTCGGCCCGTCGGCTGAAGGGTGACACCGAGGCCGAGAGTCGGCGACCCGAACGACTCGCCGAGTTCCGCAAGCGCGCCCGCGCCGAACTCGGAGCGGCGGGAGCACCCGCTCTCGCTGCTAAGACCGAGCAGCTCAGGAACCGCTGGGTGCGCGACCAACTGGTCGCGGCCGGTCGCGCGCGCGCGGCGAGCGTCGGCTGGCCCGACGCCTACGCCTTCACCAAGGCGCTCGGCGAGCAGGCCCTCACCGAGAGCCGTGGTCAGGTCCCCGTCTCGATCGTGCGACCCTCGATCATCGAGTCGGCGTGGGCGGAGCCGCGTCCCGGGTGGATTCGAGGCTTCCGCATGGCCGAGCCGGTGATCCTCTCCTACGCCCGCGGTCTCCTGAAGGAGTTCCCGGGCGTCCCCGAGGGCACGATCGACGTCATCCCCGTCGACATGGTCGTGGCCGCCATCGTCGCCGTCGCCGCAGCCGGACCGGATGAGGCGCCGCCCATCACCCAGGTGGCCTCCGGTGGGATCAACCCGCTCCGCTACCGAGCCCTCGTCGACAACGTCAGCAGCTGGTTCACCGCCCATCCCCTCTACGACAACGAGGGCCAACCGATCATCGTTCCCGAGTGGAGCTTCCCCGGACGGGGTCGCGTGCAGACCCAGTTGACCCGAGCGAAGGCGGTGATCACACGCGCTGAGTCGGCTCTCCAATCGCTGCCTTTGCGCGGACGCCAGGCTGAGCTCGCCGCCAACCTCGAGACCCGACGTATGGAGGTCGAGCGGGCCCTCGAGTACGTCGAGCTCTACGGCCTCTACACCGAGTGCGAAGCGATCTACCAAGTTGACAACCTGCTGTCCCTCTGGGATCGCCTGCCCGAGAACGACCAGCGCGACTTCGCCTTCGATCCGAGGCTCGTGGACTGGCCCACCTACATCAACGAGATCCACCTTCCCTCGATCATCGAGCACGCACGGGTGAAAACCACACCCGGCCGCGCCAAGACGACCGACCGCACGGCCCGACTCCGCCGTCAGGTGCTCGACCCGGCACGCCAGGTCGCCGCCTTCGACCTCGAGAACACCCTCATCGCCTCGAATGTCGTCGCGAACTACTCCTGGCTGGCCACCCGCCGCCTCGACCGCGGCGAGCGACTCCGCTACGTGGCGCGAACACTCGCCGAAGCCCCCTCGCTCCTTCGTCTCGATCGTCGAGACCGCACCGACTTCCTGCGTCACTTCTATCGGCGCTACGAGAACGCCCCGATCGAGCAGATCGAGGAGGACGTGGCCGCGATGATGACCCATCTCGTGCTTACCAAGAGCTTCCCGGAAGGCATCCGACGTGTCCGCGAGCACCGCGCCGCTGGACACCGCACGATCCTCATCACCGGCGCGCTCAACTTCAACGTCGCCGGCCTGAGACCCCTCTTCGACGAGATCGTGGCCGCGGAGATGAGCGTTCGGCAAGACGGGACCCTCAGCGGCGAGATGACCACCGTGCCCCCGACCGGGGAAGCCCGGGCCCAACTCCTCTCGGACTACTGCGAAGCTGAGGGCTTCCGAATGGAGGAGTGTGTCGCCTACGCAGACTCCTCATCCGACCTCCCGCTCTTCGAGGCCGTGGGCTTCCCGGTCGCCGTGAACCCTGAGACCCGGCTGGCCGCCATCGCTCGAAAGCGGGGATGGCTCGTCGAGCACTGGGCCAAGGCCCCCGGTGGACCTCGACCGCTGCTCCCGATCGCGCCATTCGGCGATGAGCGCCTCCGACGAGGTGGAAGATGAGAGCGCTCAGCGTCCGCCGCAGTGTTCCTCGTTTCGGTGCCGCGCGGCTCGTCTCGTCGATCAGTCAACGTTCGGCGACCCGTGTGGGGCCGCTCACCCTCGGCGAGATCGACGATCCGGAACAGCCCGGTCCGGGGTGGGAGCGGATCGACACGACGCTGTCGGGGATCTGCGGTTCTGACCTCGCGCTCGCCGAAGGTCGCGCCTCCGCCTACTTCGAGGACTGGGTGTCCTTCCCGTTCGTTCCCGGCCACGAGATCGTGGGCACTCGAGCCGACGGTCGGCGTGTCGTGATCGAACCGGTGCTCGGCCACGCCGCCCGTGGCGCCGTCCCGCCGTCTCCCGACGCAGCGCCGGGGGACGGCGACGATTATCGCCACCTCGTCACCGGACCATTGGAACCCGGCATACAAACCGGCTTCTGCAACTCGACCGGCGGAGGATGGGCTCCGTGGTTCTGGGCCCATGACTCTCAGATCCACGAGATTCCCGACGCCCTATCCGACGAGGCAGCGGTGTTGGTCGAGCCACTCGCCGGCGGCGTCCACGCGGCGTTCACCGTGCGCGATGCCCTCCGCCGCAGCAACCTCCTCGATCGCGGCCCCCTCGTGATCGGAGTGCTCGGCGCGGGCACGATGGGCCTCGCGACGGTCGCCGCGCTCAGAGCGCACGTGCCCGAGGCCGAGGTGATCGTTGGCGCCCGCTATCCGCACCAGTTCGCCATCGCCCGGGCACTCGGCGCTGTCGAGGTCGTCCGCTCGGGTGATCTGGCGGCTGCCATACGCCGCCGCACGGGAGCACACGTCATCGGGCGACACCTCTCCTCTGGCGCGCACTGCCTGGTCGACGCGGTCGGCTCCTCCGAATCGATTTCGGCCAGCGTGTCGATGACTCGACCACGTGGCCGGGTGGTGCTCCTCGGTATGCCCGCCGACGTCTCGCTCGACCTGACCGCCCTCTGGCACCGGGAGACGGAACTCCGGGGGTGCTACACGTACGGCACCGAGACCCTCGACGACGGCTCCAGCGTCCGAACCTTCGACCTCGCCATCGCCCTCGCGCAGACAACCGGCGCTGAGCGACTGGTCTCGGCTACTTACCCACTCGAACGCCATGTCGACGCTCTGGCCCATGCGGCCGAGGCCGGCCGACGCGGCGCTGTCAAGATCGCCTTCGACCTCAGGAGGGGCAACTGATGCCACGACCCGGATTCGTCCTCGACGTCGATCGTTCGACGCCGCCCATGCTGTTCTGGCACGGGGAGCGCTTCAGCCTCGAACGTCTCCCAGCCGATCGCTCCCGCGTGATCTATCCGGCCGAGCCGCTCCCCGGGTTGGCGGACCCCGATGCTGCCATCCGCGAGGCACTTCTCCAGCCTCTCGACATGGAACCCCTCCCCTCGCTGCTTCACGCCGGCATGCGCCTCACGATCTGCTTCGACGACGCGAGCCTGTCCCTTCCGAAGATGCGGCGCCCTGACTCCAGGCAGCGCATCATCGAGGCGGTCCTCGACATGGCCGCCGAGGCTGGGGTTGACGATGTGCACATCATCGCCGCCCTCGGCCTCCACCGACGCATGCACGACTACGAGTTGCGTCATGTTCTCGGGGATCGGATCTTCGACGCCTTCCATCCGTCGGGAGCGCTGTACCAGCACGACGCGGAGGACCACGCCAACCTGGTCGTGCTCGGCGAGACCGACCACGGCGAGGTACTCGAGATCAACCGTCGGGTCGCCGAATCGGACCTCGTCGTCTACGCCAACGTCAATCAGGTGGCGATGGACGGCGGTTGGAAGTCGCTCGTCACCGGGGTGGCCTCCTACCGGTGCCTCTCCCACCACCACAATCCGGAGTCGCTGCAGAACACACGGAGCCTGATGGATCGCCACCACTCGGCGCTGCACCACTCCATCTGGAGGATGGGCGCGGTGCTCCGCGACAACGGCCCCAAGGTCTTCCAAATCGAGTCCACGATCAACAACGACGCCTTCCCGTCTCCGTTCGACTTCCTCTCCAAGCGTGAGTGGGAGTGGACCGGTCGCGACCGCGCCACCTTCTTGGCCACCTCAAAAGCCCTCGACCGCACACCCCGACGACTCGCCCGGCGGATCTTCCACTCGATCGAGGCTCCCTACGCCATGACGAGCGTTCAGGCCGGGTTCACCGAGACGGTCCACGAGCGCACCCTCGAACATGTCCACGCGCAGCACATCGTTCCGGTGGAGGGGCAGACCGACATCCTGACGATGGGCATCCCCTTCATCAGCCCCTACAACCCCGAGTCGATCATGAACCCGGTGCTCGTGATGTGCATGGGCCTCGGCTACTTGTTCAACATGTATCGGGGTCGTCCGCTGGTGCGCGAGGGTGGGGTGGTCATCATGACCCACCCCACCACGAAGGAGTTCCACCCCGTCCATCACCCGAGCTACATCGACTTCTTCGACGAGGTCCTCGCCGACACGACAGACCCCGCCGAGATGTCCCAGCGATGGGAGCGGAAGTACGCCGAGGACGAGTGGTACCGGCACCTCTACCGAACCGGCAACGCGTACCACGGGGTCCACCCGTTCTACGCCTGGTATTGGGGCGCACACGGTCAGCAGTGGGCCGGTCGCGTGATCATCGTCGGAGGTGATCCTGCGACCGTTCGTCGCCTCGGCTTCACCCCAGCCTCCACCATGGATGACGCCTTCGAACTCGCGAGCGAGGTCGTCGGTCGCTCTCCCACGATCACCCACCTCCACGTCCCCTCAGTCCTCGTCGCGGACGTCCACTAGTCGTGAAGCGAGCCGAACTCTCCAGCCGCCTGCAACGGCTCATCGGCCCGTTCGAACGGTTGACCCGCCTCGGCCTGCGTCCCCTCGGACGTCGCGGCTTCCCCTATCTGCCTCCGCCGGTCCCGAACGGCGTGATCGTGCCCGAGCCCCCTGATCAGCTCGGCGCCGAGTACGACACGGATTGGGCGCGGCGACCGCTCGCTCGCGAGGCACGGCGCCTGATCGCTCGAGGGCCGCTTCGACTCGGCACGGTCCTAGTCACCCGGCCGACCGTCGACGGACTCGATCGGCTCAGCGACCTCGCCGCGCTCGACCCCGCCCCGCCGCTCATCTTCGCCCCCAACCACCACAGCCATCTCGACACCCTCCTGATGACGTCGGTGATTCCCCGCCCGTGGCGGGATGATCTCGCCGTCGCCGCTGCTGCGGATTATTTCTTCAACCGGCGCTGGAAGGCGACGGTGTCCGCCCTGGCCCTCAACGCCATCCCCATCGATCGCGAAGTAACGAATCGTCGTTCCAGCGACCGATTCCGACAGTTGGTCGACAACGGATCGAGCCTGCTCATCTATCCGGAGGGCGGACGGTCTCCCGACGGCTGGGGGCAGGGCTTCAAAGGGGGCGCGGCCTATCTCTCAGCCCGGACCGGAGCCGACGTGGTTCCCGTCTACATCGACGGGACCGGGGCGATATTCGGCAAAGGCGCCTCACGGTTGCGACCCGGTCGGACTCGCGTCGTCTTCGGCCGACCGATGCGACCCGAGGAGGGCGAGAACACGCGCCGATTCAGCGATCGCATCGAGCAGGCCGTCAACCGCCTCGCCTTGGAGGCGAACAGCGACTACTGGACCGCCGCCCGAACGGCTGCCTCGGGCGCCTCAGCCCATCTCCACGGGCCAACCGCTTCGCCATGGCGGCGTGCGTGGGCGCTCACCGAGTTCCGGCGTCGAGGAGTTGCTGGCCGAAGCGAACGAGGGCGTGCTTGGCCGGACCTCGGGCGCCGCAGCGACTGAGCCAGATCAGCAGTCACCGACGGGGATGATCAGCGATCCCCCGATGAGGAAGCTCGAGTAGACCGGGTTCGTGGCGTTCGCGCGGGCAAGCGCCTCGATGGTCGTCTCGTACTTCCGCGCCACCACCGTCGGGTTGTCACCGGCGACCACCTCGTGTTGCTCAAAGGTGCAGTTCGCACCGGTTGTCGCGCCCCCGGTAGCTACCGCGGTTGCCACTGCCTCCGGAAGAACCGCGCCGGGCGGGATGATCAGCGTGCCGCCGAGCAGGAAGTTCGTGTACACGGGATTCGTGGCATTCGCCTCGGCGAGTTGCTGGATCGAGATGCTGAACCGCTCGGCAACCCGAGATGGATTGTCGCCCGACACGATGATGTACTCGATCGGCTCCATCAGCTGGCCGAGCACGGTCGTCGTCGTCGGCGGCAGCGTGGTCGTCGTGGTGGTGACGAGTTCCTTGACCACGTAGGAGGTGGGTTGAATCGGCGCCACCGTCGGCGACACCGCGGCGTCATCGGTCGCGCAGCCGACACCAAGAACAGCGAATCCGAGCACGACCGGGGTCGCGAGGGCCATCCGCCGCATCATGCCCGCATCGTATTCCGTTCGGCTCCCGACCCGGGGGCACCGAGGCTCACACCAGCGGACGAGCGGTCGGACCGATCGGCCGGGGGAGTCGGCTCTCCCCCATGAGGAACTCGTCGACACCAGCCGCTGCGGCGCGGCCCTCGGCGATAGCCCAGACGATGAGGCTCTGCCCCCGTCCCATGTCGCCCGCGACAAAGACTCCGGGAACTGAGCTCATGTACTGCTCGTCACGGGCGACGTTGCCGCGCTCGTCGAGTCGGACACCGAGGCGATCCAACCAGGAGCCCCGTTCGGGCCCAACGAAGCCGAGAGCCAAGAACACGAAGTCGGCGGGAATCTCACGGTCGGTGCCCTCCACCTTCTGAAAGCGGCCGTCGACGAGTTCCACCTCATGAACCAGGAGGGCTCGCACGTTCCCCTCGCCATCATCGACGAACCGCTCAGTGTTGACCGAATAGACCCGCTCCCCTCCCTCGGCGTGAGCGGAGGTCACCTTGTAGACCATGGCGTACTGCGGCCAGGGGTTCGACGCGGCTCGTTCCTCCGGCGGCCTCGGCATGATCTCAAGCTGGGTCACCGAGGCCGCGCCCTGACGGTGCGCGGTGCCGAGGCAATCGGCACCGGTGTCGCCACCACCGATGATCACAACATCTCGACCCTTGACGTCGATCGGCGAGGCATCCATATCTCCGAGTTGCACCCGGTTGGCGAGCGGCAGGTACTCCATCGCCTGATGGATATTGGCGAGATCGCGACCGGGAACGTCGAGGTCGCGCCAAGCCGTCGCACCGCAGGCGAGAACCACGGCGTCGTTGCTCGCCATCAGGACATCGACATCGATGTTCTCGCCGACGGCGGCCCCGGTTCGGAACTCGGTGCCCTCGGCGGTCATCTGCTCCAGCCGTCGGTCGATGTGTCGCTTCTCCATCTTGAATTCGGGGATGCCGTATCTCAGGAGTCCACCGATCCGATCGGCCCGCTCGAGAACTACCACCTCATGCCCGGCGCGGGTCAGTTGCTGCGCCGCCGCGAGGCCCGCCGGTCCCGAGCCGATGACGGCGACGCGCTTGCCGGTGCGAACCGACGGGATCTGCGGCGTGACCCATCCCTGTTCGAAGGCGTGATCGATGATCTCCACCTCGACCTGCTTGATAGCCACCGGAGGTTGGTTGATGCCGAGCACGCAGGCCGACTCGCACGGAGCCGGACAGAGACGCCCGGTGAACTCCGGGAAGTTGTTCGTGGCGTGGAGTCGATCGAGAGCAGCGCGCCAGTGCTCGCGGTAGACGAGGTCGTTCCAATCGGGGATGAGATTGCCGAGGGGGCACCCGTTGTTGCAGAACGGGATGCCACAGTCCATGCAACGGCCCGCTTGGCGCCGGAGCTCATCGGCCGGGAAGTCGTCGTAGACCTCCCGCCAGTCGCGCAGACGCACCGGCACCGGTCGCATCTCCGGCAGTTTGCGCTCCCACTTCAGGAATCCCGTCGACTCACCCACGCGAAGCCTCCATCACCCGTTCGAGGGTCGCGCGCTCGTCGAGTCCATCGCGCCCCGCTTGTTCCATGACATCGAGCACCCGTCGGTAGTCCGTCGGCATCACCTTCCGGAATCGACCACTCTCGACCGACCACGAGGCGAGAACACGTCGGCCGATTTCCGATCCGGTGTGCTCGACATGACGCTCGACCACCTCGCGAACAAAGGAGGTGTCGTCGTCGTCCATCTTCTCGATCTGCACCATCTCGGGATTGACTCGCCGGTCGAATGACCCGTCCGGGTCGTAGACGAAGGCGATACCACCTGACATGCCGGCACCAAAGTTCCGTCCGGTCGCGCCGAGCACCACCACACGACCGCCGGTCATGTACTCGCACCCGTGATCACCGATGCCCTCGACAACTGCCAACGCTCCCGAGTTGCGAACGCAGAACCGCTCGCCGACCCGTCCCCGAATGAACATCTCTCCCGAGGTCGCGCCGTATCCGATCACGTTGCCGGCGATCACATGTTCCTCGGCCACGAACGGCGAATTGCGAGGCGGCCGGATCACCAGACGACCTCCGGAGAGGCCCTTACCGACGTAGTCGTTGGCATCGCCCTCCAGGGTCAACGTGATACCCCTTGGCACGAACGCCCCGAAACTCTGACCGGCGGAGCCCTCGAAATCGACGCGAATCGTGTCCTCGGGCAGACCCTCGCCCTTCCAAGCCTTGGTGACCTCGTGTCCGAGGAGCGTGCCGACCGTTCGGTTCACGTTCCGGATGGGTCGACTGATACTGACCGGAACACCCTCGGAGATCGCGCCTCGCGCCTCGTGGATCAACTCGGCGTCGAGCGCCTCGTCGAGTCCGTGATCCTGACCGCGGGTGCAGTGGAGGGCTTGGTCGTAGTGGTTGTCCGCGGGGGCGAGGATCGGAGAGATGTCCAGCCCCGAGGCTTTCCAGTGATCGACCGCCGGCCGGGTGTCGAGAGCCTCGACTCGCCCGATCATCTCGTCCATCGTCCTAAAACCGAGTCGAGCCATGAGCTCGCGCACCTCCTCGGCGATGAACTCGAAGAAGTTCACGACGAACTCGGGTCGTCCCGAGAAGCGACTGCGGAGCTCGGGGTTCTGAGTCGCGATGCCGACCGGACAGGTGTCGAGATGGCAAACGCGCATCATCACGCATCCCGAGACCACGAGAGGCGCGGTGGCGAAACCGAACTCCTCGGCGCCGAGCAGCGCGGCGACCACCACGTCTCGGCCGGTCTTCAACTGCCCGTCGGTCTGCACGACGATCCGATCGCGGAGGCCGTTCATGACAAGGGTCTGCTGAGTCTCGGCCAGACCGAGTTCCCACGGTCCTCCCGCGTGCTTCAGAGAGGTCAGCGGCGATGCGCCGGTGCCGCCGTCGTGCCCGCTGATCAGAACGACGTCAGCTTTCGCCTTCGAGACTCCGGCGGCGACCGTACCGACGCCCATCTCCGCGACGAGCTTGACGTGCACCCGAGCCGCGGGGTTGGCGTTCTTGAGATCATGGATCAACTGCTTCAGATCCTCGATCGAGTAGATGTCGTGGTGCGGTGGCGGACTGATGAGACCGACACCCGGGGTCGAGTGCCGGGTGCGCGCGATCCAGGGATACACCTTGTGCCCCGGCAACTGGCCGCCTTCTCCCGGCTTCGCCCCCTGCGCCATCTTGATCTGGATGTCATCGGAGTTCGTCAGGTACTCCGCCGTCACGCCGAATCGGCCTGAGGCGACCTGCTTGATCGACGATCGGCGCGCTGGGTCGTGGAGACGGTCCGCGTCCTCGCCGCCCTCCCCGGTGTTCGACTTCGCCCCGATGGAGTTCATCGCGACGGCGAGCGTCTCGTGCGCCTCAGCGGAAATGGAGCCGTACGACATCGCTCCAGTCGAGAAGCGCTTCAGGATCTCCGATGCGGGCTCGACCTCATCGATCGGCACCGGAACCCGGTCATCGGCGAAGCGCATGAGGCCGCGCAGAGTCGCCAGCCGATCGGACTGCTCATCGACGAGAGCGGTGTACTGCTTGAAGATGTCGTAGCGCTTTGCCCTCGTTGCGTGCTGGAGGCGGTAGACGGTCTCCGGGTTGAAGAGGTGATGCTCACCCTCCCGACGCCACTGGTACTCGCCGCCGATCTCGAGGCGTCGGTGCGCGCGCTCCTCCGGGCGCTTCGGATTCGCGACAGCGTGGCGCATCGTGACAGCGGTGGCGATCTGGTCGAGCCCGATTCCTCCGAGGCGACTGACGGTCCCGGTGAAGTGGCGTTCGACGAGGTCGTCGGCGAGGCCGATCGCCTCGAAGATCTGCGCTCCCGTATAGGAGGCAACCGTTGAGACGCCCATCTTCGACATGACCTTCAGCACGCCCTTGCCACAGGCCTTGATGTAGTTGCGCACCGCCACGCGCGGTTCGATCCCACCGAGACCGTGGAGGCCTTCGGCGATCATGTCCTCGATCGACTCGAAGGCGAGGTACGGGTTGATGGCACCGGCGCCGAAGCCGATGAGGAGCGCCATGTGGTGCACCTCCCGCGCGTCACCGGCCTCCACGACCAACCCGACCATGGTCCGTTGCCGGGTACGCACCAACTGGTGGTGCACGGCGGAGGTGAGCAGGAGCGACGGGATCGGCGCCCGGGAGACGTCGGCGTTTCGGTCGGACAGCACGATCACCCGCGCGCCGCCATCAATCGCCTCGCCGACCTCGGAAAAGATCTCCTCGAGGCGGCGTCCGAGAGCAGCTCCCCCACCGTTCACGTCGTAGAGCCCGCTGACGACGTGGGCTCGCAGGCCCGGCCGGTCGCCGTCATCGTCAGCGTGGATGATCTTGGCCAGCTCGTCATTGTCGATGATCGGGAACGGGAGCGCGAGCTGCCGACAGGAGTCGGGGCCCGGCTCGAGCAGGTTCGACTCAGGTCCGATCGTCGCCGAGACCGCGGTGACGACCTCCTCGCGGATTGCGTCGAGTGGCGGATTCGTAACCTGTGCGAACAACTGCTTGAAGTAGTCAAAGATCAGTCGCGGACGTTCGGAGAGGACGGCGAGCGGCGTGTCGGTTCCCATGGAGCCAATGGGTTCGGCTCCGGCCGCGGCCATTGGGGCGAGAATGAGCTTCAACTCCTCGTGGCTATACCCGAACATCTGCTGACGCCGGAGCACGCTCTCGTGGCTGAAGACGACGTGCTCGCGCTCAGGAAGGTCCGCGAACTCGACGAGTCCCTCGGAGAGCCACGTTCCGTAGGGATGCTCGGCCGCCAACTCCGACTTGATCTCCTCGTCGTCGACGATGCGTCCACGCCGGGTATCGATCAGGAACATTTTGCCGGGCTGCAGGCGTCCCTTCGTGACCACCTTGGCCGGATCGATGTCGATCACGCCGACCTCAGAGGCCATGACGACGAGGTCGTCGTCGGTGACCCAGTAGCGGCTCGGCCGGAGGCCGTTGCGGTCGAGCACCGCGCCGATGACCTCGCCGTCGGTGAAGGTGACGCTCGCCGGGCCATCCCACGGCTCCATGAGCGACGAGTGGAAGCGGTAGAAGTCCCGCCGCTCGGGATCCATCGCCTCGTTGTTCTCCCACGCCTCGGGGATCATCATCAGCACCGCGTGATGGAGGGGCCGTCCTGCGAGGTGGAGCAGTTCGAGCACCTCGTCGAAGCGCGCGGTGTCGCTCGCCCCGGGGGTGCAGATCGGGAAGGCGCGGTCGAGGTTGGGAAGGCGCTCCGACGAGGCCATGGCCTCTCGGGCCCGCATCCAGTTCTGGTTTCCCTGGACAGTGTTGATCTCACCGTTATGGGCCACATAGCGGTACGGGTGCGCGAGGGGCCACGAGGGGAACGTGTTCGTCGAGAACCTCGAGTGCACAAGCAGGAGCGCGCTCTCGGTGCGCTCGTCGGTCAGGTCGGGATAGAAGGCGCTCAGCTGCGGAGTAGTGAGCATCCCCTTGTAGACGAGGGTTCTCGCCGACAGCGACGGGAAATAGGTGGCGAGCTCGCCGACGAGCTCGTGCTCCACTCTCTTGCGGGCGATGAACGCGAGCCGGTCGACGTCGATACCGCGACGCCCATCGCCCGGCGTCACGACGAGGTGCTCGAACCGCGGCATCGCCGCGCGCGCGGTCGCCCCGAGGGACGAGGGATCGGTCGGTACCTCGCGCCATGCGACGACGTTCAGCCCCTCGGACTCCATGATCCGGTCGATCTCATCACGAGCGCGATTTGCCGCGTCACCATCCGCCGGCAGGAAGGCCATGCCGACCGCGTATTCCCCGGCCGGCGGGAGGTGTTCGCCGATCACTCCCCGGAGGAGACGGTCGGGAACCTGGATGAGGATTCCCGCCCCGTCACCGGTGTCGGGTTCCGCGCCGGTGGCGCCTCGGTGCTCGAGGTTGGTGAGCGCGCGGAGCCCCGTCAGCACGAGGTCGTGACTGGCCCGGCCCTTGATGTCGGCGACGAAGGACACCCCGCACGAGTCATGCTCGAATCGGGGGTCGTACAGGCCGCGGCGGGCTGAACGGGCTCGATCGGGTCGGGTCGTCATGAAGCGCTCCAGGTAGGGGGTTGGCGCTGGGACGACGTTGGCCCAGGCGGGGAACTTTAGCCGCGCGACGCCCGATGGACACCGCTGAGCCGGCGAGGAGAAATCAGTCGCTGAAGACCGGAGGTCGCGATTCGAGGTTCGCGGTGATGGCCTCAACCTGATTCGGCCGGCCGATGAGAGCGGCGATCTCTCGACGCTCGGCGGCGAACTGCTCGGCGAATCCATCGTGAGCACGTTTCGTGAGCAGCCGCTTGGCCGCGCGCACCGCCTCCGGATTCCGGGAAGCAATCTCGCCCGCGAGGACCATTGCCTCCTCGAGGGGCGTCTCGCTGAGGCTCGTGACTAGCCCCAATCGGTGTCCCTCCTCGGCGTCGAGGACGCGGCCGGTGAACGTCAGTTCCCGGGCGATGTCGGGCCGGACAAGGCGGTCGAGCATGAGCGTCCCCGTCATGTCGGGGATGATCCCCCAGTGGATCTCGCGCACCGAGAGCTGTGTGGCGGGGTGGGCGATCCGAATGTCGGCACCGAGGGCGATCTGGAGGCCGCCTCCGAGAGCGTGACCGTGCAGGGCCGCCACCACTGGAACCTCCAACTCTTGCCAGACCCAGCAGATCTGCTGCCCGAGATGGGTGAGCCCCGAGTCGGTGAGGCGCCCGGGCGACCCGTCGGACCCGGCCTCCTCCATTCCCCCGTCGAGCATCGCCGCGAAACCGGAGAAGTCGAGTCCGGCGCAGAACGACGCTCCCGACCCCGTGAGAACCACAACTCGCGCGTCGGGCCGCGCCTTCAGTTGCTCTCCAACGGCCGCGATGGCGAGGAACTGACGCCCGTCGAGCGCGTTGCGCTTATCGGAGCGCTCGAAGCGCACCACCGCGACACCCGAGTCGATCCGGAGGGAGACGCGTTCCGGATCGCTGGTCTCGATCTCATTGCTCATGTGTCGAGTCTGACAGACCGACTCCAGCACCCACCGACCGTGAGGACGACCGGTCCGTCTGGCACACTCGTCGGGTGACCGACCAGACGACCGACGACGGACGACTCGGCCTTGACGCCGACCAGGTGCTGACCACGACGCGGAGTGTGCGCAAGCGCCTCGACTTCGACCGGCCGGTCTCCCGCGAGACCGTGATGGACGCGCTCGACATCGCCCTGCAGGCTCCGACTGGCTCGAACCGCCAGGGCTGGCAATGGGTGTTCGTCGATGACGAGGCAAAGAAGACCGAGCTCGCCCGCATCTACGCCGAGAACTTCGCGCTCTATCGGAATCTTCCGAGACCGAGCTACGCCGATCATGATCCGCGTGCGCAGGCAGCCGACCGGGTGGTCGACTCGGCGCAGTATCTGGCCGACAACTTCGCGCGCTCCCCGCTGATGATGATCCCGTGCATCGAGGGCAAACCTGAGACCTCGGGATCGTCGGCGGCCTTCTGGGGATCGCTGCTTCCCGCCGTGTGGAGTTTCATGCTCGCACTCCGCGAGCGGGGCATGGGATCGGCATGGACCACACTCCACCTCATCAACGGTGGGGAGGAGCAAGCAGCCGACCTCCTCGGTATCCCCTTCGACCGATACAGCCAAGGTGGGCTCTTCCCGATCGCGCACACGCTCGGAACCGACTTCCGCCCCGCCTCGCGGCTACCAGCGAGCGACCTCACGCACTGGAATACCTGGGGCGACTCGGGGGTCTGAGCGCGTCGGGACGGCCTGCTCGCGCCGACGAGCCGGTTCGTATAGTGGACCCATGGCCGTCAGCTCCTCCACCCCCGTCGAACTCGTCGAGCGCGTATACGCGACACTTCCCGAGCGGGTGTCGATCGCCTCACGGAGGCTGGGTCGCCCCTTGACCCTCGCCGAAAAGATCCTCGTCAACCATTTGGCCGATCCCGAGGGCCAAGAGTTGGAGCGCGGGGTCTCCTACGCCGATTTTCATCCCGACCGAGTCGCCATGCAGGACGCCACCGCGCAGATGGCTCTTCTGCAGTTCATGACGGCGGGGCTTCCCGAGGCGGCGGTGCCCTCGACCGTCCACTGCGATCACCTCATTCAAGCCAAGGTGGGTGCATCCATCGACCTCGGCGTCGCGATCGACACCAACCGCGAGGTGTACGACTTCCTGCGCAGCGTCTCGGCGAAATACGGACTCGGATTCTGGGGTCCGGGTTCGGGGATCATCCACCAGGTCGTCCTCGAGAACTACGCGTTCCCGGGCGGCATGATGATCGGCACCGACAGCCACACGCCGAACGCGGGCGGACTCGGCATGGTCGCGATCGGCGTCGGAGGAGCTGACGCCGTCGACGTGATGACCGGTTTCCCCTGGAACGTTCGCTGGCCCAAGGTGATCGGCGTCAAGCTGATCGGCAACCTGAGCGGCTGGTCGTCCCCGAAGGACGTGATCCTCGAGGTCGCCCGCCGTCTCACAGTTGAGGGGGGCACCGGTGCGATCGTCGAGTACCACGGCCCGGGAGCCGATTCGATCTCGGCGACCGGCAAGGCGACCATCTGCAATATGGGGGCGGAGATCGGTGCCACCACCTCCCTCTTCGGCTACGACGCCCAGATGTCCGCCTATCTCCGCGCGACCGGCCGCGGAGGGATCGCGGACGCCGCCGACACCGTCGCGGAGCATCTCCGCGCTGACGAAGGCGCCCACTACGACGAGTTCATCGAAATCGACCTCGATTCGCTCCGGCCGCTGATCAACGGTCCGCACTCCCCCGATCGCGCCCACCGCGTCGGTGGCGAGGGTGTGGGCGCGGCCGCGGCTGAGAACGACTGGCCGCTCGAGGTGTCGGCGGCGCTCATCGGCTCGTGCACGAACTCCTCCTACGAGGACCTCACCCGCGCGGCCGCCATCGCTCGACAGGCGGCGGCGCACGGGCTCACAGCGCGAACCGAGCTCCTCATCACCCCGGGCTCCGAGCAGACCCGGGCGACAATCGAGCGCGACGGCATCCTCGCTGACCTCGAGGCTGTCGGGGCGACGGTCCTCGCCAACGCCTGCGGGCCGTGTATCGGCCAGTGGAGTCGTCCCGAGTCCACCACGGGCACGCCCAACACGATCGTGAACTCCTTCAACCGGAACTTCCCGAAGCGCAACGACGGTTCCCCGAACACGCTCTCGTTCGTCACCTCGCCCGACACGGTGATGGCGATCGCCCTGTCTGGGCGACTCGACTTCGATCCGGTCACCGACACGATCACCGCGCCCGATGGCACCGAGGTGCGACTCGATGCACCGGTTGGAGAGGTGCTTCCCGCCGCCGGTTACGACCCGGGCGAGGACACGTTCACCCCTCCGCCGGCCGACCGGAGCGCCGTCACCGTCGAGGTCGCACCAACGAGCGATCGCCTGCAGTTACTCGACCCATTCCCCGCTTGGGACGGACAGGACTATGAGGCGCTGCCGGTGCTGATGAAGGCGCGCGGTAAGTGCACGACGGACCACATCTCGGCCGCTGGCCCATGGCTCAAGTACCGGGGACATCTGGAGAACATCTCCGGCAACCTGTTCGCCGGAGCGGTCAACGACTTCGATGGCGAAGTCGGCATCGGGCTCGACATCACCGACGATGGCCGACGGGCCTACCCCGAGATCGCCCGTCGTTACCACGAAGCCGGCATCCGTTGGGTCGCCATCGGTGACCGCAACTACGGCGAGGGCTCATCGAGGGAGCACGCCGCCATGGAACCGCGCTTTCGAAATGGCGTGGTGGTGCTCGCGCGATCGTTCGCGCGCATCCACGAGACCAACTTGAAGAAGCAGGGCATGGTGCCGCTGACCTTCGTCGATCCCGACACCTACGACCGGATCGGCGAGCGTGACCGGATCAGTGTCCTCAACCTCCCGCCGGTCCCCGGTCAGGAGGTCACCTGCCGCATCGAGCGTCCCGACGGGTCATCCGAGGAGTTCCAGGCATCGCACACCTTCAGCCCCGAGCAGGTGGAGTGGTTCGCCGCGGGCTCGGCTCTGAACATCGTGCGGGAACGGGTCTCCTCAGGTGGAGCCTGACGACCTGCTCCGCACCACCGGTGCATCGCGAGCCTTCACCGAGCGCCAGGTCACCGACGACGAGATCCACGCGATCCTCGACGACGCCCGGTTCGCTCCATCCGGGGGCAACCGCCAGCCCTGGCGCGTGGTGTCATTGCGAGATTCGGCGATCCGATCCACGGTGGTGGAGGCGACCCGGCCGGTCTGGGACGACTACGTGGCCATCACCGAGGACGGACGCGTGCCGTTCAGCGTGGTCGACGGCGAGCCGCCCCAGCGTGTCGAGGCCGGCCGCCCGAATCCGCTGATCGACGGGATCGACCGTGTGCCCGCAGTGCTCGCGGTCGCCGCGGACCTTCGAGCGATCGCCGCCATGGACTCGTCATCGAAGCGCCTCCCGCTGGCCGCGGGAGCGTCGATTTACCCGTTCTGCTGGAGCATCCTCCTGTCAGCGTCGCGACGTGGCCTAGGCGGTGTGCTCACCACATTTGTCACCCGAGTCGAGGGTTCGGTAGCCGAGGTCGTCGGCCTTCCGGAGCATCACGCCTTGGCCGCCCTGATCTTCATCGGCGAGCCGGAGCGCCGGGTGTCCAAGTTGAGTCGCCGTCCGGTCTCATCGTTCGCGACCGTCGATCGCTTCGACGGGGCGCCCTTGCCGGGTCCTCCCGGCTGACCGACCAAGTCGTCGTTGGCTCAGGGGCTCGGGAAACGGGAAACGCCCCGATGGGGGATCGGGGCGTCTCAACCTGGAAGTCAGCGGCGAACCGCCGCTTCCCCGAGCGGTACATGGGGGGTGTACTCGCGTCGTCTTGCTTGTGAAATTATGCACGTGTGGTCGTGCATCACGCAAGTTGAAGTTGGAGATAGCCGGTATCGTTTTCTGAGATGGATCTCCGGCAGCTCTCCGCCCTCGTGGCGATCGCCGACCACGGAAGTTTCTCGGCGGCCGCCCGAGCGCTGTTCACGGTCCAGTCGAACGTGTCGGGCCACATCGGCAAACTGGAGCGCGAGCTCGGGGTCACCCTGATCGACCGGTCGGCCGGCCGCCTCACCGACGAGGGAGAGCGCGTGCTCGAGCGAGCCCGGCGAATCCTCAACGAACTCGATGACATCGCCTCGGATATCGCCTCGCTCGACTCCGAGGTGTCCGGCGAGGCCCGGGTGGGCATGATCGGTACCGCGGCCGAATGGCTCGCGCCCGGCCTCATGGAGGAGATGAGCCGCCGCCACCCCCTAGTGCACACGGTCCTGAGCGAGGGAAGCACCTCGGCCCTCGTCCCCAACGTGCTCACCAGCCTGCTCAACGCCGCCGTCATCCATCTCCCCATCGAGGAACCCGACCTCATCGCCGAGACGTTGTTCTCAGAAGAACTCCTTCTCCTCGTGCCCCGTGGCCACCGCATGCATCGCGCCACCGGCGTCACGCTGAGCGACCTGCGAGAGACCCCCCTGCTGTTACCACCCAAGGGGGCCGCGTTGCGGCGCATCCTCGATCGAGCTGCCGCTACCAGTGGGACCATGTTGCGAGCGGCGGCCGAGATCGACGGCGTCCGACTCCTCACCACGCTCGCTCTCGCGGGCCACGGTCCGGCAATCGTCCCCGCGACGGCCGCTCGCGACCTCGGTGAGGGGATCGACCGAATCAGCGTCGAGGATCTTCCCCGCCGTGTGGTCGCCTGGGCTCACCGGCGACGTCCGAACCCGAGCGCGGCAACCAACGCCGTTCACTCGGCTCTGTGCGCCGTCGTTGCCGCCCACGCGGCCGACCAGCCGGGAATCCATCTGGAGGGCGGCCCGGATGGGCGCCCCTCCACGACTGGCTGACGCTCTAGTCTCAGACGGTGCCCGAGACACGAGAGGTTCCGGCGATCGGAACCGACGTTCCTGAAGTCGACCTCGCCGCCGGCATACCCGGACCGGTCCGAGCGGTCATCAGGCACCTCCGGGGCCGCCGAGTCGTCTGGGTCGAATTCGAAGCCAGCGAGACCGCCCCGCCCCTCAGGTCTCCGATGACCGATGTGATGCTCGCTGGGGCCGAGGCCGCGCTCGCCGAGCGGCTCCCGTTTGTCATGGTGGTCAACAGCGCCGGCGCGGATATCGCGGAGGGAATCGCCCCGCTCCACGGATGGGGGCGCGTGGCCCGAGTGCTGACCCGATGCTCCGGCGTAGTGCCCACCTTCGCGATCGTCGACGGCCCCGCGGTCTCAGGACCCGCGCTCATCCTCGGCCTCGTCGACTTCACCGTGATGACCGAGCGCTCCTACGCCTTCGTCAACGGTCCGCTCATGGTTCGCCAATTCACCGGTGTCGACGTCTCGAAAGACGAACTCGGAAGCGCGGGGGCTCTCGACCGGCACGCCGGACTCCCCTGCTCGGTCGTTGAGGACCGCGATGCGGCTGCGGAAGCGGTGAGCGACATTCTCGGATATCTGCCGGACCACTGCGATCGCGAGCCGGAGCGTTGGCCCGTGACCGACCCACCCGAAAGGCTCTGCGCGGAGGCCGGCGACCTCATCCCTGAATCATCGACTGGCAGTTACGACGTCCGCGAGGTCATCGATGCCGTGGTCGACGGAGACTCGCTGCTTGAGGTCCGAGGCCGCTGGGCGTCCAACATCGTGACCGCGTTCGCCACGGTTGCCGGCCGGCCGGTTGGAGTGGTTGCCAATCAACCGCTCGCCCTCGCGGGCACCCTCGACATTCCGGCCTCCCAGAAGGCGGCGAGATTCGTCGCCACCTGTGACGCCTTCAACCTGCCGATCATCACCTTCGTCGACACCCCGGGCTTCTACCCGGGCAAGGATCTCGAGTGGAAAGGCATGATCCGGCACGGAGCGCAACTCGTCTTTGCCTACGGCCGGGCAACGGTGCCCCGGATCTGCATCATCCTCCGCAAGAGCTATGGAGGCGCCTACATCGTCATGGACTCCAAGCGCATGGGCAATGACATCTGCCTCGCTTGGCCGTGGGCCGAGCTCGCAGTGATGGGCGCCGGACAGGCGGCAGCGATCCTGCAGCGAAGAGCATCCGAGGAGGAACGGGCCGCCTTCGAGGCCGACTACGCCGAACGCCTCCTCAATCCGTGGACCGCCGCTGAGCGCGGTTACGTCGATGCCGTCATCGACCCCGCGGACACCCGCCGAGAGGTTGCGGCCGCCCTCGACATGCTCGCCGACAAGCGTGAGCAGCTCGTGCGGCGGCGCCACGGCAACACCCCCCTCTAACTCTCGAGTTGACCCCCGGAACGACCTCGGTCCCCGTTGGAGCGGAAACAGCCGCGGCACTAGGTTTGCCATGCGGGGAGAAAGCCCTGCACCCCCTCGACACCAAGGAAGCCCCTGTGCCAGAGACCATCACCATCACCGACGACCGAAGCGGCAAGACCGTGACCGTGCCGATCGAAGGAGGTGTGTTCCCCGCCAGCGCCATCCGCGAACTCGACCCCTCACTGTTCGTCTACGACCCCGCCTACATGCAGACGGCCTCATGCCGATCATCGATCACCTATCTCGATGGCGGTGCCGGAATCCTCCGCTACCGCGGCTACCCGATCGAGCAACTCGCGGAACACTCCTCGTTCCTTGAGGTCGCCTACCTCCTCCTACACGGTGATCTGCCGACCAGCGAGCAGCTGTCCACGTGGACCCACGATGTCACCCATCACACGTTCATCCACGAGAACATGCGCAAGCGCTTCGTTGACGGATTCCATTACGACGCGCACCCGATGGGCATGTTCGTCTCGGCGGTTGCCGCCCTCGGCACCTTCTACGACGGGGCCAAGGAGGTTCACGACGAGGAGTCCTGCCGCAAGCAGGTGCTCCGCCTCATCGCCAAGACCCCGACGATCGCGGCCATGTGCTACCGCTTCTCGGTCGGACTTCCCTTCAACTACCCCGACAACGATCTCTCGTTCCCGGCCAACTTCCTGTCGATGATGTGGAAGGTCGGAAACGACTACCACGTTGATCCGGTACTCGAACGAGCGATGGACATCCTCTTCATCCTCCACGCCGACCATGAACAGAACTGTGGAACGACGGCTATGCGCGTCGTCGGGTCCAGCCACGCCGACCCGTACTCCTCGGCGGCGGCGGCGGCAAGTGCGCTGTACGGCCCCCTTCACGGCGGAGCCAACGAGGCGGTCGTGCGGATGCTGAACGAGATCGGCTCGATCGATCAGGTCCCAGCGTTCATCAATTCGGTGAAGGCCGGCGAAGGTCGGCTCATGGGCTTCGGACACCGCGTCTACAAGAACTACGACCCCCGAGCCACCATCATCAAACAGACCGCCTACGACGTTTTCGAGGTCACGGGCAAGAACCCGCTCCTCGACATCGCGTTGAAG
>JAYQAE010000013.1:0-21306 GCA_038136655.1 Ilumatobacteraceae bacterium
CACCTCGAGCGCCGAGGCAGCCGCCTCGGCCAAGGCGGTGATTGTGGTCGGTCGCCCATCGATGTACGCGCGCGACCGACCATCGAGAGGCACGACGCGAGAAAGGACGGTCTCGTGGTCGCCGTCGACCACTCGGAGGTCGACCCGGCACTCCTCGGCTCCGACCCGAACGAGGGCGGCGTCGGCCCGATCACCGAGCACCAGACCCAGAGCGCGGACGACCATGGACTTGCCGGTGCCGGTCTCGCCGGTGATCGCCGTCAGACCGGGCCCGAGCGGAAGCGTTACGCGCTCGAGGACCGCCAGATTCTCGATGTGGAGCTCGGCCAGCATCTAACGGTCGGTGAGGCCGAATTTGGCCTTCAGCGTCTGATGGTAGGGGCGTCGATCGAAGCGCACGAACCTCGCGACGCGTGGCGACGGGCGACATCTGATGCGATCACCGGGTTCAGCGGTCGCCCCGACCCGACCGTCGAGGATGACGCCCGCAGCGAGTGGACCAAGCACCTCAACCTCAACGGTCTCGCTCGGGTCGAGCACCATCGTCCGATCGAAGAGCATGTGGGGCGCAACCGGCGTCACGAGGAGCGCTCGATGCCGAGGGGACACGATGGGCCCACGGGCGGACAGCGAGTACGCGGTCGAGCCCGTCGGGGTGGCCACGATGATGCCATCGCTCGCCAGCGTCGCGAATGGCTCGCCATCGATGAGTACGCCGAGGCGGATCGCGGTGCCAGGAGCCCCCTTCTCGACCACCACCTCGTTGAGCACCGTGGCGATCGCCTGACCGTTGAGCTCAACGTCGAGCATCATCCGCTCATCGAGCCACCAGCCACCCTGCTCGGACGGGAGGAGCGCGCGCCCGATGGCTTCCAGGCCGTCGGAGGCGTGGACTTGGGAGAGATACCCGAGTGAACCGAGGTCGACGCCGAGGAGCGGGGCATCGCAGCCAGAGGCCGCGGCGACGGCTCGGAGCATCGTGCCATCACCACCGAGGCTCACCACCAGATCCGTGCCGTCGGGGGCGCCGACGCTGGCCAGGGACGCTCCCTCTGGTCCGAGGAGACTCTCCGCGCACACATCATCGAGGGTGATCGCGTGACGAGCGGCCTCGGCCCAATCGACAACCGACCGGAGCAGCTCCCGCGCCTCTTCTCGCGTGGGATGGGCGACGACATGGACGGTGGCCATCTCAGCCTCCAACCCCGAGCCATACGAGGTATTCCACGTTTCCTGATGCACCCGTCATCGGAGATTCCGTGTTGCCGAGGAGCCGACAACCGAGGGACTCGAAGTGCGAGGTGACGTCGTACAGGGCGGCGCGACGGATCGACTCATCCTTAATGACACCCCTACCGCGTGACACCTCCCGGCGCCCGGCCTCGAACTGGGGTTTCACCAGAAGCACCATCTCGGAATCAGGTTTACACCATCGCAGAAGCGCGTCAGCGACCGTACGCAGGGAGATGAAGGAGAGGTCGGCCACCACGATGTCGACGGGGCCACCGAGGGCCGCTGGATCGGCGTCGCGAATGTGAGTTCCCTCGTGAAGGCTGACCTGAGGGCTCACCGCGACTCGCTCGTGCATCTGATTCGTGCCCACGTCGACCGCGATGACACGGTCGACGCCCCGTTGCAGGAGGCAGTCGGTGAAGCCGCCGGTCGACGAGCCGGCGTCGAGGGCGGAGCGGCCGGTCACATCGATCCCGAATTCGGCGAGGGCGTGGTCGAGTTTCTCGCCACCGCGACTGACGAACCTCGGTCGGTCACCGAGCACCCTGAGCGCCGAACCGGTCGGAACCCGACTCGCGGCGCGAGCGGCGGGCGCCCCATCGACGAGCACCTGACCTGACTCGATGAGCGCGCAGGCCTCATTCCGACTGGAGGCGAGCCCACGTCGCACCAGTTCGCTGTCGAGGCGCCGACGCTCAGTCGCCACGATCGGCCTGCTCGCGATCGAGAAGCCAGTTGACCACCGCCCGGAGATCGGCACGGGAGGCCGCTCCTGATGGGGCATCGTCGTCGACTCCGGTGAGGACGTGGGCGAACTCAGCGCCGACCGCGGCGGCCATCCGACCGTCGGTTGAGGCGCGATCGCCGACCATCACTAGTCGTTCCGGTGTGCCAGCGAGCCGAGCCAGGATCAATTCGGCCATGGGCGCCTCGGGCTTTCCGGCGATCACTGGGCTCACACCGCTAGCAGTCGCGACGGCGGCCAGGATGGCTCCTCCACCGGGCAGCAGTTCGGCCTCGGTCGGAAAGGTCGGATCGGAGTTGGTGCCAATAAATCGGGCCCCAGAGCGGACCGCACGCATCGCGACCCCGAGGCGCCGATAGTCGAACTCGGGGTGAAGGCCCACCACGACCGCATCGATCCGGCCCGGATCCTCGATGTCACCGGGAACCACCTCGCAGCCACGGCGCTCTAACTCGAGGCGAACCCCCGGACCCGCTGCGCAGAGCACCCGCTCGCCCGGCTCGCAAAGCAGCGCTGCCGCCATCGGCGAGTTCACCACCCGCTCGCGGGCCGGCACACCGAGGGCCTCCAGCCGCTCGGCATGATGGTCGGCCGGGTCATGGGAGCTGTTGGTGATGAAGATCACCTCCCAGCCGGCTGAGACGAGGTCGTTGAGCGCGTCGACCGAACCAGGAATCGGTACTGCTCTGCGCCAGACCACACCGTCGAGGTCGCACAGCAACACGCGTCGTTCGCTCACGCCGACATCTTGTCACCGAGGGGTGACACCACCGACATGCCATCCTGTCCTGATGGCTGAACTTCTTCCCTTCCGCGCGCTGAGACCGTCGGCCGAACGCATCGGCTCGACGATCGCGCCCCCCTACGACGTGATGGGCCTCGACGAGGTACGGCGTTGGCGCGAGAGTGACCCGGGGAACATCACCCATGTTGATCTCGCGCTCCCTGAGGATGGCGAACAGCCCTACGTCGAGCTCGCTCGAAGGCTCGAGACCTGGGTTGCATCCGGGAGGCTCCTCCGCGACGAGGAGCCGACGCTCACGATTCATCGCATGACCTTCACCGACGCCCTCGGCGTGGAGCGCACCATCTCGGGCGTTCTCGGCGCACTCGAGGTGACCGATGGTGACGGGTCCACCGTGCTTGCCCACGAGCGCACCACACCGAAAGCATCGACAGACCGCTACGACCTGACCGTCGCCACCGCCACCAACCTCTCGCCCGTGTGGGGGCTCGCGCTTGGAGCGGGACTGACCGGACTGCTCGCCGAGCCAGGCAGCAAGCCGCTCGAGGCGCGCATGGACGACAGCGCAGCGGGCTCGGTCGCCCACCGCTGGGAGGTGGTGGACGAACCCGGGCGCATCACGGCCATCCGAGAAGCCGTCGCACAGGACGACGTCCTCATCGCGGATGGCCATCATCGCTACGGCGTTGCTCGGCGAGTTCTCGAGGACCACTCGAGTCGACTCCCCGGTGCCACCCACACCCTCGCGTTCATCAGTGATCTCACCGAGGATCAGTTATCGGTCGCGGCGATCCACCGGGTGTACAGCGGGGTTCCCGCTGATGAGCTCCGCGCCGCGCTCATCGGCGGATACCGACCGACGCCGGGCGGCACACTCACCGCGACTAACGATGCAGCAAACCTCCCCTCGCAGATCGCCGAGCGGGGTCAGCCCTGTCTCATCACACCCGGCGGAAATATCGAATGGCTCGAGGCTCGACCCGAACCGCTCGACGGCGTGCGAGATCTCGATGGGGCGCGCCTCGAGCACCTGCTCGCCGCGGTGGCCCACGAGGTCGACTATCTCCACGATCCGGTCGAGGCAGCCGAACTGGTGCTCGCGGGTCGACGGTCTGCTGCCGTCCTCATCCGACCCGTCGGAATGGCCGAGATCACGCGGACTGGCCGGACGCGAGAGTTGATGCCGCCGAAGTCGACGTTTTTCTCGCCGAAACTCCCGACGGGAGCCGTGCTTCGCCCGCTCGACGGTCGGTGATCTACCCGATTCAGGTAATGGACGCCGCGTGGATGGAGGCCACCGTCGCATCGAGAACGCGGTCGAACTCGGCATCGTCCATCTGCGCGGAGAGCCCCTCGGCCAGAGCGCGCGAGAAGCTCGCGATCATGCCGTGCTGTCGCGAGAGGCGCTCGTTCGCCTCATCGCGCGGATAGCCACCGGAAAGCGCGACCACGCGGAGCACCGAAGGATGCTCAATGAGCGGCCGATAGAGGTCGTCGACCGTAGGGAGCGACAACTTGAGCATCACCGGCGATTCCACGGGAACGGACTCAAGGCAGCCGAGAATCTCGCTGAGCAGCAGTTGCTCGGCCTCCGCCTTGTCGGGAATCGTGATGTCGACTTCCGGCTCGATGATCGGCACCAAGCCATAGGAGCGGATTCGAGCACCGATCTCGAATTGCTGGCCCACGACCGCCCGAACCCCGTCCGCCGAGGCCCGACCGATGACCGAGCGCATCTTGGTACCGAAGATGCCTGCCTCAACGGCGCGCGTGAGCAGGGCGTCGAGACCGGGGATGTCCTTCAGAATCTGCACGCCACCGTCGGCATCAGCGAGACCCTGATCCACTTTGAGGAACGGAAGAACTCCCTTTCGCTCCCAGAGGTACTCCGCCGTCGGTACGCCCTCCACCGTGCGGTCCATCGTCATCTCGAAGAGGATCGCTCCGAGCACCCGGTGGTCGAAGGCCGGGCTCATCATCATCCGCGCCCGCATGGCGTGGATCAGGTCGAACATTTCCTCGTCGGATGACCAGGCGTCGGGCGAGACCCCGTACAGGCCGAGCGCCTTCGGGGTGCTCCCACCGCTTTGGTCGAGCGCGGCGATGAAACCTTCGCCGGTTCGCATCCGTTCGAGCTGCTGTTCATTCATGATTTCGTCCCTCCATTGCTGCGGTTGATCACGACCGATCGCCATCCGCGGACGGCAGCACCCGGAGCCCGAGCTCCGCGAGCTGGGCCGGATCCGCCGGAAGCGGCGATTCGGTCATCGGGTCGGTGCCGGACTGGGTCTTCGGATAGGCGATGACCTCGCGGATGTTCTCCTCCCCCGCCAGGATCGCGATCAGACGGTCGAGGCCGTAGGCGAAACCGCCGTGCGGTGGCGCGCCGTAGTCGAATGGCCGGAGGAAGAATCCGAATTTGCGGGCCGCCTCCTCCGGGCGGATCCCGAGCGCATTGAACACCCGCTGCTGCAACTCAGGTTCGTGGATCCTGATGGATCCCGATCCGAGCTCCCAGCCGTTGAGCACCAGGTCATAGGCGATGGAGCGCACCTTGAGCGGGTCGCTCTCGATGAGGTCCACATCATCGGGGTGAGGACGGGTGAACGGGTGGTGACCGGGCCGCGGCCGCCCACTGACCGGGTCGACGCCGACGAAGAGCGGGAACTCCACCACCCAGACATATCGAAAGGGACCCTGGTGCACGGGAGGTCGGCCGAGGTCGTTCCTCAGCGTGCCGAGCACCTCACAAGCCACCGACCACTCGTCGGCCACCAGGAGAAGGAGGTCGCCGCTTTCCGCACCCAACTCGGCGATGAGCCCGGTTCGCTCCTCGACCGACAGGAACTTCGAAACCGGAGAGTCGAGCTCGCCCGCCTCGCCGACTTTCAGCCAGACCAAACCCTTCGCGCCGGCCTGCTTCGCGCGGTCGGTCAATCGATCGAGTTGTCCCCGACCGAACTCGCCCGCCGCGCCCGGCACCCGGATGCCCTTGATCGTCGGAGCCGAAGCGAAAGCCTTGAACTCGGTGGCGCTGAACACCTCACCAAGGTCCACCAGCTCCATTCCGAAGCGGAGATCCGGTTTGTCGCTGCCGTATCGGTCCATGGCGTCGTGCCAGGTCATCCGCTCGATCTCGGGGGGCCGCTCCCCCGTCACCGCCTCCGCGGCGTCGAGCACCGACCGCCCCACCGCCTCAAGCACGTCGTCCTGTCCGACGAAGCTCATCTCCAGATCGAGCTGCATGAACTCGTACTGACGGTCGGCGCGAAGATCCTCATCGCGAAGGCAGCGGGCGATCTGGTAATAGCGATCCACCCCGCCGACCATGAGCAACTGCTTGAAGAGCTGCGGAGACTGCGGGAGGGCGTAGAACGATCCCGGCTCTTTGCGCGATGGCACTAGGAACTCACGGGCACCTTCAGGGGTCGAGGGAACCAGCATCGGGGTCTCAACCTCCACGAACCCCTGCGCTTCCATAGAGCGCCGCACCGCCGCGTTGACCGCCGAGCGGATCCGCAGGTTTCGCTGCATACGGGAGCGCCGAAGGTCGAGGTACCGATACTGGAGTCGGACGTTCTCGTCAACGGAGTCAGCGCGTTCGTCAATCGGGAACGGCGGAGGTGTGGCCGACCGAAGGACCTCGACCTCGCACTCACCGATCTCTACCGCTCCGGTCGGGAGGGCGTCGTTTCTTGTGCCCTCCGGACGCTCGCGCACCACCCCCGTGACCTGAACCACGTATTCGGAGCGCACGTCGACGTCGCTGTTGAGGACGCATTGAACGATCCCCGTGTGATCGCGGAGGTCGACGAAGGCGAGGTGCTCACCGTGCTCGCGGCGTCGTGACACCCAGCCGCACAGGGTTACCCGCTGGCCGATGTGGGACTCTCGAGGCGATCCGCACATCTGCGTGCGCATCGAGGTGCTGCCGGAACTCGCTGTAGTCATGTCCTCAACTCTCGGTCATCTCGGGGGGTCGGTGATCCGCAAGGGCCTCGGCGACGAGTCGACCCGCCTCCGTCCGCGCCCACTGCTCCTGCGGTCGGTCACCGCGCAGAAAACGCGCCGTCACGGTACCCGACGCGAGTTCGTCATCACCGATGATCAGGGCCAGTTGGGCACCACTGCGGTCGGCCGCCTTCATCTGCGCCTTCATGCTGCGTCCGCCGAATCCGCGGTCGACGGTCCGACCACCCCGACGAAGTTCCGTGGAAAGCGCCAGCGCCTCCGACCCGCCGGTGGTGTCGACCACGAACACCTCGACGCCGACTGCGGGGCACGGAAAGGCGGACTCCGAGTCGCAGGCGATGAGGGTTCTCTCGACACCGATCGCGAAGCCCATCCCCGGGGTCGCCGGTCCGCCGAGATCCTCGACCAACCCGTCGTAGCGACCTCCGCCACCCAGAGCGTTCTGCGCGCTGTCGAGCGCACCGGAACGGAACTCGAACGTGGTGCGTCGGTAATAGTCGAGGCCCCTCACCAGACCACCATCGAGACGCCAGGGCACCCCGATGCGATCCAGACCAGACCGAACTTCTGAGAAGTGCTCCGCCGCATCGGTCGACCAGAACTCTTCGATGCGAGGCGCGGCGGCGATGATCGGAGCATCCTCGGAACGCTTCGAGTCGAGGACGCGTAGCGGGTTCCGCCCAAGGGTCTCTCGCGACTGCTCGCTCAATTCTGCGAGGTGAGCCCGCAGGTGCTCTCCGACCGCTTCGGTGAACCGCCGACGATCATCCGGATCACCGAGGGAGTTGAGCACCAGTTCCACATCGGTGAGACCGAGTGAGGTCAGAAAGTCCCAGCCGATCGCGATGACCTCGACATCGGCGTGAGGATCCTCGGGTCCAAGCACCTCGACGCCGACCTGATCGAACTGTCGCTGACGCCCGCGTTGCGGCTTCTCGTAGCGGAAGTTCGGCCCCGAGTACCACGCCTTGTACGGGAGCGCGGGCCGATGCTCCACAAATGCTCGGCAGACACTCGCCGTCTGCTCAGGACGGAGCGCCACGTGCCGCCCCCCTCGATCGACGAAGTCGTACATCTCTTTCGAGACGACATCCGTCGCCTCGCCGATCCTCGAGAAGACGCCGATGTCCTCAAGTATCGGCGGCACGATCTGCTCGTAACCGGCCGCACCGACCACCTCGATAAACGCCGTATCGAAGGCGCGCCGTCGGGCCGCCTCATCGCCCAGGAGGTCGCGCATCCCCGGCGAAGTGCGGAACGACGTCACGCGGCGAGGATACCGGTCAACCCCGATCGGCCCCGGGGACCGTGCGGTACGCGTCATAAACCGAGTTGATGGACTTGATCCGGTTGATGACCGCCTGCAGTTGGGCCGGGTTCGACAATTCGAACTCGAAGCGCATCTTCGCCACCCGGTCACCTCCGGTCAGGGTCTCGCAGGCGAGGATGTTGACGTGATGATCTGAGAGAGCGTTGGCGACATCTCGGAGCAGGTTCGACCGGTCGAGCGCAACGACTTCCACGCCGGCCCGATAGTGGGAGGGCCCCGTCTCGGAGTCCCAATCCACCTCGATCATCCGGCCTGAGTCGCCCTCCGCGAGACCGACGGCGTTCGCGCAGTCAGCCCGATGGACGCTCACCCCGCGCCCACGTGTCACGAAACCGAGGATCTCATCCCCGGGCACCGGGGTGCAGCAGTTCGCGAGACGCACGAGCAGGTCCTCGAGCCCCTCGACGTGAACACCGACCTCAGGATCGCGGCGCAGGTGGTGGCGGATCGGGTCGGTCTCAACCTCAGGGACATCACCTCGCTCGAGGCGCGCGACACGTTGCGCAATCGACCGCGCCGATTGATGTCCCTCTCCGATCGCCGCGAGCAACGCGTCGACATCGGCCAACCCTGCCTCGACCAGGGCCTGCTCGAGCACCGTCGCCTCGCTCACCGAGCGGAGCGCGAGTCCCTCCCGGCGCAGCTCGTCGTCAAGTTCTTCCCGACCCGCTTCGATCATGTCGAGACGTCGCTCGCGGGAAAACCACTGGCGAATCTTGTTGCGCGCCCGGGGGCTGACGGCGAAGCCGAGCCAGTCCTGGCTCGGAGCAGCGGACTCAACCTTCGAGGTGAAGATCTCGCAACTGTCACCACTCGCCAGCACCGAATCGAGCGCGACGAGCCGACCGTTCACCTTCGCGCCGATGCAGGCATGCCCGACCTCGGTATGCACCGCATAAGCGAAGTCGATCGGTGTCGAGCCGACCGGAAGGGTGATCACCCGACCCTTCGGCGTAAACACGAAGACCTCATCCTGCTCGAGGTCGGTCTTCAAATTCTCCATGAACTGCGCCGGATCCGATACCTCGGCCTGCCAGTCGAGAAGTCGGTTCAACCAGTCGATATCGCCCGAGGGCGAGTCAGCCTTGTAAGCCCAGTGAGCGGCCACTCCCCACTCGGCGCGCCGATGCATCTCGGAGGTACGGATCTGCACCTCGATCGGCCGCCCCGACGGACCGATAACCGTCGTGTGGAGGCTCTGATACAGATTGAACTTCGGCATCGCGATGTAGTCCTTGAAGCGACCGACCACGGGCCGCCACCTGCCATGGATCGTTCCAAGGGCCGCGTAGCAGTCCTTGATCGAGTCGACCACGACCCGAACAGCGACGATGTCGAAGATCTCGTCGAACTCGCGGCCCTTGACGACCATCTTCTCGTAGATGCTCCAGAGGTGCTTCCCGCGGCCGGTGACCTCCGCCTCGATCCCGAGTTCGGCCAACCGACTTCGGACCTCCGCCACCGCTTGGGCGACGTAGATCTCACGCTCGGGGGTTCGACTGGCCACGAGGTGGTCGAGTTCGGCGAACCGCTTCGGGTGAAGGGCCGCGAAGGACAGGTCCTCGAGTTGCTGTCGAAGTTCCTGGATGCCGAGACGGTGAGCCAAGGGCGCGTAGATGTCGAGCGTCTCCTGAGCGATCCGGCGCTGCTTCTCGGCCGGCATGGCGGCAAGGGTCCGCATGTTGTGGAGCCGGTCGGCGAGCTTGATCACGAGCACTCGGAGATCACGAGCCATCGCCACGAGCATCTTGCGCATGGTGGCGGCCTGTTGCGCCTCCCTCGAGTCGAACCGGATCCGCTCGAGCTTGGTGACCCCGTCGACAATGGCGGCCACATCCGCGCCGAACTCCGCCTCGACATCGGCGAGGCTCAACTCGGTGTCCTCCACTGCGTCGTGCAGCAGCGCCGCCGCCAGAGACACCTCGTCGAGACCGATCTCCGCGACGATCCGAGCCACCGCCAACGGGTGGTTGATATAGCTCTCTCCACTCGACCTGGTCTGCGTGCGGTGAGCATTCGCCGCCACCCCATAAGCGCGCGACACCATCTGCACCGGGGCTTTGGGGTGATGCCCTCGATACACCGCCAGGACCGGTGTCAACTCACTTGGTGTGAGGTGCTCGTGGCTCCTCCGCCAAGGCAACACGCGATCGACGGTCGACACGTCAGTACTCCACCAGGCTCTCAGCACGTCGGTCGCTGAGAGCGGCACGTCCGCCGAGAGCGGGCAGCTCGACGAGGAACCCCAATCCAACGACCACCGCACCCAGCGCCTCCACCAGGCGACAGGTGGCGGCAGCCGTACCGCCGGTGGCGAGCACGTCGTCGATGATCAGTATTCGCTCGTTCGGGTGAACGGCGTCTCGATGGATCTCCAGCTTGTCGCTGCCGTACTCGAGCTCGTACTCCTCGCGGGCCACCGCCCACGGCAGCTTGCCCGCCTTGCGAACGGGCACAAAGCCCGCCCGCAGCCGATACGCGACGGGAGCGGCCAGGATGAATCCCCGCGCCTCCACCCCGACCACTCGATCGACAGCTAGGTCATCGAATCGGCTCACCAGATCGTCGATGGCTCGTCCAAAAGCAGCACCGCCACCAAGCAGCGGGGTGATGTCGCGGAACATCACGCCCTCTGAGGGGTAATCGGCGATGTCTCTGATGTGTTCGCGAACCCACTCGCTCCGCGCCGCCATGGTCCAACGATACCGAGGCGGCGGTCCCGACGTCAGCGACGCTTCTTGCGCCGGGGCCGAGGGGCGTGGTTCAACACGCTCGCTGCGTCGGCGACGGCGCGGGATTCGCCCGGTTCGGGTTCATCGCCACGGACCCGACGTCCCGCGGGAAGACCTCCCATCACCATCGCCTGCAGTGGTTCACCCACCGCCCGCGCCCAACGACGATCACGCCACTCAACCGAGCGGTCCTTGAGGACGGCGAGAAGTGGCGCCGCGATGAAGATCGACGAGTAGGCCCCAGTCACCATGCCGATGAGCAACGCGATGGCGAACTCGCTGAGGGTGGATGCCCCGAGGAGACCGGCCCCAATCAGGAGGAGCGAGACCACCGGCACCACCGAGGAGAGACTCGTGTTGATCGATCGCATAATCACCTGGTTCATCGAGATGTTCACGACATCGGCGAAGGGCGCCCGGTGCGCGGCGAGACGGGCCTCGTTCTCACGGATGCGATCGAAGACGACGATCGTGTCGTAGAGCGAATAGCCCAAGATGGTGAGGAAGGCGATCACCGTCGCCGGCGTCACGACGAAGCCGAACACCGAGTAGATGCCGACGCTGATCACGACGTCATGAAGCATGGCGACGATCGCGCCCACGGCCATGCGCCATTCGAATCTGATGGAGATGAACACGGCCACCAGCACGAGGAACACCAGAAGCGCTCGAACCGCCTTCCCGGTCACATCGCTCCCCCATGACGACGAGACGAGGTTCACGCTGACGTCGTCCACCGCAACCGATGCGGCTTCGGCGAACGCGGCGCGCAACTCCTCCGCTCGCGCACCCTCGGCCGCCTCGACTTGAACCTTCACGAACTCACCGGATTCCGAGGAGCGGAGTTGGATACGCGCACCATCGGTCGACACGCCCTCAGCGTCGAGCAGGGCTTGTGCTTCGTCGACTCCGAACGAGGACGCGGGCACGTCCCACGAGACACCACCCTCGAAGTCGATGCCGAGATCGAGACCTCGCAGGCCGAGCGAGCCGAGGGTCAACACGAGCAGTCCGAGTGAGACCATCAAGCCGAGTCGGCGTCGCCCGTAGAAATCGATTGCCGTCTGACCCCTGAAGAGTCGCGACCTTCCGCTCGAACCGACCTCGATCGCTGTTCCGCGGGACTCATCGAGACTCATACCGACGCCCCCAGTCCGATCAGACGGCCGTCGCGATACCTCGACGCGAGGAGGATGACGGCGGGTCGGGTGAACAGGTAGCAGACCACCAGATCGGCGAGGGTTGTCAATCCGAGATAGAGGGCGAAGCCCTTCACGGACCCAACGCTCAACCAGAACAGGATCGCCGAGGCCATCACCGAAACCAGGTCGGCGGCCAAGATCGTCCTCCATGTCGCCTGAAAACTACGCGGGGCCGCGTTGCGGGGAGTCCTGCCCGAACGCACCTCATCCTTCAGTCGCTCGAAGAGCACGATGTACGAGTCGATCGTGACACCGATCGCGACGATGATGCCCGTCACCCCGGCCAAGCTCAGCGCGTAATTGGTTGCCTGTGAGACGAACGCAGCCAGAGAGAAGACCGTGGCACCCCAGACCATGAGGCCCGCCACCACGATCACGGCGATCCGCCGGTAATACAGCACGAGCGCGAGGAGCATCACGGAGACTCCGATGATGCCGGCGATGATCGCGGCCCGCAGGGAGTCCGAGCCGGCGGTAGGAGACACCGTCTCAACCCGTTGGGCCTCCACATCAACGGGGAACGCGCCACGATTCAACACGCGAGCGAGTGAGCGAACCTCCGCCTCGGAGAAGGCGCCAGTGATCTCGACCCCGGTGGAGAACGCCGGCTGGTTGACGGTCGGAGCCGACTGCACCACATCGTCGAGCACGATCGCGAGCTGTCTTGAGGGACACTCGGCTGTGCCCGAGAAGCAGGCAGAGGCCAGGGTGTTCCACACCGCCAGCCCGTCGTCTCGCAGATCCACCGTCACCAGCCATCGACCCGTGTTCTGATCGATCTGGGGGCTGGCCGAACCGCGGGCGAACACCTCTCCCGTCCCGCCCGGCGGGCCGACGACACAGGTCTGGGTTCCGTCCGAAGTGGGCAGCGCCGCCTGACCGTCGCCGAGCGAGCCAAGGAGATCGGGTGAGGGAGCTCCCGGCTGACAGACCAGCACCGGGCGGAGCGTGACGATGCCGGCGACGTCGACGGCGTCGAGCGCCTGCGCCTGATCTTTCACGCCGGGAAGATCCACGACGATGTTCGTGCCCTCCACTCGGACATCGGGCTCCGCGATCCCGAGCGACTCAAGCTCGTCGCGGATGAGGGAGCGGACCGTGTCGAGGTCCTCCTCCCCGACTTCTTCGGTCGGCTGAAGGATCACCGAGACGCCGCCCTGAAGGTCGAGCCCGAGGACGGGGTGGTTCTCCGTAGCGAGGTTGACGCCGAGCAGTGCTCCGACGACGAGGACGAAGCCGATCAGCGAGCCCCAAAGGGCCCGACGATTCACGATTCGTCCGTGTCCTCGGCCGATCGCCTGGAGGGAGCGCGGCCCTGGATGGCCGCGCGGGCCACCCTCATCTGAACGTCCTCGTCGACCTCGATCCAGAACAGGTCGTCCTCGACCGCGGTGATGAAGCCGTAGATACCCGAGTTGGTGATGACCTCATCACCCACGGTCAGGGAGGCCTGCAGAGCGGCGGTCTCGCGCATCCGCTTCCGCTGCGGACGGATCATCAGGAAATACAGAGCGACGGGCACCATCAGGAGGATCACGAACTGCACGGCCGCGGCGCCCGAGCTGCTCTCCTGAGCAAGGATCTGAGTCATTGAGTTCATGCGGCCGCCGATCCTACCGACGACGGCCCGCGTTCGGCCCTCAGCCCCAGACCTCGAGGACTTCGCCTCGCAGCTCGGCGAGGCGACCATCGACGATGGCCTGCCGAGCAGAGGCCATGAGCGCGAGTGTCCACGCGACGTTGTGGAGGCTGACGAGTCGGGAGGCCGTCGGCTCCCCCGTCTTCAGCAGGTGCCGAATGAAGCCGCGCGAGTGGCGCGCGCACACCTCGCACCCACAGTTCTGATCGATCGGCTGATCCGAGTCGGCATGGCGCGCGTTCGACAGTTGCAAACGGCCCTCAGAGGTGAGTGCCGTGCCGTGGCGACCAAGCCGAGTCTGGAGCACGCAGTCAAACTGATCCACGCCGAGCGCGATGGCCTCGATCATCGACGCTGGATCGCCCACGCCCATGAGGTAGCGCGGACGGTCATCGGGAAGGTGTTCGAGTGCCGCGGCCAACGCCGGAAGCATCTCCTCGCGGGTCTCACCCACCGAGAGCCCGCCGATTCCGTAGCCATCGAACTCGAGATCGACTGTCCGCCGGGCGCTCTCGGCGCGCATCGAGGTGCTGATGCCGCCCTGCACGATTCCGAACAGCGACTGGTCAACCCGCTGATGAGCCAATCGAGCGCGCGCAGCCCAGGCCGAGGTGCGTTCCAGAGCCAGGCGGATCTCCTCGGGAGGGCTCGGGAGCGGCGGGCAGACGTCGAGCACCATCTGGATGTCCGCGCCAATCGCCTCTTGGACAGCCACGGCGATCTCCGGAGTGAAACGATGACGATCTCCGTCGTACACGCTGCGGAACGTGACTCCCTCATCGTCAACCTGCGGCTCGAGAGAGAACACCTGGAATCCGCCGGAATCGGTGAGGGTGAGACCATCCCACCCGCTGAAGGCACCGAGACCCCCCAGTCGCGCGATCGTCTCAGCGCCGGGTCGAAGCATCAAGTGGTACGTGTTGCCGAGAACGATCCTGGCGCCCAGTCGCGAGTAGTCGTCCGCACTCAAATACTTGACCGCCCCTCGCGTCCCGACGGGCATGAACAGCGGGGTCCGGTACTCTCCACGGGCAGCTCGAGCAGTTCCCGCCCGCGCCGCGCCATCGCGGGCCTCGGCGTTGAACTCGACGGGGAACACGGGCGCAGGCTACTGAGCGTGTCGATCAAGGAGCATCGCATCGCCGAATGACAGCATCCGGTAGCGCTCCGCGATGGCCTCGGAGTAGAGGTCCCTCCACCTCCGACCGATGAAGGCGTCGATCATCACGAGCAAAGTGGTCCGCGGAAGGTGGAAGTTCGTGAGCATCGCATCGACGACCGTCCACTGGTACCCCCGGCTGATGAAGATGTCCGTACGCCCCGCCAGCCGCCCCGTCGTTCCGGCGGTTTCGATCGCTCTCGTGGCTGTCGTGCCGATGGCGATCACACGACGGGCCGCGGCGACCGCGGCCATCACGTCCTCGGGAACGGCGAACTGCTCGGAATGCATCCGATGTTCGCGGACATCCTCGACGACGAGTGGACGGAACGTGTCGAGACCGACCACCAGCTCAACTTGCTCAATTCGGGCACCCCGCGCCTCCACTCGCTGCAACACCTCCGGGGTGAAGTGCAGCCCGGCGGTCGGCGCGGCAGCACTCGCGGCGCGCTTCGAGTACACGGTCTGATAGCGCTCGGGATCGACGAGCGGGGTCGTGATGTAGGGAGGGAGCGGCATCTGACCGATCTCGGAGAGTCGCTCGGGTTCGGCAATCAGCTCGACGACGAACTGTCCGTCATCGGACCGGTCACGGCCGAGAATCATCAGAATCTCTTGCTCATTCGCGCCGAGAAGCACCTCGCCGTCACGGAGTTTGCGCCCAGGGCGTGCGAGCGCTCGCCAACGACGACCCTCCACCAACTCGAGAAGCAGGATCTCCGCGCTGCCACCGCTCGCCCTCCGCAGAGCGAGGCGGGCCGGAAGCACTCGGGTCTCGTTGACGATCACGACATCCCCATCGCCGACCAGTTCGGGAAACTGGTCCATCACCAGGTGTTCGGCTGGTCGACTCCCACGATCGACGAACAACCTCGCCGCCGACCGGGGCTCCACGGGCTCCTGGGCGATCAACTCCGATGGGAGCGCGTAGTCGAACTCATCGGCACTCAGCATCGACTCAGCTTCGAAGGGGGGTTCGGACACGGCGATCAGTCAAAAAGAGCAGGATCACCATCGTTCGGAACCGGCATCCCGAGGTGGGCGTACGCCGAGGGCATAGCGACCCGCCCTCGAGGCGTCCGGGCGATCAAGCCCTGCTGGATTAGGAAGGGCTCGTGCACATCCTCGACCGTCTCCGGTTGCTCTCCGAGCGTTATGGCCAGGGTCGATAGGCCGACGGGACGACCTCCGAATTGGGAACAGAGGGCGGTGAGCAGGGCCCGGTCGATCTTGTCGAGACCGAGGCCGTCGACCCCGAAGACCGACAGGCCCTCGCGGGCGACGTCTGAGGTGACCACACCATCGGCGCGTACCTCAGCGAAGTCGCGCACCCGACGCAGGAGACGGTTGGCGATGCGCGGCGTGCCCCGAGAGCGACGAGCGATCTCCCGCGCGCCCTCGGCCTCGATGCCGACGTCGAGGATTCCCGCCGCCCTCGTCACGATGGTCTCCAGCTCGTCGGCGTCGTAGTAGTCGAGACGGGCGACATAGCCGAATCGGTCGCGCAGCGGACCGGTGATCATTCCGGTGCGGGTCGTGGCTCCCACCAGGGTGAATGGCGGCATGGTCAAACGGATACTCGACGCGGCCGGGCCCTTGCCGACGACGATGTCGATCTGAAAGTCCTCCATTGCCGGATAGAGGATCTCCTCCACCGAGCGCGAGAGCCGGTGGATCTCATCGATGAAGAGGACGTCGCCCTCCCCGAGCTTGGTGAGAATCGCCGCGAGGTCTCCCGCTCGTTCCAACGCCGGACCCGAGGTGACGTGCAGCTCCACCTCGCATTCGGTGGCGATGATTCCCGCGAGGGTCGTCTTGCCGAGTCCGGGCGGGCCAGCGAAGAGCAGATGGTCGACCACCTGGGAGCGACCCCTCGCCGCCTCCAAGACGATCTTGAGGTGCTCCTTCAGTTCTCGCTGACCGACGAACTCGTCGAGCGTCCTCGGCCGGAGACCGCCATCAACCGCATCGTCCGGTGACTCGGCGGGATCGAGGAACTCGTCACGCACGTCGGCCTCCGAGTTCGGCGAGGACGATTCTCAGCGCCTCTGACGGGTCCGCTCCCGCCGGAACCGACGGCAGCACGCTCCGAATCTCGTCGGCGGAGTAACCGAGTTGTTCGAGAGCCCCGCGAATGCCGCTACCGCCCGAGGACGGCGCGGAGTCGACGACGATGTCCAGTCGCGACCTGAGTTCGACGATGAGCCGTTGGGCGGTCTTCGGCCCGATTCCGGGCACCGAGGTGAGCATCGCCACGTCATCGTTGGCGACCGCAGCGGCGAGCGAGGCTTGATCGAGCGTGGCGAGCAGGGCGAGTCCCATGGCGGGACCCACGCCGTGGGTGGCGATCAGGATGCGGAAGGTGTCGCGCTCAGCCCGTGATCCGAATCCGTAGAGCAGATGCGCGTCGTCGCGGACGACGAGATGGGTGTGGAGATGCACCTGGTCCCCCGCCGTCGCCCCTGGGAGGGCGCCTGCTGAGCAGATCACCTCGTAACCGACTCCGCCGACATCGACGACGAGCGTCCCTCCTGCCTCCCGATGGGCGAGTTCGCCTCGGAGATGCCCGATCATCGCGTTCCTCTCGCGGCGGACGCGCGGGCGACGGCCACCCGGGTGGGCGCGACCGCGAGATGACAGAGCGCGAGCGCCGCCGCATCAGCGGCATCGGCCGGCTTCGGCACGGCGGGCAGGCCGAGTCGCATCTGCACCATGCGCCCGACCTGGGCCTTGTCGGCGGCTCCGTGACCGGTGACCGCCTGCTTCACCTCGTTCGGCGTGTACTGCACGACCTCGCACCCAGCGGCCCATGCCTCAGACAGGGCGATGCCACTGGCCTGTCCGACGCTCATCGCGGTGCGGACGTTGACCTGGAAGAACACTCGCTCGACGGCAACGACATCCGGCCGATACTCCTCGAGGAGCGCCGTGACGTCCACTTTCAGTCTGGCCAGCCGTTCGGGGAGGTCCGCCTCGACCGGAGTGGCCATAACCCCGATGGCGACCGGCGTCGGCCGCGGACGCCCAGCGTCGACGACGGCGTAGCCGCACCGCGTGAGTCCGGGGTCGATGCCAAGCACCCTCAGGTGGTTAGCACGCCCCACGGAACCCGCCTCGCGGTCTCGAGTCGAACACAGGTTCGATTCTAGTCGGAGGCGCCGCGGCGACGAGCGACCCTCAGTTGAGCGCCGCGAGGGCCGCGATCAACTCATCAACGGGCCGGTAGGTGAGCCCGGCCATTGCCCGATGCGCATACCGAACGACCCCGGCGCCATCGATGATGAAGACGCTGCGACGGGGGAAGCCGAGCGGCCCGAGTGTTCCCCACTCGGCCGCCACGACCTTGTCGACATCGGCGAGAAGCGGAAATCCGAGCCCGTGTTTCACCGAGAACGCCTCATGACTGTCGAGATCCTGTGCGGAGATCCCGATCACCTGAGCATCGAGGGCCTCGAACTGGGACAGACCCTCGCTATATGAGTTGAGCTGGCGCGTGCACACCGGAGTGTCGTCACCGGGGTAAAAGACGACGACTACCGGCCGAGGCCGGAGGTCGCTGAGACGAATCGTCGTGCCTCCAGTCGCAGGAAGTTCGAAGTCGGGAGCAGGGTCACCGACCGAGAGCGTTCCGCGGCTCATGAGGTAGCTGCCTCCAGCAATTCATCCGACATCTCGAAGTTGGAGTAGACGTCCTGCACGTCGTCATTGTCCTCCATCGCCTCGATGATGCGCACGACCGAGCGCGCGCCTTCGACCGAATCGACCGGAACCAGGTTGTCGCTCACCATCGGGGAGTCCGCTGCGATCACACCGAAACCCCGACTCTCGAGGGTGTCGCGAACCGAGGCGACCGCAGAGGGCTCACAAGCGATCCGCCACGCTCCCCCCTCATCGGCCAGATCATCGGCACCGCATTCGAGCACCACTTCGAGGAGGTCGTCCTCGGCGGCGGAGCCGTCAACCAGAACGATTCCGCGGCGGTGGAACTGCCAGCTGACCGAACCCGGCTCGGCCATCGATCCACCCATCTTCGTGAACACGTTCCTGATCTCGGCTCCCGTGCGGTTCCGATTGTCGGTGAGCACCTCGATGAGCAGAGCCACCCCGCCGGGCGCGTAACCCTCATAGGTGATCGCTTCGTAGTTGTCGGCCCCCGCCTCTCCGGTGCCGCGCTTGACAGCGCGGTCGATCGCGTCGTTGGTCATCTGGGCGCCCTTGGCCTTGGCCACCGCCGTTCTCAGCGTCGGGTTCGAATCGACATCTCCGCCTCCAGCTCGAGCCGCAACCTCGATCTGGCGGGCGAGTTTCGCGAACAGCTTGCCGCGAGCCTTGTCAGCGGCGCCCTTCTTGTGCTTGATGGTCGCCCATTTCGAATGGCCCGACATGCTCAATCCTCCTGTGAAGCATCCGCGACGGTGGTGAGGCTACGGCCGATCTGATCGATGAGGAGCCGATGAACGGTTGGGTCTCCCGAGAGTTCGGGGTGGAACGCGCAACCGATCGCGGAGCGCTCTCGCACCAGCACCGGCTCCCCATCCCGCGTTCCGATGATCTCGACGTCAGGCCCTACCTCCATGACCCGCGGAGCCCTGATGAAGATCCCAGGAATCGATCCCCCACCCGAAAGTTCCACCGCCGCCTCAAAACTCTCGTTTTGGCGACCGTACGCGTTCCGAGCCGCAGTGATATCGAGCACGCCAAACCCTCGCTGGTCAGCGCGCCCGTCGTGAACCCGCTGTGAGAGAAGGATCAGTCCGGCGCAGGTGCCGAGCACTGGAAAACCGCCATCGAGGAGGTCGGCGATCGGCTCGCGCAACTCGGAGGAGTCGAGGAGCATCGACATTGTGGTCGACTCGCCTCCGGGAAGGATCAGACCCTGAAGACCCTCAAGATCAACGGGACGACGCACCGCTCTACCCGCAACTCCGAGCGACGAGAGCGCTGACAGATGATTCGAGAACGCCCCTTGGAGTGCGAGAACCCCGACCGTCGATTGCGGGAGGGCAACGCCCATCGGCTCACCAACCGCGGTCGGCGTAACGCTCGGTGACGGCATCCATACCGATGCCGGTCATGGGCGCTCCGAGCGAACGACTCACCTTGGCGAGGATCGACGGGTCGCTGAAGTGCGTGGTCGCCTCGACGATCGCGCGAGCCCTCGGCGCCGGATCGTCGCTCTTGAAGATCCCCGACCCGACGAACACCGCCTCGGCCCCGAGTTGCATGGCAAGAGCGGCGTCAGCAGGTGTCGCGATACCGCCCGCGCAGAACAGAGGCACCGGGAGTCGACCCGTTTCGGCGATCTCGCGGACGAGCGGCAGCGGAGCCTGGAGCTGCTTCGCCCAGCCGTAGATCTCGGCCGCGTCGGCCTGACCGATGCGACGGATATCGCCGAGAATTGAGCGAAGGTGCCGGACTGCTTCAACGATGTTGCCAGTGCCCGCCTCGCCTTTTGAGCGGATCATCGCGGCACCCTCGGAGATGCGTCGGAGCGCCTCTCCAAGATTGGTGGCCCCGCAAACGAACGGCGTGGTGAAGGCGAGCTTGTCGATGTGATGGGCCTCATCCGCCGGTGTGAGCACCTCGGATTCGTCGATGAAGTCCACACCGAGAGATTGCAGAATCTGCGCCTCGACGAAGTGACCGATGCGGGCCTTTGCCATCACGGGGATGGTCACCGCTTCCTGAATACCTTCGATCATCTCGGGGTCGCTCATCCGAGCGACTCCGCCGTCGCGACGGATGTCGGCCGGAACCCGCTCGAGCGCCATCACCGCGCAGGCTCCTGCGTCCTCAGCCACCCGCGCCTGATCGGGGGTGACCACGTCCATGATCACGCCCCCACGCAGCATCTCAGCGAGGCCGCGCTTGATCGGAGTGGAGCCGGTGGTGACGTCGGAACTCATGGGCGCAATCTAGCGACCGGCGCGGCCGACCGTCCTGACGAGCCGCCGGTTGGGTGGCCGAGCGGGATCATGGGTTGAGAACGACGTTCTCAGGATCGTTGCGGGGCAGCTCCACCCACGTCCTGCCCGGTGTGAGCGGGATGCGGGTGGTGCGGGAGTCGTCGGTGTAGAACTCCCACGCCGAGTACTTGTCCGGACGGGTCCAGATGCCCTCGCGAGCGATGCCCTCGGAGAGCACGATGACTCGTCCAGTGCCGGCGGTCTGCGCCTCGGGGCTCCTCGCGTCGACGACACCGCTGATGTAATCGACGAACATGATGACGACGTTCTCGGTGGAGACCTGACCCGTCAGCTCGGTCATGTGCGGGTCGCCCTCCTGCCAACGGAAGTAACTCCCGCGGTTCGGATCCCAACCCCACAGAGCATCCACACTGTCCATGGTCACTTCGACCGAGGTCCCCGGATCACCGGTGATGGTTTCGCCCGGGAGCAGGTACGGGAACACTGGGACGGGTGTCGTGAAGTCGTCCGGAGTGTGCGACCAGAGCGCCTCCGTGCTGGAGAAGAGGTTGTGAGGCGCGCCTCCGCGGCCGTCACGACGGTAGTAGCCGCTGGTGTAGCGCCCGTCGAGATCGACGAAGGT
>JAYQAE010000014.1:0-20651 GCA_038136655.1 Ilumatobacteraceae bacterium
GCGGGCGAGTCGGTCGATCGTCTCGGCGAAGCCGGTGACCGTGTCGGCGATGATGTCGGCCACCGGACGGATCTCGGCGATGCGCCCGGCCACCTGTCCGCTGAGGGCGATCGCGGCTTCCATGTCGCCGCCGAAGTAGAGGGCCTGCGGGTCGCCGAAGTCGCCGAAGACGTTGTGCTCGGCGACGGCGAGGCCCTCGGTGCGCTCGGTGCGGAGCGCGCGCAGCGCAGGTGAGTGGCGCTCGTTGAGGAAGAGCGTGTCGGTCTCCGCGGCGGCGATGATCGCCCGCTTCCAGTTGTCGTGAACCGGGCTCTCCGCGCAGGCCACCATCTGGGTCCCCATCTGCACTCCTTCGGCCCCGAGGGCGAAGGCCGCCGCCATCGTCGGCCCGTCGCAGATGCCGCCCGCGGCGATGATCGGCACGTCGACCCGCGAGCGGATCAGGGGCAGGAGCACCATGGTCGACACCGGTGTCGGGCTCTTGAACCCACCTCCTTCGCCACCCTCGACGACGAGGCCGTCGACCCCGGCGTCCACCGCTTTCAGGGCGGCTGAGAGGGTCGGCACCACGTGGTAGACGGTGAGGCCAGCGTCTTTGAGCACCGAGGTGTAGCGGGTGGGGGAGCCGGCCGAGGTCGTCACGAAGCGCACCCCCTGCTCGATCACGAACTCAGCGATCGACGGGTCGCGCACGAACGCTTGGGCGATGTTGACGCCGAAGGGTCGGTCGGTGAGATCGCGCATCCGGCGGATCTCGTCGCGCACGGCGTCGAGTTCTCCGGAGGAGGTCTCGATGATCCCGCAGGCACCGGCAGCGGAGACGGCCGACGCGAGCTGGCTTCGAGCGATCCAGCCCATTGGGGCCTGGACGATCGGGATATCGACGCCGAGGTCGCGGGCGACCCGATTGTCGAAGGCGGGATGCGCCGTCAACTCAGCCCTTGACGGAGCCGGCGAGGATGCCGCGCACGAAGTACCGCTGCAGCGAGAAGAAGACGACGAGTGGCACGAACGCTTGCACGAAGGCGGCCGCGGGGAGCAGGTGCTCGTTCATTCCGAAGTCACCAGCGAGGTTCGCGATCAAGATCGTCGTCGGAATGGCGTCGGGGTTGGTGCCCGCCATGGTGTTGGCGATCAGGTAATCGTTCCAGGTCCACAAGAACTGGAAGATCGCGAACGCGGCGAGCACCGGCACCGACAGCGGAAGAACGAGACGCCAGAAGATCGTGAAGTGGTCGGCCCCGTCGATGCGGGCCGCCTCGAACACGTCGCGGGGGAGCGACGAGATGTAGTTGTGCAGGAGGAAGATCGCGAAGGGCATCGCGAAGCCGGTGTGGGTCAACCAGACGGCGGTGGTGGTGTTCACCAAGTTGAAGTCAGGAATGATCGTGATCGTCTTGTCGAGCCAGGGCAGCGTGAGGTGCGCGCCGTTCACGTAGAGCTGGAGGAGCGGGATGAGCGCGACCTGCAGCGGGATGGCGAGCAGTGAGACGACTCCGATAAAGAGACCCTTGCGGCCTTTGAAGTCGATCCACGCGAAGCCGTAGGCGGCGAAGGCCGCGATGGAGATCGGAATGATCGTGGCCGGCAGGCTGATCGCCATCGAGTTAAGGAGCGAGTTTCCGAGGCCGCCACTCGTGGTCGAGTTGAAGATCGACTCGTAGTTATCGAGGGTGAGCTCGTCGGGCTTCGTCGTCCACCACGACCGCGAGCGCTGGGCATCGCGGGTGCGCCACGAGTTGATGAAGACGCTGAGGCTCGGGAGGCTCCAGACGATGACGATGAACCACAGGACGATGGTCGGCACTCGTCGCAAGGTCGCGTAGATCCGCTCGATCGGTCCGCTGCCGCTGGTGTGGACGGCGATATCGCTCATCTCAGGACTCCCTCTGCATGCGGCGGATGTTGAGGAACATGATCGGCACCACCGAGATGAAGATCAGCATGGCGAGGGCCGCGCCGATGCCGGTGTCACCGAAGGAGAAGGCCTCGCGGAACATGTTGTTCGCGAGCACCTCCGTCCCGAAGTTGCCGTTGGTCATCACCTTGACGATGTCGAACACCTTCATGACGAGCACGATGATCGCGGTGACGACGACGCCGATCGTGGTGCCGATCTGGGGGAGCGTCACCCGCCAGAACACCTGGGAGTCGGTGGCCCCGTCGACTTTGGCGGCCTCGATCAACTCGGTCGGTACGGCGCGGATCGCGGCGGAGAGGATGACCATGGCGAAGCCGGTTTGGATCCACACGAGCACGATCATCAGCCAGAAGTTGTTGAACGGTGGGTCCTGGATGAAGTTGATCGGCTGGGCGACGATCGAACCGTCGTCCTTGATGCGGTGGCCGCCGACACCGGTGCCCGTGATCCGCCAGTAACGGATCAGGAACCAGCCGATGAGGATCGCGAACACGGCCGGCGCAGCCGCGCGGGCCGGTTCACCGCGGGAGAGGTTGCGGGCGATCGTCACCAGCAGGAGGCCGAAGATCACGGTGACGATGGCACCGATGATGAGCGTCGGCAGTCCATTGCCGGTGCTCAGTCGACCGAGGGCAACCCACAGGCTGTTGAAGACGCCGGTCTGGGTCTTGGCGGAGTCGCGGGCGATGTACATGAATCGCCAGATCACCGAAGCGCCGACGAGGGAGACCGCCATCGGCATGAAGATGATCGACTTCGCGATCCGCTCAGCTTTGAGGCCGTCGGCCAGCACGGCGATGGCGAGGCCGAGCGAGGTGGAGAAGAGCGTGACGACGAGCACCCACCAGAGGTTGTTGACAATGGTGCCGCGCACGGTGGTGAACACAGCGAAGCCGATGAGCACGACGGCGCCGAGCAAGGGGCCCGAGCTGGCGCTGCCGAGTTCGATGACTCGACCGGTGCGTCGCTTCCCGCGGATACCAAGGATGACGAAGAGGCCGAGCAGAGCGACGCCGATCCACATCAACTGACTCGAGAACATCTCGCGCCAAGTTGAGGTGTCCCATGACTTCGGGTCGGTGAAGATCGTTCGGTAGTTGTCGAGGCCGACGAACTCCTCGCTGTCGCGGTCGAAGAGCGAGAGGTAGAGGGTGCGCAGGGCCGGCACGACGAGGTTCGTCGTGACGAACAGCAGGGCCGGCCCAAGGAAAATGAAGGCGCGCGAGCGCCGGTCCATCCGGTCGCGTCCGGCCTCGTCGGGGGTGTCGGGTCGGGCGGCGCGGACACCGAAGAGCGCGCCCGGCACGGCGAGAGCGATGGTCGACCACGCGGTTGAACCGGAGCCGAGTTCGGGTGCGCCCCAGGCGCCGATCACCCAGCCGAGGGCGGCGCCGGTGAGGGCGCCGGAGATCGTGTCGCGACGACGCAGGGTGGCGATCGCGGCGCCGAGGCCCGCCACGACGATCACGGCGATGGCGAGGGCGACCGGGTCGATCTCGGGTCGGAACTCGGGTCGGACGAGCGCGCCACCGAGGCCGGCGACCGCGCCGAGCCCGACCGCGCCGACCAGGGTCCGCTCGCTCCGCGACGCCCGCATGCTCATGACGGCTCCGGCGGCCGCGAAGGCAACCATGGCGACGAGCGGGAACCAGATCCAGGCGACGAGTCGCTCCGACCAACTCCCGGTGGTCACCCAGGACATATCCCCGTTGCGCTCGGTGGCCACCTCGATGGTGCCGGAGCCGGAGATGACTCGGTTGCCCGAGAGGATGATTCCAAAGAGCAGCCCGGCGATGCCGAGTCGGAGGGTCGCGAAGCGGGTCCAGTGGGAGCGGCCTTGGGCCACGATCAGGTTGGCGATGAGCCAAACGGCCGCGCTCGCTGACACGGCGATGACGATCGTGATCAGCGTTTCGACGACTTTTCCGACGATGTCCCCCACAGGCCCTCTCTCTCAGATCCGGGTCGATGGCCGGCTTCGGCTCACCGGTCGTCCTGTGACACTAGTTCAGGGGTTGACTGAGGGTGTGAGCCGACGTCTGGTGGGGATGCTGTTCGTGGCGGTGTCGGTCGTCGGCCTCGCCGCATGCGGGTCGCGCTCGGCGACGACATCGGTGACCGTCGTGACCACCGCAACTACGTCGACCACATCCTCGACAACGTCGACGTCGTCGACCGAGGTGCCGACGATCACAACGATCGCGCCAACGATCGCGCCAACGATCGCGACAACGATCGCGCCGACCAAGACAGCAGTCGCGACAACGACCACGGTGTCAGCCACTCCGGCCCGGATCGACCCCACCGCACTGTCGCGAGCCGACGTGCCGACCGATCTCGAGGTTGTCTTCGGATCGTCGGTGGAGGGTCGCCCCTTGACCGTGACCCGACGCGGTGACGTCGACGGGGTGCGGGTGCTCGTGATCGGGTGCATCCACGGGAACGAGGCCGACGGAATCGCGATCGTCGAGCATCTCCTGCGAATGGATTCGCCCGATGGCGTCGACCTGTGGCTGGTGCCGACCATCAACCCCGACGGAACTGCGGCCGATATCCGCCACAACGCCTCCGGTGTCGACCTCAACAGGAACTTCCCGGTGAACTGGGCGCCTCTGGCGGAGCCGGGTGACTGGCAGTACGGCGGTCCCGCGGCAGCGAGCGAGCCGGAGACCGCGGCGACCGTTGCCCTCGGTGAACTGGTGGAGCCGTCGTTGGTGCTCTGGTACCACCAAGATCTCTTCCGGATCTCCCCGTCGCGGGGTCTGTCGGGGGAGGTGCGCGCGCGATACGCCGAACTCACTGGGCTCCCACTGATTGAGGTCACCGGTGGGACCTACACCGGCACGGCGTCGCAGTGGTCGAGGACGGTGACCGCCGACGGCGGGTTCGGATTCACGGTCGAACTCGGTCCCTTCCTCACCGACGCGGAGGCCGAACGACACGCAGAGGCCGTGGTGACCGTCGCCGCTCAGTTGTTGCCGGGCTGATCTCAGGTTCGGGCGAACCAGTCGCCCGAGGGGATCACGGTGAGGTCGAGTCCGTCTCCGTACTCGTAGGCCCACACCTCGGTCCCGCCGCTGGTGATGACGCGCACCCGTCGGTAGAGGCCGTCGACGGTGTCCTCGACGATGTCGAGTTCACGAAGCGCCTCCTCCCGGGTCCCTTCGGACAAGCCGAAGTGGATGCCGCGGATGAGGGTGGATCCGCCGAACACGGCTGCCGGATAGTCGAGGCCGGTGTCGTAGAGGGTGCCGGCGACGGTGTCCTCGACACCGCTGTCGCTCACATACGGCTCAAGCAGCTCCCATCGGCAGTCGCCCGGCCGCAAGGTGCCGTACACGAACAGGCGCTCGGGTTCGCGCTCGCTCACGCGCGCCGCTCCGACTCATGGGTGGCCGCGATGATGTCGTCGACGCTGTCACCGACCCGACCGGGCAGCACGATCAGCGTGCCGAGCACCCCGGCGAGCAGAGACGCCGTGAGCACACCGATGCGGGCGTCCTCGCCGAGAATCGACTCGCCGAAGGCGAGCTCGGTGACGAAGAGCGAAACGGTGAATCCGATGCCACCAAGCGCTCCCGCGCCGATCACGTAGCGCCAGGTGACGCCGCGCGGCAGCTTCCCGATGCCTGTTCCAACGGCGATGGCGGTGGCGAGGGTGATTCCGACCGTCTTGCCGAGCACGAGGCCGGCGATCACGCCCCAGGTCACCGTGGAGGAGACGGCGTCGCCGAGAACCTCACCGGAGATAACGACTCCAGCATTGGCGAGGGCGAACACCGGGACGATGAGGAAGGTGGACCACGGGTGGAGTCGGTGCTGGAGCCACTCGACCACCGACACACTCTCGCGAGCTCGACGGGTGACCTCGGAGGCGAGTTCGGCGTCGAGGGTTGGGGGCAGGTCGGCGACGTCGACCGCCATCCGCTGACGACGCGGCGTCACCGGGGAGGCGAGTCCGAAGGTAACCCCGGCCAGGGTCGGATGGATGTGGGCCTCATGGAGGGAGATCCAGCAAACGGCCCCGAGAGCGAGGTAGGCGCCGACCCACGGAACCCGCGACCGGATGATGAGGGCGATGGCGAGGCTGGCCGCGGCGAGAGCGAGCCACGGGAAACTCACCCCCTCGGAGTAGAAGACGGCGATTACCACGATCGCACCGATGTCATCGACGATCGCCAGAGCGAGCAGGAAGAGGCGCAGCCATGCCGGTGCTCTGGTGCCGATCAGGGCGATGACACCCATAACGATGGCGATGTCGGTGGCCATGGGCACGCCCCAACCGTGAGAGCCCTCACCGCCGCGGTTCATGACGGCGAAGATGCTGGCGGGAACCGCCATGCCGCCGAAGGCCGCGATGATCGGTAGGGCCGCCTGACGGGGGTCGCGAAGTTCGCCGTGCGTGACCTCGCGCTTGATCTCGAGACCGGCGACGAAGAAGAACAGCACCATCGCGAGATCGTTGATCCACTCGCGAATGGTCAACTCGAGCATCCAGCCGTTGAGATCGATTCCGATGGTCGCCTCCCAAAGCGAGGCGTACGAGCCCGACCAGGGCGAGTTGGCCCAGACCAGCGCGATCGCGGCGCTGATCACCAGCAGCACACCGGCGGTCGACTCCCGATGGAGGACTTCGATGAGGGGGTTGATCGCAGCGGGGCGACGCTCACCTCGGTTGGACACGCGGGTGAGTATCGCAGTCGAAACGCTCGGTCCACCCTGTCGGCGCGGGAGGGCCGCTGGTACCTTCCGATCATGTCGATGCGCGCCGTGGTGGCCGAGTCCGGTGCCGGCCCCCTCGCGAACGAGGTCGTGGTCGGATCCCATCGTCTCCTCGCTGATGAGCCCGAGGCGCTCGGTGGAGGCGATACCGGACCGGGGCCCTACGGCCTGCTCTGCGCAGCGCTCGGTGCCTGCACCTCGATGACCGTCCGGATGTACGCCGGTCGGAAGGACTGGCCGTTGGAGCGGGTGGAGGTGACGGTCGACCACGAGCGGGTCGACGGGGTGGACGTGTTCACGAAATCGATCGAGTTGACCGGTGACCTCGATCGGGATCAGGTCGAGCGGCTCCGTGAGATCGCCGGCCGCTGCCCCGTGCACCGGACCCTCGAGGCTTCGTCGCGGGTGGTGACGCGATGACCGCTGACCATTCGGCCCCGCTCGCCGAACGGGTCTCCCTGCTTGCCGGATCCGACACCTGGCACACACCGGAGGCAGCAGGGGTGCCGGTCATCCGCATGTCCGACGGCCCGGCCGGGGTGCGTGGCACCTCGTGGCGAGGTCCGGCGTCGGCGTCGTTCCCGTGCGGTACGGCACTCGGAGCGACCTTCGATCCGGAACTCATCGGCGAGGTGGGACGGGCGCTCGGACGCGAGGCGCGTTCCAAGTCGTCTCACGTGTTGCTCGCGCCGACGGTCAACTTGCATCGCACGCCGATCGGTGGACGCAACTTCGAGTGCATGAGCGAGGACCCGTTCCTCACCGCCGAGATCGCCGAGGCCTACGTGACCGGTGTCCAGGGCGAGGGTGTGGCGTGCTGCATCAAGCACTTCGTCGGCAACGACACCGAGTTTCAGCGCATGACGATCTCGGCCGAGATCGACGAGCGCACACTGCGCGAGCTCTACCTGTTGCCCTTCGAACGGGCGGTCGCCGCCGGGGTGCGCTCGATCATGACGGCCTACAACCGCCTCGGCGGGACGTTCTGCGCTGACCACGAGTGGCTCCTTCGCACCGTTCTCCGCGGCGAATGGGGCTTTGACGGTGTCGTCGTGTCCGACTGGTTCGGACTCCATTCGACGGTCGAGGCGATGCGGGCCGGCCTCGACATCGAGATGCCCGGGCCGACCCTGCATCGGGGTGAGGCCCTGGTGGCGGCCGTCGAGTCGGGAGAGGTCGATGAGCATCTTGTCGATGAGGCGATCGATCGCATCGCCGCACTGGCCGACTGGACGGGTGCCGGATCCGACGACGGGTCGGAGGCGACGCTCGACGACCCGATCATCTGGGAGGTGCAGCGCCGTGCAGCGGTCGCCGGCACCGTGCTGCTCGCGAATCGTGAGGCCCAGTTGCCCTGGGGCGACGCGGTCGGCCGGGTCGCCGTGATCGGACCGTACGCGCAGGTCGGCCGGCCGCAGGGTGGTGGCAGCGCCCGGGTGACCACGGCCCGTTTCGCGCCGATCGCGGAGACCCTGACCGCTCGGGGAGTGGAGGTCGAGCATGTGCCCGGCTGCTCGATCGAGCGGTATCACGCGCCGATCCGAGGCGAAGTCGATCTCGTCGTTACCGACGAGCACGGCGAGACCATCTCGTCGACGCTGACGGCATCGGTGTCCTTCTGGCAGGAGGAACCGGCTCCGGGTCTCTCGCGACGCTTCGCTGCGTCGATGTCGACGACGTTCACGCCGGAGGTCGACGGCGTTTGGACTGTGGGCGCCCGATCGGTCGGAGCGTGCATCGTCTCCGTCGACGGGCGGGCGGTCCTCGAGATCGCGGCTGACGATCGCGGGGGATCGTTCTTCGACTACGGCTCGCCCGAGCGCGTCGCTGAGGTGCGGCTCGAGGCGGGTCGTGAGGTGGCGATCACGATCGACTACCCGATCGACGACCACCTGGGCATCCGGGCGCTCGCGGTCGGGTTGCGGCCTCCCCCCGGGGATGATCCGGTCGCGGAGGCGGTGGCCGTGGCCTCGCGGGCCGATCGGGTGCTGTTGGTGGTCGGTACCGACGACGACTGGGAGACCGAGAGCATGGATCGCGACTCGATCACCCTGCCAGGTCGTCAGGACGAGTTGGTATCGGCGGTCGCAGCGGTCAACCCGAACACGGTTGTGGTGGTGAACGCCGGCTCGCCGGTGTCGATGCCCTGGGTTGATGATGTCGCCGCCGTGATGCAGGTCTGGTTCCCGGGGGCGGCGATCGGTGAGGCCCTCGCTGATGTCGTGCTCGGTGACGACGAGCCGGGGGGACGCCTCCCGGTCACCTTCCCGCGCTCCCTCGAGGAGACTCCCGCCTTCGAGCATTACCCGGGCTCTGAGGGGCGAGCGGTCTACGGCGAGGGGCGCCTGCTCGGGCACCGCTGGTTCTCGGCCACCGGTCGGGAGCCTCTGTTCTGGTTCGGTCACGGACTGTCGTACACGTCGTTCTCGGTCGAGTGCGTGTCGGTGACGGGTGATCCGGCGGCCGGGGTCGAGGTGTCGGTCCGGGTCGCGAACACTGGTGATCGGGTCGGCTCGGAGGTCGTGCAGATCTACGTGGGGCATGAGCCGGTCGACGGCGGTCTCGTCGGTGACGGTCTGCGCCTCGTCGGTTTCCGCAAGGTCCGGCTCGAGCCCGGGTCGGAGCGGCTTCTCTCGATCACGCTGGAGCCGCGCCGGTTCGCCTCCTGGTCGGATGGGTGGCTGGTGCCGGCCGGCGAGCACGTGATCTCGGTCGGTCGTTCGAGCGCCGACCGGGTCGAGTCAGCTCGATTGCGTGTGGTCACCGATTCGCACGTCGAGTGACTCCTCGACGGGGACGAGTCGTCGCGCGTGGATCGCGGCGTTGATCTCCGCGGCGAAGAGACTGATCACCGCGTGGATCAACAGCCAGCCGGTGATCGCGAGCACCGAGGCGAAGGCTCCATAGACGCTGTGCGCTCCGGCGAGCAGCCGGGTCACGATCTGGGTGCCGATCAGTTGCAGCGCGGTGTAGGCGACACCGGAGATAACTCCCCCCGGCCAGGCCATTCTCCAACTCACCTCGGCGGCTGAGAGGTATCGGAACATCGTGGTGACCACCGCGATGTTGACAGCGAGCACACCGAGGCCGATCGCGATCCGGTTGACCGGACCGAGGTCGGCCCAACCGGCGATCGAGGTGAGGGTGACGGTCGCGATCTGCGCGCCGCCGATCACGAGCAGCCCAATGAGCGAGTGGACGCGACGCACGACGAGGTTCGGCCGCTGTTCGATCGGGACTTCCCAGGCATCGTCGAGGGCGGTCTGCAGCGAGGCGAACGCCCGCGTCGAGCCCCAGAGTCCCGACACCAGGCCGACGATGAGCGCGGTGATCGACCCGCCGATCTGTCCCGACTGATTGAGGATCTGGTCGCCGAGCACCGGGATCTGCGACACCGCTGACTCGACGATCTCGGAGCGGAGTTCGGGGTCGCCTTGGAGCACGAAGCCGAGGACGGTGGTGGCCACCATGATGAGCGGGAAGAGCGTGAGGAAGCCGTAATAGGCGAGGAGGGCCGCGTTGCGACTCGCGAGATGCCGCGCGTAGCCCTGGCTAGCGAGGACGATGATGTCGATCAGGGGCGAGCGCCGTCGCGCGCGCCGCACCGGTCGGATGCGGGTCCATCTCATGTGAGCGTCCAGTCGATCGGGTCGGCGCCTCGCTGAGTGAGGAGGGCATTCACCTTCGAGAAGGGGCGGGATCCGAGGAAACCTCGATGCGCCGAGAGCGGGGAGGGGTGAGCCGATTCAACGACGCCGTGACGATCGGTGTCGATCATGGAGATCTTCGCGCGGGCCGATGAACCCCAGAGCACGAACACGAGGGGCTCGGGGCGCGCCGAGAGCACCTCGATGATCCGATCGGTGAAGCGCTCCCAACCCCGTCCTCGGTGGGAGCCGGCTTCCCCTCCGCGGACGGTCAGGGTGGTGTTGAGCAGCAGCACACCGGCCGCCGCCCAGCGCTCGAGGTTCCCGTGCTCGGGTGGTGGCACGCCGAGATCGTCGTGGAGCTCGCGGTGGATGTTGGCGACGGAGGGGGGCCGAGGGACGCCATGACGTACGGAGAAGCAGAGACCGTGGGCCTGTCCCGGGCCGTGGTAGGGGTCCTGGCCGAGGATCACCGCGCGGGTGGCGCTCGGTGAGGTGTGGTGGAGCGCGGCGAATACCTCGTCGCGGGGCGGATAGACGGGTCCTCGTCTCCGCTCGTCCTCGACGAAGGCCTGAAGGTCGGCCCAGTACGGCTGGTCGAGTTGGTCGCGCAGCAGGGGATTCCAGTCGGTGGTCACGTGCCGTCGAATCTAGGTGGTGGTCTGGCGGGTCGCCCGAGGGAGGGCGGTTCGTGGCTCCGAGCCGGTCGACTCCGTGTGGATAGCGTGTCGGCCGTGTCCGGCATCCTCGACGTCGACCTCTTGGCCTTCGAGTCGTCGACCGGAGCCGCCCGTCGGGCGGTGGTCGACGGGGTGCGTCGCAGTCTGGAGACGGGGTTCGTTTACACGAGCCATGACCTGCCGGAGGATCTACTCGACACGGCCTACGGCATGCTCGCCGAGTTCTTCTCGCTCGAACCCGAGGTGAAGCAGCGGTTCACCGTTCCGGGCGTGAACGGACAGACCGGCTACACCGGCCTCCTGGTGGAGACCGCCGCGTCGAGTGATCGTCCCGACTGGAAGGAGATGCTCAACTGGTCGGTGCCACCACCGGCTGGTCATCCGCTCCGTCGCAGGTTCCCCGGGTCCTATCCCGATCAGGTGCTGCCGGAGGAGGTCGTCCCCGGGATCACCGAGGTGCTCGGCCGGTTCCACCGCGCGATCGACGATCTGCAGCGACGTTTCCTTCGGGTGATCGCCGAGGGGATCGGTTGTCACGAGTCGTTTTTCGACGAGATGGTCGCCGATGGGCCGACGCTCACTCGCGCGATCCGCTACCCGTCGATGGAGGCCGCCCCTGGCGATGGGCATGTCTGGGCGGGTGCTCACGGTGACATCAACCTGATCACCGCTTTGCCGAGGGCGACGGCGCCTGGTCTTCAGGTGATGGTCGACGACGTTTGGGTTGACGCCGCTCCGCCGGACGGCGCGGTCATCATCAACACGGGGATCATGCTCGAGCGGCTCACCAACGGCGTCATCCCCATCGGGTGGCATCGCGTGGTGGCTCACCCGGAGTTCACGGGAGAGCGCTACAGCGTGGTGCAGTTCTGTCATCCCCGACCGTGGACCGTGCTGTCGCCGTTGCCGAGTTGCTGCTCCGCGGAGCGCCCGCAGCGCTTCTCGGCGATCACGGCTGCCGACGCTCTCGACGAGGTGATCTTCCAGATCAATCTCGTGGAGGACGCCCGTCGGGTTGGCGGTTGATCAGGGAATGTCGATGGAGGACTCCTCACCGGTCGTGTGTGCGATCGACATCGGTGGCACCAAGTTCGAGGTCGGTCTCGTCACCCTCGACGGCACCCTGGTCGATCGGGAGCGAGGTGAGGTGGATCCGGAGGTCGGACCGCAGTCGCATCTCGCGATGCTGATCGGTCTCGTGTCCTCGCAGCTCGCGAGGGCCCGCGACCACCATCGTCGCCGAGTGCTCGCCATCGGTATCGGTTGCGCGGGCCCGATCGAACGTGACTGCGTCACGGTCTCCCCGATCAACATCGCCTCCTGGAATCGTTTCCCACTGCGCAGCCACCTCGAGGAGCTCACTGGACTCCGGGTGTTCGGTGATCTCGATGCGAAAGCCCTCGCGTTGGCGGAGGGATGGCTGGGCGCGGCGGTCGGGGTGAGGAACTTCTGCGCGATGACCGTGTCGACCGGTATCGGTGGGGGCATCGTCGTCGATGGCGAACTGTTCGACGGCGATTCGGGTAACGCCGGGCATGTCGGGCACCTGATCGTCGAGCCGGGCGGCCACCGGTGCGGTTGCGGGGCGAGGGGATGCTTGGAGGCCGAGGCATCCGGTCTCGCGGTGCAGGTGCTCACCGGTCGACCGGCGTCGGAGCCGACCTACGAGATCATGCAGCACACAGGGCGGCTCGTCGGCCGAGGGGCGGCGATGCTGTGCAACTCGCTCGATCTCGATCTGGTGGTGGTAGCCGGCGCGGTCGCCCTCGGATTCGGCGCGACGTTTTTCATCGCGGCTCAGGCCGAGCTCGACCTCATGTCGCAGGTGACACTCGGACCCCCGCCGAGGATCGTGCAGACGAAACTCGGCGACCGCGGTGCTCTGGTGGGAGCGGGCGCGGTGGCTCTTCGCGGTCTCGGTCGGGTCGCGCCGCTCGTGCCGGTCTGAGCTCGGGGGTCGCGTGACCAGCCGGCCGGACCGCCGTCAGGTCCAGACGATCTCGTCGACGGTGGTTGAGATGAGAGGTCGTTGCAGGTCCACCCAGTCACCGGTCGTCGGGCAGTCGAACTCATCGGGCACCACGAGCATCGAGGTGTGCATATGGGGTGGCTCGAGGAGGTCGAGTCGACGTCGCTTGAAGTGGAATGGGCTCCGGCCGTCGGGGAGGGGAGCGACACCGTTCGCGCTGCCCGCGCCGACCATCACCAGATGTCCGTCGCTCGGCACGGGAATCGCCCGGTAGCCGGCGGTCGTTCCGGCGCGCGCTGGCCGACGATCGAGGACTCTCGCCTCGAGGTGCATGGTGTCGCGCCGGCCGTGCCAGAGCGCGGTGCCGAGCCGCACCCGATAGATGCGTCCCGACGGGAGCCGGTCGATGGCTGCGGGGTCGACGTGGCTGATCCAGATCTCGAGGTCGTCGTCGAGCCGGTCGGCGTGGGCGGCGATCTCGGCGAGGTGCTCCTCGTCGGTTCCAGCGAGGGACGGGTGGATCGAGACTCCGAGCACCCGCAGGCCGGCCGCTCGGGCGTGGTCAATGAGGTCGGTGTCACCCCCGTACCGATGCATCGACGACTCGAGTTTGACGAGCACCTCGCCTCCCCAGCCCGCGAGGGCCGCGATGTGCTCGATGGAGCCGACGGTCAGGATCGCGTCGTCGGTGGGTGGAGGTTCGAGGGTTGGCGTGAGCACCACTGCGCGGACCGCTGTGGGGAGGTCGTTCAGTTCGCGCACGGTGCCGACGGCGAGGGTGTCGGCGAGATCGGCCGCGATGCCGGCGAGTCGGGCGCGGCCGAGTCCGTAGCCGTTGCCTTTCACCACCGGGACCGGGTGGGGCGTCGACGCGATGGTCTCCTCGACGTGTTGGCGCCAGGGCTCCCGCTGGATCGTCAGCCGGATCGTCATCGTGTCCGACGGTATCGGTTGGCCGGTCCCGTGGTCGGTCAGTCCGGCGTGGTGGAGCGCTCGCGCGCATCGACTGGCCGGGCTGCGAGCCGACCGGCGGAGAGCACTGGGAGCAATGCTCGGGCCGACCGATGCTCGATAGCGCCGAGCGCGGTGCCAGCTCCGTGGGCGAGGTCGGCCGTGAGGCGAGTGGGATGTCCGGCGCAGAGCATCGCCACGGCGGCGAGGCGTCGGGCTGTCTTCGAGGCCGCGAGCAGCGGGAGCAGCATCGGCCACCAGGATCGTCGGATGGCGGCGAGGGCGGAAGAGGTGCTCCGCAGCAGCCCGCGAGTGACGATCCGTATGGCGATATCGCGTGGGAGGTTGGCGATCCGGCGGGTCAGGCCGAGCCCGCCGGCGGTGACCGTTGAGGAGATGACGAGAGCGGGCAGGAGCACCCGTGGTCGGGGTCGAGCGAGCGACAAGACGAGGGCGCCCATCACCGCCGCACCCCAGGGTGAGGTCCTCCACGGCGCCACTGCGGCTCCGTGACGCGCGGCGAGTGCGGCCGCCGATCGCCCGTAGCCCAGCCGTTGAGCGAGCCAGGCAGCGACGCTCGGCCGAGCCGCGTGCTCGACGCTGACCCCCGGCTCGTAGACGCAGACCCAGCCCTGTCGGTGCAGCCTCCAGACGAGGTCGACGTCCTCCCCGGTGCGCAGTGTCTCGTCGAAACCGTCGATGTCGACGAGGGCGGAGGCGCGCACGACGATCGCGGCTGAGGGCAGGTAGGTGATTCGCGCGCCGGGCGCGACGCGTCCGCCGATCGGTCCGAGATCGAGCGCGGGGGCAGCGCGCTCGGCGCGGTCGGTGATGCGGGACCCACCCGCGGGCGCGATGACCCTCGGAGCGACGAGTCCGACCGCGGGGTCGTCGAAGTGGGCGAGCAGTGGCTCCCACCAATCGGTGGGCCTCGACGACCGGGTGTCGACGTCGGCATCGAGGAAGACGATCAGCTCGGTGTCGGGTCGCTCGTCGAGCACGGTCCGCCACCCGAGGTTGCGGGCGGCTGCCGGTCCGAGGTTGGTCTCGCTCCGAACGGTGGCGCCGGTGACGGGTGGTGTTGAGCCGTCGTCGACCACCACGGTCCCGGGAGCAGGCGGATGGGTCGGTGGACCGAAGGTGGGGGTGATGACCGCGATTCGGCGCGGGGTGATCGGACGATCCTCGGGCACTGGGGTGGCGATCCCGGTGGCGAGGAGTCGCTCGAGTAGACGTCCGTGATCGACGGGCTCCCCGGACCGAATTCGCTCGACAGTGTGGCGGCCGGCTTCGGTGAGGCGCAGCACGGTGAGTGGGGTGCCGCCGATCAGCAGGTCGCCAACGAGGGTGCTGGCCGGGTCGAGGAGGTATCGGCGAGCGGGGCGCGTCATCCGTGGTGCTCGATGGGGTGCTCGATCTGGCGCTCGATGTGGCGCTCGAGCGAGGTTGTCCAGCGAGCCAGGATGGCTTCGCCGAGTTCGGCGGTGGCGCCGGTCGGGTCGCCGATCACGCCGCTTGGGCTGTGCAGGGCGACGCCGTCAGCTCGGAGGGCGTCGATGTCGACGGATGAGCCGGGCGCGATGGCAGCGCGACGCACCGAGGCGGGGTCGAGGCGCATCATCACGGAGGTTTCCACCAGGCCGGCGTGCAGGTCGTCCCCCGCTGGCGCGCCGGTGAGATCCGCAACGTCACTCGGCCACCAGGCGCTCACCCGGCGGCCCTCCGCGGTGAGCGTCTCGACCGCGGCGGTGATGGCGCGGTGGTTGCCGCCGTGGCCGTTCACCAGGACGACCGATGCGGCCCAGCCCGCCGATCGGACCATCTCGATGACGACGTCAACCATCACCTCCGCGCCGATCGACAACGTTCCGGGGAAGCCGTCGTGCTCACCGCTCGCGGTAATGGTGAGTGCCGGTCCGATGCGCAGCTCGACGTCGGTCAGGCCCACCGAGTGAGCGAGGGCGACGGCGATCCGGGTGTCGGTGTCGAGGGGAAGGTGTGGTCCGTGCTGCTCGGTGGAGCCGACGGGGATGAGCACAATCGGCGATCCGATCTCGGTCCACGCCGCCGAGCCGAGGGAGCGGGACTCACCCATGGGCACAGTCTGCCCGCCGTCGCGTTCCGCGCCCTCGGCGGCTGGGCATGGGACAATGGCGAGGTGAGCGACGTCGACACCCAGACCGACAACCAGTGGCTGTCCCCCGAGGACATGGAGCTGGTGAGGGCGCGCATGCCGATCGTCTATGTCGACGCGGTCCCGGTGCGGGTAGATGCCGCGGGCAACGTCACCTCGGTCGGCATGCTGCTCCGGGTCGCTCCAGACGGTTCGATCAGTCGGATGGTGGTTAGCGGTCGAGTGCTCTTCGGCGAGCGGGTTCGTGACGCACTCGTGCGTCACTGTGAGAAGGACCTCGGCCCGATGGCGCTGCCGCGGATACCGGTCGATCCGGCTCCTTTCACGGTGGTCGAGTACTTCCCGAATCCTGATCGCAGCGGCTACTTCGATCCCCGCCAGCACGCGGTGAGCCTCGCCTACGTCGTTCCGGTCGATGGCGACTGCCAGCCGACCCAGCAGGCCCTCGACCTCGCCTGGTTCTCACCGGCTGAAGCGGTCAGCCCGACGGTCCGCTCGCAGATGACCAGCGGACATGATCGGCTCATCCGTCTCGCCTTGGCCCACGTCGGCCAACTCCCCTGACGGGCTGTGCCTCCACCACTTCGAGCGCGGCCGAATCTACGATCATCTCGTGCTCGAGGCCCCGGAGATCCGCCGCACCGCCTCGGCCATGCGCACCGCTCTGGTCGGTCGACCGACGATCCGTTTCGACTCTCCGTCGCTGGCGGGTCCAGCCCCATGTCCGGGCCGACTCGTGGAGCGGATCGACGCGAGGGGTCGAGAACTCGACGTCACCTGGGATGACGGGCTGATCCTCCACACAACGGTGCGTCGTGGTGGTACCTGGCACCTCTATCGGGTGGGGGAGCGTTGGCGTCGTCCGGAGCGCGAGGTCAACGTGACCGTCGAGACCGATGACTGGGTGGCGGTCTGTTACAACGCCAGCACGGTCGAGACCTTCCGCACGGGGGTCGACTCCCGGCATCCGTCGATGGGACGGGTCGGTCCGGACATCACCGATCTCCGATCGGATCTGTCCTCGGTGGTCGAGTCGATGGCGAGTTATCGCGATCCGGCGGCCCGGGTCCGCGACGTGCTCCTCGATGCTCGAGTGGTGCGCAACGTCGGCAACGTGGTGGCGGCGGAGGCAATGTGGGCCTCCCGGCTCAGCCCGTGGGCTCGCATCGGCGACCTGCCGAGGTCGGACGCGATCATGCTCGTGAACACCGCCGCGCGATCCTTGAGGTCGCGCCTCTCGACGCGAGTGCTCGACGGTGAGGCTTTCGATGACCTTGAGGTCTACGGACGCAACGGCCAGGGCTGCTCGCGGTGCGGTGACACGATCGAGGTTCGTCGGTTTTCGTCGGATGGTCGCTTCGTTTACTACTGCCCGGGATGTCAGACACGACTCGACCATCGACTGCTCGATGACACCCCGGTGATGGATCCGCATCCGGCGGCCGTGAAGTTCCTCACGGATCTCGCCGACAGCAGCGACGACTGATCCGCGCGTCGCCTAGCCGCGACCGAGGATGCGGTCGACCGCGATCTCGATCGCCACTCGGTCGGCCCGTTCCGACGGCTCGCGGTAGCGGGCGGAGTAGGCGGCGACGGCGGCCGCGACCCGGTCGGGGTCATCGGTAACGGTGACGGTTCCCTCGAGGGTGAGCCAACGCCCCCCGTCCACCTGCGACACGGCCGCCCGACCCCCGCGAAGCGCGTTCACCACCTTCTGCGATCCGGCGAAGGAGATGATCCGAACGATGCGGGCCTCGGCGTCGTAGCCGAATCCGACAGGCACGACGTGTGGAGAGCCGTCGGCGCGCAAGGTGGTCAGTGACGCGAGGTGTCGTTCCGAGAGGAAGGTGAGCACCGCGTCGTCGAGGGCGGCGAGGTCGAGGGCCATGTCACTCGGTGGCGATCGCGTCGAGCACGTCGAGCTTCGCGGCCCGACGCGCGGGGAACCACGCGGCGAGCACGCCGAGCCCTCCACCGACGAGCGCGTAGGCGGCGAGCTGGCCCCAGGGGATACCGATCGACGACACGAACGAGTCGGGGATCGCGATGACCGCGGCCGCGCCGAGCACGAGACCGAGGGCGATGCCGAGCAGCGAGCCGAAGAGGCTGATGATGGCGGCCTCCCAGCGGACGCTCGTCCTCAACTGACGTCGCGTCATTCCGACTGCGCGGAGCAGTCCGATCTCGCGGGTCCGCTCGAGCACGGCGAGGGCCATCGTGTTCACGATCCCGAAGAAGGCGACCACGAGACACAGCACGAGCAGACCGGTGATCACCACCTGGAGCTGCGCGATCTGACCCTCGGCCTCCTCCTTGAACTCGGTGTTGTCCTGCACGGAGAGCTGCGGGAACGCCGCGGTGACCTCCTCGACGACCGAGCGCGCGAAGATCGGGTCGACACCCTCGGTGTAAGTGAGGCCGATGAACGACACATCGTCCACGGTGACGTGCGCTCTTGTCAGGGAGCGATCCAGCAGCCATTGACGACCGTCGAGGACGGAGGCATCGTCGAAGATCGCCTTCACCTCAACGTCGGTGATGAACCCGTCTTCGAACTCAATTGGCACCACATCGCCGAGACGCAGACCCGTCTCTTCGGCCGCGTCGTCGAGCACGCCGAGTCCGTCCATGCCGATCTCGGCGACGCCTTCGACGACACCGAAGTCGACCACCGAGGTACCGACACCCGAGTCGAAGCCGGTGGCGGATCGGACTTCACCATCGATTCGAACCTGCACGGTGGAGAAGCCGGAGATGTCGGCTACCTCGGGCAGGGGCTGCAGTTGGTCGACGAGGGCGGCGGAGAACTCGAGGCCCTGGTTCGATTCGAACACGAAGAGATCGGCTGAGATCGAGTCCTCAAGGATCTCGTTGAAGGTGTCGAGGATCGATTGGGTGAGCACGGCCACACCGCTGATCAGGGCGAGTCCGATCATGAGCGCGGTCGCAGTGGCGCTGGTGCGTTGCGGGTTTCGGCTCGCGTTGCCTCGGGCGAGTTGCCCGGTGACACCTTTGACCTTGGCCACGGGGAGTCCGAGGCCCGACGTGACCGGCCCGGCGAACAGTGCGCTGAGCATCGACACCCCGATGAAGGTGAGGGCACCGCCCACGCCGACGAGAGCGAGGGTGGCCGAGGTGCTTCCCGCGTCCCCGAACATGCCGAGGCCGAGCAGCACCGCGCCCGGCACGGTGACCGCGCCGCCGACGGTCAGCCGGAATCGCAGGCTGCGCTGGCGTGCCCCGCCATTGCGGAAGGCCTCCAGCGGAGCCACGCGGGAGGCCTTGAGGGCGGGGAGCAGCGCCGACACGAGCGTCACCAACATGCCGACGATGACCACTACGACGATTGTTCGCGTGCGGATCTCGAGGGGGCCGTCAGGGAACTCGGCGCCTCCTGAGGAGAAGAGTCGTTTGAGCAGGCTCGCGACACCGAGGCCGCCGAGCAGGCCGAGGATCGAGGCAAGCACTCCGACGAAGCCGGCCTCGAGCATGACCATGCCGCGGATCTGCTTGGCGCTCGCCCCAATGGAGCGCAAGAGCCCGTATTGACGGGTGCGCTGGCCGACGAGGGTCGCGAAGGTGTTGTGGATGATGAAGGTGCTCACGAAGAGCACGACGACGGCGAAGCCGAGGAGCACGTTGCCGAAGATGTCGATGAAGGCGCCGAAGTCGGCCTGCTGCTCGCCGATGACGACCTCTCCGGTCACGGCCTCGAGGCCCTCGGGGAGCACGGCGCTGATCGCTTCCACGAGCTGCTCGGGGCTGACGCCGTCGGCGGCGTTCACCACGATCGAGTCGATGAGCCCGTCGGCGCCGAGTACCCGCTGGGTGGTCGGGAGGTCGAAGGCGATGAAGTAGGCGCCTCCGGTGCCGCCCTCGCCGAAGTCGAGGGTGCCGACGAGGGTGAAGAGCTCGGGCTCGCCGGTCGGGAGGCTGATGGTGATCTCATCGCCGAGGCTGAAACCGCCGGCGTTGGCCTGCGTGGCGTCGAGCACGACTTGCTGGCCGACGGGTGGGCCGCCCTCGATATTCCGGAACGACGAGACGGCGCTCGGGCCGTCCCACGAGGTGGTGAACACCGGGGGGCCGAGCGGCCGGACAATCTCGCCGGAGGCGTCGATCGTGTAGGTCTTCTCGAAGGCGAAGATGCCGCCCTCGGCGACCTCCACCTCGGGAAGTGCCTGAACGGTTGCGATGATGTTGTCGGAGAATTTGAGGTTGTCACCCTGGGAGGAGTTGAGGTCGCCTTCGGCGACGCGCACTTGGGCGTCGACCCCGGCGAAGGCGTCCTCGGACACCTGGTCGAAGATCGTCCGCAGGCTGTCGGCGAGCACGAACGAGCCCGACACGAAGGCGACGCCGAGCACCACCGAGACGAGCGTGAGGATGAGGCGTCCGAGGTGCGAGCGGATCCCTCGGATGACGAGTCGGAACATCGCGACCTCAGTCGCCGAGCGACTTGATGGTGTCGAGGACCCGCTCAGCGGTCGGGTCGTTCATATCGGCGACCACCCGTCCGTCGGCGAGGAAGACGACGCGGTCCGCGTAGGCCGCTGCGTTGGCATCGTGGGTGACCATCACGATCGTCTGCTGGAGCGCGTCGACGGCGTGGCGCATGAACCGGAGG
>JAYQAE010000014.1:20661-20941 GCA_038136655.1 Ilumatobacteraceae bacterium
TGCCGCCCTCGGCCACTTCGACCTCGGGGAGGGCCTGAACGGTGGCGATAACGCTGTCGGAGAACTTGAGGTTGTCCCCCTGGGATGAGTTGAGATCGCCTTCGGCGACGCGCACCTGGGCGTCGACCCCCGCGAAGGCGTCCTCGGATACTTGGTCGAAGATCGTCCGCAGGCTGTCGGCGAGTACGAACGACCCGGAGACGAAGGCGACGCCGAGGACGACCGAGATGAGGGTGAGGATGAGACGCCCGAGGTGCGAGCGGATCCCGCGGATAACGAG
>JAYQAE010000015.1:0-17511 GCA_038136655.1 Ilumatobacteraceae bacterium
GCGTGGGCGACCGACGAGTTGCGCCAGGAGAGGTACCGCGCTCCGGCGCCACCGAAACCACTCTCCATCAGGGAGCGGACCACTCCCCGGGGGGACCCGTCAACTGAGATGCGTTCAGTGGTGCGGTGAAGGCGGTCAACGCACGCTCCAGTGTCAACGTCCGGGTCAAGTACCTGACTCAAACTGAGCAGCGTCCGGAACAACAGTTCATCGACTGGACCATCGGCCGTGACCTGACTTGCGAGTTCCCCGAGTTCGGCGAGCTGGCGACCTCGATCAGTCCAACGCTCCCCCATCGAGGGCAACGTAGCGTCGGCTACCTTCAGACGACATGTACCCGGGAGCGCACCTCGCCCAGCACGCCGACAAGGCCGCCGTTGTTATGGCCGGAACCGGTTGGACCCAGACGTTCGCCGAGCTCGACGCGGCCGCCAATCGGCTCTCACGTCTTCTTCAGGCCAGCGGACTACGAGCCGGTGACCACGTCGCCATCTGCATGGAGAACCACCCGAGGTATCTCGAGGTCCTGTGGGGCTGCAACTACGCCGGCTTGATCTACACGGCGGCAAGTTCACGTCTCACCGCGGAGGAACTCGGTTATGTCGTCGACGACTGCGGCGCCCGTGTGTACATCACCTCCCAGCATCTGGCTGGTCTCGCCTCCGCGATCGTCGCCTCAACGCCGAAGGTGGAGCGGAGGCTCATGCTCGACGGTGTTGTCGACGGTTACGAGTCCTATGAGGACTCGGTCGCCGTATTTGAGGCCGAGCCCCTCCCTGATCGTGTCGCTGGCACCGACATGCTCTACTCCTCGGGCACCACCGGTCGACCTAAGGGCGTGCTCCCCGCCGTGCCGTCGACTCCACTGGAGGAGTTCTCGAGTGGAGTCAAGACGCTCCTCGAGTTGCTCTTCGCGATGGACGCAACGAAGACCTACCTCTCCCCGGCGCCGCTCTACCACGCCGCTCCGCTCCGGTTTTGCATGGCGGTCCAGGCCTGCGGCTCAACCGTGGTGGTCATGGAGCACTTCGATGCGGCCGAGTACCTACAACTCATCGAGCGGCACTCGGTCACCCATTCGCAGTTAGTGCCGACGATGTTCGTCCGCATGCTGAAGCTTCCGGCAAAGGTGCGCGAGTCGTACGACGTGTCGAGTCTCGAGGCGGCCATCCACGCCGCCGCTCCCTGTCCCGTCGCGGTCAAGCAGCAGATGATCGACTGGTGGGGCCCGGTGATCCACGAGTATTACGCGGGCACGGAAGGCAACGGATTCGTCTACTGCAACAGCGACATGTGGCTCGCTCATCCGGGCACCGTCGGCGTGCCGATCAACTGCTCGGTCCACATCGTCGGCGAGGACGGTGAGGAAGTTCCGATCGGCGAAGCGGGAACGGTCTACTTCGAGAGCGGCGCGACCTTCGAGTACCACAACGACCCGGAGAAGACCGCCGCAAGTCGGCACCCGTCGGGATGGAGCACCCTCGGCGACGTCGGACACGTCGACGGGGACGGCTTCCTCTATCTCACGGATCGAAAGGCGTACATGATCATCACCGGCGGTGTGAACGTGTATCCGCAGGAGGCCGAAAACCTCCTCGTGTCACATCCATCAGTGGTCGACGTGGCCGTGTTCGGTGTGCCCGACGACGATTTCGGCGAGCAGGTGAAAGCCGTCGTCGAACCTGTGGCCATGCCGGAGACCGATGACGACCGCGCCGCGCTCGAGGCCGCCCTGATCGCCTATTGCCGCGAGCATCTCGCCGACGTCAAGTGTCCTCGCAGTGTCGACTTCCGGCCCGAGCTCCCGCGCCATCCAACAGGAAAGCTCTACAAGCGTCTACTCAAGGACGAGTACTGGGCAGCGGCTGGTCGGAGCATCTGAATGGTGCGACCCGTCGCGCATCACCCATACCTGAATTGGCCCGGCCCGATCGCGTTCGCCCATCGGGGCGGTACCGGTGTACACCCCGAAAACACCATCGCCGCCTTCGACGACGCGGTGGGACTCGGCTTCACCTACCTCGAGACCGATGTACACGCCACTGCCGATGGTGTGCTTGTCGCCTTCCACGACCCCGAACTCAGTCGCACCTGCGGTCGCGCGGGCGAGATCGCATCACTGCCCTGGGCCGAGGTGGCCGAGGCTCGCGTCGCCGGACAGCACGCCATACCGACCCTCGACGAGCTGCTCGAGCGTTACCCACATGCCCGGTTCAACATCGACTGCAAGTCCGACGAAGCGGTCGCTCCCCTCGCCTCCGCGCTACGTCGGCATGCCTGCCTCGATCGGGTGGCGCTCGGTAGTTTCAGCGACCTTCGGCTGAGGCGCTTGCGGCGGGAACTCGGACGAGGGCTGTGCACCAGCCTCGGCCCGGCCGCCGTTACGACGCTCGTGAGCGGCGCGCCCCTTCCGATCGCAGGTCAAGCCGCCCAGGTGCCAGTGCGTCAAGGTCCGATACCTGTCGTGACCGACACCTTCATCAGGCGCGCCCACCGCCGCGGACTTCAGGTTCACGTCTGGACGATCGATGATCCCGTCGAGATCGCGCGACTGCTCGACCTCGGAGTCGATGGAATCATGAGCGACGACCTTCGCGCCCTCCGTGACGTGATGGTCGCGAGAAACCTCTGGAACTGAGATCAGCGGTCGACGACCGTCGAACGGCTCACTGAGGATCGCGCCACCTCGCGTCCCGCGCGAAACACGATGCGCTCGCTGCTCGCGTCGGCAATCGCCTCGCGCATCGAGCGCACGGGCATTGCCACCATGTCGGCGACCGCCCCACGCCAGGGGCCGCACTCCGGTAGTCCCATCACCGACCGGGCGCCATTCGACACGAGGTCGAACGCCTCCTCCGGCGTCTCATGGGCGGCCATCACCATGAGCGCCGCGGCTTCGAGCGGATCGGAGCGACCAACGAGATTGAACGGATCCTGAACGTTGTCGCCGCCAGCCGCTACCGCCACCCCGTGCTGACGCAGCACGCTGACCGGCGCGATTCCGCGCGGTGTCAGTCTTGCAGCGTCGCGACCCTGGAGGAACAGGTTCGTCTGGGGCAGGGCGACCACACCCACTCCGCACTCGGCGAGGCCGTCAGCAAGAACGGCCAGCCGGTCGCCCTCGAGGGCTGAGAGGCTCACGCAGTGACTTGCCGTGAAGCGCACTTCGGGACGTCGCTGGGCCGCCGAGATCACCTCGGCCACGGTCTGCATCGACGGATCGAGGGTTTCGTCGACGTGAAGGTCGATCGGACGATGGTCGTCGGCCACGGAGGTCAGCACCTCGATGGCCCCGACAGGGTCAGGTTCGAGGTGCGGGCAGCCCCCCACCAGATGCACTCCGGCCTCCACCGCCTCCCTTAAGGCGGCGACATTGGTTTCGCTGCCGGGCCCGGTGAGCGGCATGGTGATCATCGCGACCAGTTGCACATCGATGGCTCCGGTGAACTCCTCGGCGACGTCAAGGGCCACCCGCAGGTGCTCGATGCCCACGCCGCCCCCGACGTTCAGATGGCTTCGAACCGCCGTGGTGCCGCTGAGCAGCAATCTCCGAAGTTCGTCCCGGATGCGACCCGCCATCCCGACCGGCTCGAAACGTCCGGCCGCCTCTGCCTCCATCCACGCCTCGATGGCGCCCCGCAGATCCCCGGACGGGTTCGGGGCGAGGTCGGCGGTCAACGCCTTATCGAGGTGGGCATGGGGCTCCGCGAGAGCGGGAAGCAACAGCATCCCGCCCACGTCGACTACCGGGCATTCCACCGTGGATGGGTCGATGTGCGCATCGATGACGATCCCGTCCTCAATGAGGAGATCGACACGCTCGCCTCCCCACCAACCGTTGCTGATGACCCGACGATCCGCCACGCCCCGATGGTAGGTGGCACCAGCCGATGGCTCGCTACTGTCGGAGCGTGCCTAGGAGATTCGATGAGTTGTCCGGCCCGCAGGTCCACGAGCGGATCAGCGAACGATCGACGATCGTGCTACCGATCGGCGCGGTCGAGCAGCACGGCCCCCATCTCCCCATGTCGGTGGACCATGTGATCGCCGAAGAGGTGGCCTCCGCTGTGGTCGACGCCGTTGGGGACGACTTGGACCTGTGGTTGCTCCCCACCCTCTCGGTGTCCAAATCCAACGAGCACGCCTGGGCCGCGGGGACGATCTGGCTCTCGGCCGACACGCTCATGGGCGTGCTCCTCGACATCGGGAGAGCGGTAGCGACCACTCGCGCCGAACGCCTGGTCCTCTTGAACGGACACGGCGGCAACACCACCCTGCTCAACACCGCACTTCGCGAGATTCGCCTCGCAACCGGACTCCGAACCTTCTTGGTTCACCCGTCGCTTCCGCCGGCCTACGGCGGCACCTCTACCGAAGATGAGCTTGGGATGGGCATCCACGGGGGCCTAAACGAGACCTCCGTGTTCATGCATCTGCGCCCCCACCTCGTCGATCTGTCTCTCGCGGCGCGACGGGTCCCCGAGACGCTGGCCGACAACCGTCACGTCAAATTCGGCGGGTCGGTCTCCTTCGGATGGTTGTCGAATGACTTCCATCCCGATGGGTACATCGGAGATCCGACCGGCGCCAACGCCGACCTCGGTCGTCGCCTCTTTGAGGGTGCCGTCTCGTCGATCTGCGAGGCGATGGGCGAGATCGCGAGCTTCGACTTCGGTCGCTAGGCGAGCGAGGCGCTCACTTCGGCGATTCGGTCGCCGTTCGGACCACGTCAAAGGTCGTGAGGCGCGCGGTGCGCTCGTAAGGACCCATTCGCTCGATGACGGCGTCGAGTTCCTCTTGCGGGATGGAGCGCCATTCTTCAAGAGTTCGCCACCAGATAACCGCGGTGACCGCCTCCGGATCCTCCGCGTCGACCCAGACCTCCTTGCGGATGAATCCGGGACGCTTGTCGAGGAACGCGGTCCAGTGTTCGGCGTCCATATCGAGCCAACGATCACGCTCATCCGCCGGGACTCTGAAGCTCAGGAACTCGACGACCACGAGGGCAACCTAGTGTCGTGTTGTGATCGTCGTTCAGATCAGCGACCCCCACATCTTTGCCCGCGGGCAGCTGATGGAGAGTCGCGTCGACACCGCCAGCGGTCTCTCCGCCGCGCTGGCCTTGGCCGAGACGTTCGATCCCGACCTGATCGTCCTGAGTGGCGACCTCGTTAACGACGCTGAGCCGGACCAGTACGCCCACCTCGCTGAGCTCCTCGGCGGCATCACGCGTCGCCTGCTCCTGGTTGCAGGTAACCATGACGATCGCCAGGCGGTGAGGGACCTCGCCAGCTCCCTCGACTCGGCCGCGTCGCCACTTCCCTCGGTGAGCGGGGAGCTCGACTACGACGTCAGAGTGCTCGACCGGGCCGGCGGTCTCCGATTTCTCGTCGTCGACACCGTTCAGTCCGGCTCCCACGGTGGCTTCCTCAGCGAGGAACGCCTCGAACTCCTCGACCGCCAACTCGCTGATGGGGAGCCGACCGTCATCGTGCAACACCACCCTCCCTTCGTCTCGGGAATCGGATTCATGGATCACTACGGGCTCGAAGGCGGAGACCGGGAGCTCAATGTGATTTCGCGCCATGCGAATGTCCTCGCCGTGCTCACCGGACACCTCCACCGGCATGCCGTCCACGTCCGACGCGGCGTCACCGTGATCACCTCACCGAGTTCCGCGGCTCAGGTCGCCCTCGACCTTCATGGCGGCGGGACGGCGTATACGGGCGAACCCGGATCGCTTTTGGTGCATCGCTTCGACTCGGCCGGCCTGACCACTCACGTGATGCCACTCGGAGCTGGCGACACCTGGCGGCCGTCGTGGGCGTCGTGACGGATTGTTAACAGCGTGAGACGAGCCCGTTCGGACGGGTCGGTCGTACCGGGCGAACCGTCCCGAGCGACTAAGTTCTCTCGCGTGTGGAGCGACTGTTCGCGAGCGATCCGATGACCCAAGTCGAGAGCACCGCCAGTCGATCCTCCCACGGTGAATCGCTTGCCTTCCGGGGTATCGGAATGGTGTTCCCCGATGGCACCGAGGCCGTCCGCGACACATCGTTCTCGGTCTCGAAGGGAGAGTTTGTCACCATCGTCGGTCCGTCCGGTTGCGGCAAGTCGACCCTGCTCAAGATCGCCTCGGGGCTGCTTGAGGCCACGTCGGGAGAGGTCGAGGTCGACCGCGACCGTCTCGGGTACGTCTTCCAGGATGCCACGTTGTTGCCGTGGCGCACCGTGCTCGGCAACGTCGAATTGCTCGCCGAACTTCACGGCTTCGACCGCGATGAGCGGCGCCGGCTGGCTCTCGAGGCCATCGACACCGTTGGTCTCGCGGGCTTCGCGAATCATTACCCGAGGTCACTCTCCGGCGGAATGAAGATGCGCGCATCGCTCGCTCGAACGTTGACCCTCAAGCCGCCAGTTTTCCTTTTCGATGAACCGTTCGGCGCCGTCGACGAGATCACGCGCGAGCATCTCAACGAGGAAACGCAACGGCTGTTCCAATCGGAGGGCTTCGCGGGACTCTTCATCACGCACTCGATCTCCGAAGCCGTGTTCATGTCGACACGGGTGCTCGTGATGTCCGCCCGTCCCGGGCGAATCGTCGCCGAATTCGACATTCCGTTCCCCTACCCACGCTCGCCCGAACTCCGTTTCGACCCAGAGTTCGCGAGGTTGAGCGGCGAGATCAGCCACGCCCTCCGAGGTTCCCACTCATGAGCACCGATTTCACGACAGAGACCACGACCAACACCGTTACCGAACTTGACGACACAACTGATGCCGCTGTTCGACCGCGCCAGCGGACGGCTGGTGGAATCCTCTCCGGGAGCGTCCTACCGCCGCTCGTTCTCGGCGCATTCGTTGTGGCTGGCTGGTACGGGATCACCTACGGGCTGCTTGACTCCCGACGTCGATTCCTTCTGAAGCCCCCCCACGAGGTGATCGCCCAGGGCTTCCTCGACTGGCCGACGTTCTCCGAGATGCTTTCGGGACTCTGGTCGAGCACCCAGGTCGCCATGATCGGGCTCTCAATCTCGATTGCGATCGGCTTCCTCTTCGCGACGATCATGAGCCAGGCCAAGACCATCGAGCGCGCGGTCTTCCCCTTCATGGTCACCCTTCAAGCGATTCCGATTCTCGCGATCGTGCCGCTCATCTCGTTTTGGTGGGGTACGGGTCAGCGTTCGCGCATCATCGTGTGCGTGATCATCTCGCTTTTCCCGATCATCGTGAACACGCTCTTCGGACTGCAATCGGCCGAACGTGGCATGCACGACCTGTTCACCCTGCACCACGCCGACCGCCTCACGCGACTTCGTAAACTGATGTTCCCAGCGGCACTTCCGGCGATCTTCGCCGGACTGCGTATCTCCGCCGGTCTCTCCGTGATTGGCGCCATCGTCGGCGACTTCTTTTTTGGGCGAGGCGACGTTGGGATCGGGCAGTTGCTCCGCCGCTACGCCAACCAACTCATGGGCGAGGAACTCCTCGCTGCCGTGATCCTCTCCAGCGCGCTCGGCGTGACGGTCTTCATGACCTTCGGCTGGTTGCAGACGATCGCCATCGGTAAATGGCACGAGACCTCGGGAGGTGGGGCGTGACCCCATCACCAGGACAGCACACCCACCAACACCCATCTCCAGGGGGAGACCAATGATCCGAACAAGAACGGCCGGAATCACCTCCGGCCTCCTCGCACTCGCGCTCGTCGCGGCCGCCTGCGGCGGCGACGATGACTCCGCCGCCGGCGGTGGCGACGGAGTCCTCTCCGACGTCTGCCCGGCGACCATTGTCGTCCAGACTGACTGGTTCCCAGAGGCCGAGCACGGTGCGCTCTACAACCTAATCGGCGAGGGCTACACCGTTGACACGAACGCCAAGGTCGTTAGCGGACCCATGGTGATCGACGGGCAGGACCTCGGCGTCACCTTCGAGGTGCGCACGGGCGGCCCAGCCATCGGTTTCGCACCGGTGAGCTCATACGTCTACACCGACGACTCGATCACCTTCGGATACGCCAACACCGAGGCGCAGGTGCTCTCCTACGAGGACGCGCCGCTTCTCTCCGTGGTCGCTCCCCTTGAGATCAACCCGCAGATGATCATGTGGGATCCCGACACCTATCCCGATGTGAAGAGCATCGCGGATCTCGGTGAGGCTGGAATCACGATCAACGTCTTCGGCGGAGGCGTGTTCTCTGAGGTCTTCGTGGCCCAGGGCATCTGGTCAGCCGACCAGATCGACCCCTCCTACGACGGCTCTCCGGCCCGATTCATCGCCGAGCAAGGCGCCGTCGCCCAGCAGGGATTCGCCTCGGCGGAGCCGTACGACTACGAGAACACCTTCGCTGACTGGGGCAAGCCGGTCGCGTTCCAGACCCTGCACGACGCGGGATTCGAGGTGTACGCCGCCACCCTCGGGATCCGTCCTGACCAGAAGGACGAGCTGAATGACTGCCTGAAGGAGATTGTTCCGGTCTTCCAGCGTTCCGTCGTGTCCTACGTGAACTCGCCGAAGCGCGCCAACGACATCATCGTGGACGCGGTGACTCAGTTCGCCGACTTCTGGACGCAGAGCGACGCGATCACCGCCTGGTCGGTGGAGCAGCAGAAGGAACTCGGCCTCGTCGGCAACGGCCCGGATGACACGGTCGGCAACATGGTCGGCGATCGCATCCAGGGTGTGATCGACGGCATGAGCCAGGCTGGAATGGCCGTTCCGAGTGGCCTGAGCGCCAACGACCTCTTCACCAACGAGTACATCGACGAGTCCATCGGCTTCTGAGCCGACTCGCACGTCGACAAGACGGGCCGGCGCCTTCGGGCGCCGGCCCTCGTCGTTCTCGGGAGGCGAGGCAGTTACACCTGAATGAGGTCGCGTCGGGGCTACGACGCCAGAACCGCGCGCGCCGCGTTGCGGCCAGCCCCACCGAACACTCCTGCGCCCGGGAAGGTCGCAGCCCCTGACAGGAACAGGCCATCAATCTCGGTTCGATAGCGCGTGAGATCCTTGGGACGACCAAGGAGCGTGTGGAGCGGCGGTCCGCTGAACGCGGGCGTGTGACCGCGATGCATCAGGAACTCTCGCTCGTAGACGTCCGGAGTCATCGCACGCCACCGCTTGATCTTCAGCGTTCCTGGAGTGCACAGACCTTCAAGCACCTCGAGCCAGCGGGACGGCTCGGTGCTCCTTGACCACGGATGGTTGTAGGGCGTGAAGAGCACTTCCAAGCTGAGGACGTGCTCGTCACGATTCACCTGCATCGCCTGATCGATGACCGTCGGACAGTTGAACAGCAGCGTGGGTTCGGCGACGACCTCACCGCTCGCCCGTAGCCGATGGGCCTCACGCAACCCGTCGGGTGACGGCGATACGACCGTTGTCGGTCCGAGATCGTCGACATCACCGACGATGTCAACAAGCTCGCGGTGCCAGCGCATCTCGGGCAAGCCGGGCACCACCATGTCGAGCTTCGACTCGTATCCGTCCACCTCAGGCCGCTCTCGCCACTCGTCCACCTGGGAACGTGCCGCCTCGGGAACATCGGAGAGCCAGTCGGTGAAGACGCGCTGCGGGTCGCAGGCCGCCACCACGAGATCACAGGCCACACGCGATCCATTGTCGAGCTCGACACCAGTCACCCTTCCCCCGTCCAACACGAGGGAGCGAACCGTGCGGCCGAGCATCACCCGGCCCCCAGCAGCGGTGAGGCTGGCCTCCACCGCGTCAACCAGTCGACCACTGCCGCCAACTGGGCGGCCCATTCTGATCAGGTGACGTGTGGCGTAGCCGGCGGCCGCGAGGCCCGTGCCCGGCACCTCCGGTGGCACACCCCACACCGTTGGGCCGGTTGCGACGGCCGGCATCCACAGGTGCCAGTCGTCGAAGTAGCTCTCCAGCACCTCTCGAGCGCTCGCCCTGCTCCATGCCAGCAGTCTTTTGGCGCCGCGTCCTCGAAGCCGCGCGACCGTGGAGACGAGGCCGATAGATGGCTGCTCGCGCACGATGTCGATGAGGAGTCGCGCGACCGGGAGGGCGTCGTCCAGATACCGACGGTAGGGGCCCACCCACTGTGGGTGTGTGAGGGCCAGGGTGTCGAGGTGGCGTTCGACGTCATGGTGGAACAGCCAGGGACGGGTGTCATCGTGAAAGGCGCACACCATCGAGTACTCAGGTTCCACATACGAAAGCCCGTGTCGGTCGAGGTCCAGTTCCTCTATCAGGGGGAGCGCGCGCACCATGGTGTGGTCGCAGTTGCAGATGTTGAATCGCGCGCCGAGGTCGTCCTCAGTTGAGGCGCAACCGCCCAGGGATGCTCGCGCCTCGATCAGGGTGACCCGGCGGCCAGAGCGAGCGAGATATGCCGCGCAGATCGCTCCGTTGTGCCCGCCACCGACGACGACCGTGTGACTCGCTCCGCTGGGGTCGGACACGCCGGCTCCTCAGGCGTCGGCGACGGACCACTCCCGCTTGGCGACCGGCGGTTGATCGCTCCACGGGAAGTTGATCCAGAGATCGGTGCGACGCCAGACGTAGTCGCAGTTCACGACTGAGTGCGACTTCTCGTAGATCACCGCGGTGCGCACCTCGCCCACCTTGCCCTCACAGAACTCCTGCACGCTCTTGAGCGTGTGCCCGGTGTCGGCCACGTCGTCGACGATCAGGAGTCGAGCGTCCCCGAGGTCCACGAAGTCAGGAGCGGGAGGCAGGATGCGCGGGACCTCGAGGCGCTCATCGACGCCGGTGTAGAACTCGACGTTCATCGTGTAGGTGTTCTTCACCGATAGGGCGTATCCCATAGCGCCGCCGATCAGGAGACCACCGCGAGCGATCGAGAGGATCATGTCGGGCTCGTAGCCGTCATCAGCAACCATCTGCGCGAGCTCTCGGGAGGCGGTTCCGAACAGTTCCCAGGTGAGGATCTCGCGCTCTGAGGTCATGAACCGAGAGTAGCCGTTGAGCCGTCAGGGCTCGCCAATGCGATGTCCTGGGGACGGATCGGCACACGAGTCAGCGGAGCGATCTGGCGTCCCGCCCTCCTGAGGGCGTCGTCGACCGCTGCGACGATGGCCGGGGTGACCGAGATACACGGTGGTTCCCCGACCCCCTTCGCACCGAGAGGTGCACGAGGGTCAGGCTCCTCGATAAGGCTCATCACAACCGGAGGCATATCGGCGATCGTCGGTATCAGGTAGTCGGTGAACGAGGCGTTTCGAATGACCCCGTCGGTTTGGATGATCTCCTCCATCACCGCGAGTCCGAGACCTTGAGCCACTCCGCCTTCGATCTGTCCGACCACCGAGAGTGGATTGAGGGCCCTGCCAACATCTTGTGCGGTGGCGATCTGAACGACCCGAAGCAGACCGAGGTCGGGATCCACATCGACCACCGCGCGGTGCGCCGTGAAGGCGAACGCCGTGTGACAGTCGCCCTGCCCACGCTCGTCGAGCTCCTCGGTCTCTGGATGGTGGTATTCGGCCGTGTGCTCGAAACTCCGCTCCGACACCGCTTCGGACACCGCTACCACCGGGACACCGAGGTCGGTGATCCACTCCCCCTCGATCCGAAGGTCCTCGCGCTGAAGTCCTCGGTCAGCGGCGACCACATCGAGGATCTGACCAACCACTCCGCGACAGGCTTCCACCACCGCCCCACCGGACATCCACGTCTGCCGAGACGCCGATGTCGAGCCCGCGGACCCGACCCCGGTGTCGATCGGCTCGAACAGCACCTCAGGGAGACCGAGTTCGGTACGGGCGATCTGCATGGCAATCGTCACGAAACCCTGTCCAACCTCCGCGGTCGCGAATTTGAGCAGCACTCGACCGTCACGGACGACGCATCGTGCCGTCGAGTAATCGTCGAAACCCTCCGAGTACATGAGGTTCTTGATCGACACGGCCATGCCGACGCCGCGCACAACGCTCCCGTCAGCGGTCAGACCCGCACCACCAGGCAACGCCAGCACGTGGTCTCCCACATCCGGCTCGGGCATCGGCAGGGCCATCGTCTCTCGGATGCACCGCGCCACCGGAGCGACATTCTCGACTCGTTGTCCAGTGATGAGCCGATCACCGGTCTCCATCGCGTTAAGCACCCTGATCTCGACGGGATCGACACCGCAGGCGACGGCAAGGCGATCCATCTGCCGCTCGTGGGCGAAGCACGCTTGGACCACACCGAAACCCCGCATCGCCCCACAGGGAAGGTGGTTGGTGCGGACCGCGTAACCGTCGACCACCGCGTTCTCACATCGATAAGGACCCTGGGCATGAGTAACGGCGTTGATCAGCACCGCGGATGACGTCGACGCGTATGCCCCTCCGTCAAGAACGAATCGCGCCTCGACCTTTCGGAGCGTTCCATCTCGATCGGCGTGGTGACGCATCCAAATCGTCGCGGGGTGTCGATGGACATGGCCGATGAAGCTCTCCGCGCGCGAATAGGCCGCGCGCACCGGTCGGCCGGTCACCAAAGCGAGGAGACTCACATGCACCTGCAGGGAGATGTCCTCGCGACCGCCGAAGGCTCCACCTACTCCACCGAGGGTGAGCCGGACGCGATCTTCCTCGAGACCGAGGCAAGCAGCGATCTGACGACGATCCTCATGGAGCCATTGCGTTGCCACGAGGAGCTCCACGCCGGCCCCGTCGTCGTCGGGAACGGCGACGGCCGCTTCGAGGCCGAGGAAGGCCTGGTCCTGCATGCCGATCTCGTAGGTGCCCTCGACGGTGATCTCCCCGACCAAGTCCTCATCGCCACGAACGATCCGCTGATGGCGTATGACGTTGCCGTCGGGGTGAATCGATCCGAAGGAACCATCGATCGCCTGTTCCGCGTCGAGAAGCGGCTGGAGGATCTCGTAGGTGACGACGATCAACTCAATGGCGCGGGCGCAGGTCTCCGGATCGCTCGCCGCGACAGCCGCCACTGGTTCCCCGACGAACCGCACTTCATCGACGGCGAAGACGGGCTGGTCGGAGGCGATGAGACCGAACCCGTTGATCCCCGGGACGTCAACAGCGGAAATCACCGATGCGACACCAGGGAGCGCCGACGCCGCAGACGTGTCGATCGAGAGCAGCCGAGCCCTCGGGTGCGGCGACCGCAGCGTCATCGCCCACAACTCACCCTCGATACTTCGATCGGAGGAGAACTCGAAAGATCCGTCCACCTTGGCGCCACCGTCTGGTCGTAGCACCGGTTCACCGAGGCCCCCGGTGATGGCAGGTACTTCGGTGCGGTCGGATGAAATGGTGGTGCTCATCGCTGAGACCGTCGTTGTTCAGCGGTGTCCAGCACCGCTTCGACAATCCGCCCGTAGCCGGTGCAGCGACAGAGGTTGCCAGCGAGCCCCTCGCGCACCTCGTTGAGACTGGGGTGCGGGTTACGGCTGAGCAGGGCATCGGCCGCGACGATCAAACCCGGGGTGCAAAACCCGCACTGCACTGCCCCCGCGCGAAGGAACGCCTCCTGAAGATCAGCCCCTCCGGACGAGCCAACGCCCTCGACCGTCACGATGGAGCATCCCGAGACCGAGGCGGCCAAGGTGAGACACGAGCACACCGCCTGCCCGTCGACGAGGACGGTGCATGAGCCGCACTCACCTTCCTCACAAGCGCCCTTCGATCCACGCAAACCACAACGCTCTCTCAAGGCGTCGAGCAGACTTTCCCCGGGATGCAGCCCGCTCACGGCGTGCTCCACTCCGTTCACCGTCAGCGAGCATTCGCTCTCCACGCGCCTCATCGCCGGGTTATCCCTCGACTGAGGAGGCGCGATGTGAGCACGCGAACTCCGTGGCGCCGATACTCAGCCGTCGACCGGTGATCGTCGATCGGGCGCGCCTCAGCGGCCGCTATCTCCCCCACCGACACGATGGTCGACTCCGAACAGGACCACGCGTCCCAGTCGAACTCCGAGGAGAGGCGCGCCGACGCCTCAGCCGCCAGCAAGACGGTGGGGCCCACCGATCCAAGAGCGATGGTGGCTTTTCGAGCGGCACCATCGAGCACCATCGCCACTCCGGCCACCGAGATCACCATTGCGTTCCGAACACCGATCTTCGCGTAGCCCTGCCAACCGGCTGTCTCAGTGACTCTGACCGAGACGATCACCTCGCCTGGAGCGAGCGTCGTGCGCTTCGGACCGGTCAGAAGGTCTGCCAACGACGACGAGCGCTGACCGGCGCTCCCGATGATGTCAACCACCGCGCCAAGCGCGAGCAGCACGGGAAGACCGTCTCCCGCCGGTGAGGCGGTCGCGATATTGCCGCCGATGGTTCCCGCGTTGCGAATCTGAGGCGATCCGACCGTCCTGGCCGCTTGGGCCAGCGCCGGCGCGAGCGAGTCGAACGGTGGGCGCTCGAGCTGAGACCAGGTGATTCCCCCTCCAATGACCACCTCCCCGGAGGCCGGGTCGTGACTCCACGATCGCAGTTCCGGAACTCGAGCGAGCGAGACCACCGTCGCGTCCGAACCGATCCGCCTTGACCGATGGTTGACCGACACCATCAGGTCGGTACCTCCGGCCAGCAAGATGGCGTCTGGGGACTCACTCGCCTCGCGGAGCTCAGCCAGATTCTCGGGAATCAGGACCGTCACATTGTAGAGCCTAAGGCCCATCGCGACCGCCACTCAGCACTCTTACTTGCCGATCGGCGCGTCGTGTATGGTCTGGGCAGTCGGGCAAGGGGCCCGATGGTGAACAGGGGGAATCACATGAAGACTTCGTCTTCTCATCGTTCGTTCCGTCGCCTCGGGGCGGTCCTCGCGACCGCGGGTCTTCTGGTGTCCGCCTGCGGCGGATCCGACGACACCGAAGCCGACTCCGAGCCCGCCGCGCAGTCCTCAGAGCCAGCGGCCGAACCAGCTGCGGAGCCCGCCGAGGAGGACACCCTCGGTGAGACCGAGACCGACGTGACGCTTCCCCCCGATGACGACGCCGACTCCATCTTCGGCGGCACCCTCCGCTACGGCCTCGAGGCCGACGTCAACGGGCTGAACCCGTCCTCGTCCGCCCTCGCTGCCTCCGGATTGATGATGGCGAACGCGGTGTTCGACACCCTCGCTGTCTACGACGAGAACGGTGTCTCGACCCCGCACCTCGCTGAGTCCTTCACTCCGAACGACACCCTCACCACCTGGACAGTGAAACTCCGCGAGGGCATCACCTTCCATGACGGCACGCCATTGAACGCCGAAGCGGTTCTGGTGAACTTCAACGCTCAGCGAGGTGACCCGCTCGTCGGTCTCGCGATCATGCCCTTCTTCCCGGCCGACGAAACCGCAGCCGTTGCGGTTGATGATCTGACGATCGAGTTCAACGTGAACTTCCCCATCGCCGACTTCGGCTCGATCGTGACCGGTCAGCTCGGCATGGTGGCGTCGCCGACCTGGATCGCGGCCGCGAAGGAAGACCCGACCCTCAACCAGGCTCCGGTCGGCACGGGGCCCTTCGTGTTCGACTCCCGAAGCGAGGACTCGGTGACCCGCTTCGTGCGGAACGAGGACTGGTGGGGCGGCGACGTCTACCTCGACGCTGTCGAGTTCTACCCCGTGACCGATGGTGACGACCGGAACAACCTGCTCTTCAACGGTGACCTCGACGCTCTCCACACCACGAACCAAGCCTCGATCCTCGACCTGCTCGATACCGACGACTACCAGAACATCATCGACGACACCGGTGAGGAGTCCTACGCGATGATGAATACTGCGATCCCGCCGTTTGACGACATCCGAGCCCGTCAGGCACTTGCCTACGCCACGCCCATCGAGGAGTACGTCGAACTGATCGGACTCGGTGTCTCGCGTCGTGCGACCCAGCGGTTCACCCCGGAGAGCATCAACTACAACCCCGACCTCGTGCAGGTCGGCAACGACCCGGATACCGCAGTGGGCCTCGTGGCCGAGTACTGCGCGGAGCGCGGCGAGGAGACCAACCCGCTTCTCGGCACCACCACCTGCACCGACGGCAAGATCAACATCGAGTTGCAGTGGTCCGGACCGTCAGTGGTGCAGACGCGCATCGCCGAACTGCTGGATGAGGCTTGGAGCGTCGGCTTCAACGTCACCTTCCAGGAACTGCCCCAGGACGGCCACGTGCTCCAGACGGCCATCGGCCAGTACAACGTGAACACTTGGCGTCAGTTCGGAGCCGTCGACGTCTGGACCGACAACGTGTGGTTGCTCTGCGCCACCATCAACCCGGCCGGTCTGTCGCTCAACTGGCCGCGCAACTGCGATGAGGAACGCGACGCCCTGCTGTTCCAGGCGACCGCGATGTCCGATCTCGAAGCCCGCGCGGAAGTGCTCAAGCAGGCCGAAGCCCTGATCAACCAGGCCTTCACCTACGTGTTCTTCACGCACACCACCTGGGTGAACTCCTTCGCCGACAACGTGCGCGGGGTCTGCGATCACACCTCACCGGAGGGCGTGAAGATGCGCTGCGCCGTCAGCGGTCGGACCTGGTTCTCCAAGGTCTGGATCGAGTGATCGGAAGCCCGACCCCTCGCACATGCCGGAGAGAAGGTGAATTACTGGGTCCAGCGCCTCACGGCGTCGATCATGCTGCTGCTCGCAGTCAGCATGTTGACGTTCGGCGCCATGAACCTGCTCGGTGACCCGCTCTTCAACATCCTGGGACCGGCCGCCGCCGACACGAAGCCTGAGAGCCTCGAGAAGGTGGCGGCCGCCAAGGAGCTCTACCACTTGGACCGCCCGCTCCCGGAGCGGTACGTCCGGTGGTTGGGGGACATGGTCACCGGTGACTTTGGTGTGCAATTCGGCTCGACCGGCCAGCCCCCCGTGAGCGACTTGGTCGTTGAGCGCTTCCCGCGATCGCTCACACTCCTGGTGATGGCCCAGTTGCTGGCATCGATGATCGCGATCCCGTGGGCCTTGATCACCGCGGCCCGCGCCAATCGACCTGCGGACCGGATCTCCACGATCAACTCGTTCCTGTTGATCGCGATGCCGAACTTCGCTCTTGCCGTGATCCTGAAATACATCTTCGGCATCAAACTCGGCTGGTTCCCGCTCACGTTCAAAGCGACCGACCCCTGGCTGACCAGGATCTACCAGACGTTCCTACCCGCCCTCACGATCGCCCTGCCGGCCGCGGCCGTCTACCAGCGACTACTCCGCACCGACCTCATCACCACGTTGCAGGAGGACTTCATCCTGATGGCGAGGTCGAAGGGAGTGAGCCGCCGACGCGTGCTGCTTCGTCACGCGCTTCGCCCCTCGCTGTTCTCATTCATCACGGTCTTCGGCATCAACACGGGCGCGCTGATCGGCGGATCACTCATCGTGGAGAGCATCTTCCGCATTCCCGGTCTCGGATCCGCGATCGTCGAGGCGATCCTGCGTGAGGACTTCCCGGTTGTCCTCGCGATTGTCATGATCATCACCACCGCGTTCGTCATCGTGAATGTCGTGGTGGACATCGTGTACACCCTCATCGATCCGAGGGTCAGACGGTGAGCGACACGATCACGAAACGACTCGG
>JAYQAE010000015.1:17611-20217 GCA_038136655.1 Ilumatobacteraceae bacterium
TGGTCGGCGGAACCGCCGGGATCGTGGCCGGTTACCTCCGGGGACGCACGGACAAGGTCGTGTCGTTCATCTTCATCGTGTTCCTCTCCTTCCCCTCCCTCGTTCTCGCGATCCTCATCACCGCGCTCCTCGACCGAGGCCTGGTGACCATTGCCCTCACCCTCGGTGTGCTCGCCGTGGCACCGGTGGGCCGACTCGCACGCGCAACCACCCTCGCCTACGCCGATCGGGAGTTCGTGACCGCCGCCCGCGCGATAGGCGCGGGCGATCGTCGAATCATCGTTCGCGAGCTTCTGCCGAACGTCGTGATTCCGATGGGCGCCCTCGCGCTCCTTGGAATGGCGGTCGCCATCGTCGCCGAGGGCGGTCTCGCCTTCCTCGGACTGAGCGTGGAGAAAGGTCCCACTTGGGGCAAATTGATTTTGATCGGCGCCGGTTCGCGAGAATTGGAGAAGTCACCGTGGATCGCCTTCGGGCCGATCATCGTTCTCTTCCTGACGGTGCTCGCTCTCAACTACGCCGGTGACCGAATCCGCTCGTACTACGACGTTCGGGAGATTGGGCTGTGAGCGGACTCCAGACCGACGGTCGCGTCGAACAGGGACGTCTCCTCACGGTCGAGAACCTCTCCACCACCTTTGCCACCGAGCGGGGACCCGTGCGCGCTGTCGATCAGGTGTCGCTCAGCCTCGACCGGGGCCAAGCGCTCGGAATCGTCGGCGAATCGGGTTCCGGCAAGACCGTGCTCTCACGCTCCATCATGGGCCTGCTCCCCTCAACGGCTCGGCGCGAGGGTTCGATCCGATTCGGCGATCATGAGCTCCTCGGGTCCGGGGCCGTCGACATGTCCAAGCTCTGGGGCCGGGAGATGTCGATGGTCTTCCAGAACCCGATGGTCTCCCTCAACCCGGTGATGCGCATCGGCGAGCAGATCGCTGAGCCGCTTCGCATCCATCTCAGGATGTCCCGTCGGGATGCGCGAGCCACCGCGGTCCGGCTGCTGCGGGACGTGAGAATTCCGGAGCCGGAGCGACGCGTCGACCAGTATCCACATGAGCTCTCCGGAGGTATGCGCCAGCGAGTGATGATTGCGATCGCGCTGGCGTGCGGACCGACGCTGCTCTTCGCCGACGAGCCGACGACCGCGCTCGACGTGACCGTTCAGGCACAGATTCTCGACCTCATCGCGGAGCAGCGTGAGGAGCGGAACATGTCCGTCGTCCTCGTCACGCACGATCTCGGCGTGGTGGCTGGACATACGGATGTCATCGCTGTGATGTACGGCGGACGCCTCGTGGAGGTCGCACCGACCGCCGTGCTCTTCGCAGATATGCGGATGCCCTACACCGAGGCGCTGCTTCAGAGCATCCCGCGGCTCGACCAGCCGAGCCACACCCGTCTCACCGCCATTCCTGGGCGACCACCCGACCTGCTCGATCCGCCCCAAGGATGCGCGTTCGCCCCTCGGTGTGCCTTCGCTCGCGACCGGTGCCGCGAGGAGGCTCCGACACTGACTACGGCTGACGATCCCGAGCACAGGTTCGCCTGCTGGTATCCGGTGGGATCTCCGGAGTACCTCGAGACCCGCGAGAGAATCGCGTCCGGACTCACCATCGGAGGTCGGCCGTGACCCATGCCCCGCATCTTCGTCCCGAGATCGACGCGGTGTTGCGAGTTCGGGACCTCGTGGTCGATTTCCCGATGAAGAGGGGCCAGCGCGTGCACGCGGTGTCGGGGGTGAGTTTCGATGTTGCCCGAGGAGAAACGCTCGGCATCGTCGGCGAGAGCGGATGCGGCAAGTCCACCACTGGACGGGCGATCATGCAGATGCCACGGCCGACGAGCGGTTCCGTGGAGTTCGAGTCCGTTGAGATGACCGCGCTCGGGCGCTCGGAACTCCGGGAGGCTCGGACCCGAGTGCAGATGATCTTCCAAGACCCGATCTCGTCGCTCAACCCGCGCCGCCGTGTCCGCGACTCGGTTCTCGACCCGCTCGATATCTGGCAACGTGGCACCGATGAGGAGCGCTCCGCTCGGGTTGACGCGATCCTCGAGGAAGTGGGCATCGACCCGGCTCGCGCCCATGATTCGCGACCGCATCAATTCTCCGGCGGGCAGTGCCAGCGAATCGCCATCGCTCGCGCGCTCGTACTCGACCCGACGCTGATCATCTGTGATGAACCCGTCTCCGCGCTCGACGTGAGCGTTCAGGCCCAGGTCTTGAACCTGCTCGAAGATCTGAAGGCGGCTCACGGTCTCACCATGATCTTCATCGCCCACGATCTCGCCGTCGTGAAGAACGTGTCCGATCGTGTAGCGGTGATGTATCTCGGACGGCTGTGCGAGATCGCCGATCCCGACCGGTTGTACGCCCGACCCGCCCACCCCTACACACGGGTGCTGCTCGACTCGGTTCCGGTGCCTGATCCCACCCTTGGCCGCGCAACCACCGGCATAAGTGGTGAGCCACCCTCACCGATAGCACCACCGTCGGGATGTCGATTCCATCCCCGGTGTCCCGCCGCAGACGAGCGTTGCCGCGTCGAGGTGCCCGAGATGACCGAAATCGAACCGGGACACCATGTCGCCTGCCATCACCCATTGGT
>JAYQAE010000016.1:0-4593 GCA_038136655.1 Ilumatobacteraceae bacterium
TGATCGCGAGCTCGGACCTCGTTCGGCCCCGCGGGCCGTCCCGCGAGCCATTCGGCTGCGAGCAGGGGAGCGGTAACCTCACCGGCGGACCGACGAAGCCGATCCGAGTTTCGGGCCACGTTTCGGACCGTCCCCGCCCCCGTGGGGACGGCCCGAAACTCTGAAACCGTTCATTCTCGGTGGGTTGAGCGAGCCGACTCGGTCGGCCTGGAACGCGTGATCGCCGAATCTGGAACGCTCAGGTAGGTGGCGCCTTCGTGCCTTGGGCTTCGGTGGAACGTGGTGCCACCATTGTTCACCTGTCGAGGCATGCCCTGAGCGCAAGTGTCAGCAGTTTGGCTCGAGAGTCTCCGTATCCGCCCATCTGGTTGCTCAGGTAGGCAAAGCCCACGCGATGATCGAGATCGGCGAATGCCAACTGCCCACCGGCGCCGGCGTGACCGAAGCTCGTCGGGCCGAGCATGGGTTGGACCGGCGGGGACGACAGCTGGAAACCGGTGCCCCAACGGGCGCCGTCATCTGCAATACCGGTAAGCGGCTGCCCTTCGGATCGAATGACGAGTGCGTCCTTGATGGATGCGTGCGAGAGGAGGGGCGTGCGGTTCGGCGTGCCAACAATCGCCGCATACATGTGGGCCAGTGATACTGCGCTGCTAATGCCGTTTGCCCCAGGGATCTCTGCTGCCTGGAGATCAGGATCGTTGAACGTGACATGTCCGTTGGTGGACGGGAACGCGAAGGCACCCCCCATGGTGACGCTTCGTGCGAGAGCCGGGTCGAGCGAAAACCGCTCGGCGGTAAGGCGCGCCGCTTCTGAATCCTCGTCCGGCAGTTCGGCCTCCATCCATGCCAGATGGGTACGAGCTGTGTCAGGCAGCCCGATCCAGGTGTCGAGTCCGAACGGGTCGGCGACACGCCGCGCGAAGTAGCGGCCGGGCTTCTCGCCTGTGATTCGGCGAATGATCTCACCGATGATCCAGCCGAAACTGATTGGGTGATAGGCGAACCCGTCACGAGGCGCGAATCGCGGGCTCTGCGCCTCGATTGCCTCAATTACGGGCTCCCAATTGAGGACATCGGATCTCGACAGGTTGCGATCAAGCGCGTCCAGACCTGCCCGATGCGTTAGGGCGTCACGAACTGTGATTTTTTCTTTGCCGTTCTGGGCGAATTCGGGCCAGTACGCCGCGACCGGACGGTCGAGTTGAAGCCGACCGTCCTGCACCAGCAGATAGCAACACAGCGCGAGCACCCCTTTTGAACACGAGAAGATGACCGCCGCCGAGTCATTTGTCCACGGCCGACCGGTCCGGGAGTCTGCTACGCCTCCCCAGATATTGACGACGTTCCGTCCGTTGATGACGATCGAGCAGCCGCTTCCGAGGTCACCGCGGAGCCGATAGTTGTCTACGAACGTATCGAGGACCTGGGTGAACCCTTCTTCGACGCCTCCGTAGACCTTCCGCCCATCCCCAAGCTCGACCAACACCGACGAGTTGTCATGGTCCCCGGGCAGGAATGCAGTGGTCATCCTTTCACCGCGCCCTGCAGGAGCCCCGCAACTAGATGCCGTTGAAGGACGAGAAACGTCAAGAGTGTGGGCGCCAGGATCACGAGCGTGCCGGCGCAGAGGAGTGGGATATCGGTCGCGTACTGACCTTGGAATGCTCCGAGCGCACCCGCCATCGTTCGTTTCGACGGATCTTCGACGAGCACGAGTGCCAGAAGGAACTGGTTCCAAGTCCACAACGAGAGCAGAATTGCGAGAGACGCTATTGGTGCTCGAGCCAGAGGAGCGTGGATCCTACGGAACAGCGCCCAGTCTCCGGCGCCGTCGACGCGGGCACTTTCGCTCAACTCTTTCGGCAAGTTTGAGAAGTGAGCGTTCATCCAGAACACCGAGAAGGGCATGAAGATCCCGATGAGCGGAAGGGCGATCGCGAGGCGAGTGTTCTGCAACCCGTAGTCGCGCATCAAGTTGTAGAGCGGAAGGATGATGCCTTCGATCGGCAAGGTGAGCCCGAACACGAATGTAAACAACACCCACCTGGCTCCAGGTATCTGAAGGAGTCCGATACCAAACCCGGCCATGGTGGCGATGAGCACCGCGATTGGGACGACGGAAATCACGATCGAGAAGCTCGACCTAAGTAGCGCGCTCATGTTCGCGACTTCAAACGCTTGTCTAAAGTTCCCCCACTGCGGATCCGACGGCCATGAGAGTCCTTGCGGAAGTGACCCCGATGGCTGCAACGCCATGAGGAAGATGCTTGTGAAGGGGAGAATCGTGAACCCCATAAGGATCGCCAGAGCGAACCGGCCGGTCCAGACTTCTCGTGCCCCGTAGTTCATCGTGACTCCGATCGGCTAAGACGTTGGATCGGCAGAACAACGATCAGCACGAGGAGCATGAGCGTTATCGACAGTGCTGAAGCGGTGCCGAGACGCCGCTGAAGGAACGCCTCGTAATAGATCTGGATTCCGGGCACGCTCGTTGTGTTGCCCGGGCCGCCACCCGTCGACACGTAGACGATGTCGAACGAGGCGAGCGCAGCGATAGAAGTCACGGTGAGACAAACGCCGATCTCACGCCGAATTCCTGGAAGAGTTACCGCTCGGATCTCGTCGAACCAGCCTGCCCCGTCAAGCCGCGCGGCCTCGTACAGCTGGGGGTCGATCTTCGCGGCGCCCGTCTGGAGCAGCACGGTGCAAAACCCGAGGAGGACCCACACGCCGATCATGCCGACAGCAGGCAGCGCGAATGAAAAGTCACCGAGCCACGCGCGAGTCACCCCACCCAAGCCGATGTATCCGAGCATCTGGTTGATCAGCCCTTGCCGCGAGAGCAACCGGGTCCAGATAATGCCGGCCGCAACCAAGGGGATGATCTGCGGCAGAAAGATGATCGCTCGGGCGAGGCTTGAGCCCCGGCCAGTTGCCATCCGATTGAGCACACTCGCAACGATCACTCCGAGGGAGACAGGTACCAGACTAAAAAAGATCAGCAACTGGAACGAGTTGATGATGGACCCCCGAAGGTCTGGGTCCGAGAACACCCGGCGGTAGTTCGAGAGACCGGCCCATTCCGACGGTCCAACGCCGTCCCACCTGAAGAACGAATACTGGAATGTGAGCGCCAGCGGGTGGAGAACAAACGCCGCATAAAAGGCGAGCGCTGGCGCGACGAACAGCCAGCCACGGACCCGCCGCTGGCGCACCCCAAGCAGTGGGGTGCGCCAGCGAACCGCGGATTGTTGCTGTTTGGGGTGCTCGTTCACTTCACCCCTGTGATCCGAGATCAGCCCGCGAGCTGGCTCTCGTACTCGGCTTGGACCGTGCTGAGGAGGCCGGCAGCGTCTTGCTGGCCGCCAACCAACTTCTGGAGTTCAGGGGTCCACCCCTCGGCGAAGATCGCGCCCGTGGCGTTCGCGATGAAGTCCATTTGCCCGTTGTCGGCGCCGACCACGTTGCCGGCCTCGAGCGTCTCGGCGGTGATAGGTGCCGAAACCTCAGGGACCGGGAGATCCGTAGGACCGCCCGGGCTCGAACCGCCAACGTCGACGTTGATCTGACGCGCATCGGCGTTTGTCGCCACCCAGTCGAAGAAGAACGCTGCACAGTCGGCGTTCGCGGCGTTGGCGGCGATCCCGTAGGTACCCGGAGCGGACATTGCCGCGACTGGCCCTCCTGCATCGGCCGACGGGAACAGGAAGAACCCGACGTTGTCACCCATCGCAGCATCGTGGTTGGCGTTCTCCCAGTCGCCGTTGAACAGGAAGACTCCTTCACCCGAGCGGAAACGCGTGTTCGCGTCGGTGTACTCAATCGCGTTCACGTCCTCGGGAAAGTAGCCCGCCTCGATCCATCCCTGCAGGTGTTGGGCGGCTTGAAGGTTAGACGGCGTGTCGATCGTGGCGCCCGGCTGTTGGAAGATCCACTCGTTGATCGGCGTGGATGGACCAAATGCCGCCATCAGGTGCTGAAGTGGGAACGCGAGGCCCCCGCCGCTCGCAGATGCGTTCCACGCCATGATCGGGACCAGACCTTGCGCGTCGGCCTCGGCGAGTACTGCGTCGAACTCGGCGACAGTCTGTGGTTTGTCGGTCATGCCGGCCTGCGCTGCGAGTTCTTTGTTGTAGTACACGCCCGTCAAGCTGTAGTTCAGACCCATTGCGTACAACGAACCAGATCCGCGGATCCCCGTGTCGTCAACGCGATTCTGTGAAAGCTGAGCAGCCGGGAAATCGTTCCATCCAAACGCCTCCGCATACTCATCGAGGTTCTTGAGGAGGCCGTCCTGCACGAGCGTCACCATCGTCGGCAGGCGAATGAGGTCAGGTGGGTTGTCGCCCGACAACAGGCGAGGAGTCGCAGTCATCAGGTTGCTGAACTGATCCTGCTTGATATCCCAGGTCACGTTGGGAAACTGACGGGTGAACTCCTCAGTCAGAGAGAACGGCAACGCGAATCCCGTTTCGAAGTACGCATTCATCACCACGTCGTCGGTACCGCACCCAGGCGCGCTCGCGGGTTCGGCTGCGGGTTCGGCTGCGGGTTCGGCTGCGGGTTCGGCTGCGGGTTCGGCTGCGGGTT
>JAYQAE010000016.1:4693-18719 GCA_038136655.1 Ilumatobacteraceae bacterium
CTGCGGGTTCGGCTGCGGGTTCGGCTGCGGGTTCGGCTGCGGGTTCGGCTGCGGGATCGGAACCAGGGGAGCATGACGCTGCTACCGCCCCGGTGATGAACAGGGCCGTCGCAACTCGACTCAGTCGACGTCGGCCTTGGTGAATCGTGCTTCTCATGCTTCCTCTCTTTGGTCGAGGTGCTTCGATCGAAGCACTTCGATACAGTAAAGTCGCATTTGTGGATGCTGTCAAGCCAGATAACCAGTCGCGGACAACGATCTACGACGTCGCCGCGTCCGCCTGCGTGAGCATTTCGACAGTGTCGCTCGCGCTCAACTCCCCGGATCGCGTGAAACCCGAGACGCTCGCACGCATCATGCAGGCCGTTGACCAGCTGGGTTTCACGCCCAAGGAAGAGGCCGTGATCCGAGCTCGGAGAGGCACGGGCCGCATTGGGGTTATCGCGCCGTTTACGTCGTCCCCGATCGAGTCGAGCCTTCGACTGCAAGGCGTGTTGCAAGGTGCCGCGCACGCCGGATTTGAGGTCGCGGTATTCGACCAGGCATCTGCTGCGACTTCACGTCTCGTGAGTTTGCCGGTGACACGAAAGGTCGATGGCCTAATCATTGTTTCCGTTCCGTTCGATGACGCAGTGCGTCGACGACTTACCGACCACGGCACCCCGTCAGTCGTCGTCGAGATCCCAAATGAAGCAATGAGCGGCGTTCTCATCGATCACCGAGGTGGAGCGGTTCTGGCGGCCGAGTATCTGATGCGCAAGGGACACGTGCGAATGGCTTTTGTCGGACACCGACAGCAGCACGAGTACCAGTCACAGTCACTCGAGAAGGCTGAGGGTTTCGCATCGGTGGCTCAAGTACCACCAGTCATCATCAACGTCGAGAACACATTCGCGGCCGCGGTTGAAGCTGGCCGGGAACTTCTGCTCGGTGCCGAGCCGCCGACCGCAGTGTTTGCCCACGATGACCTACTCGCCGCTGGTGTGCTGGCGGCGGCACGCCAAATTGGGATGCGAGTCCCAGAAGACGTTGCGATCATCGGCTTCAACGACACAGATATCGCAGAACCACTCGGGCTCACCACGGTGCGACAGCCGTTCATCCGTTCGGGTGAGCTCGCCGTCGAACTGCTCTCAGATCGGATCACGGCGCCGAAGAGCGGTCCGCAGGTAGTCACAGTTGGCGTGGAGCTGGTTGAGCGCTCAACGGCTTGAGCAACGGCGGCGCTGGCAGTCGCTGATTGTCTCAGTCGATGTCGCCGGCTGGATTTCATCAGTACGCGTTCGCACGGCAGCGTGATCACACCCAAACGGGCCAGGAGACACTGACCTCGCCTGCCCGACGACGCGAATCGCGTTGACGTTCCGCGAGCCATTCGGCGCGAGGCAGGGGAGCGGTAACCTCACCGGCGGACTGACGAAGCCGATCGGAGTTTCGGGCCACGTTTCGGACCGTCCCCGCCCCCGTGGGGACGGCCCGAAACTCTGAAACCGTTCATTCTCGGTGGGTTGAGCGAGCCGACTCGGTCGGCTTGGAACGTGTGATCGCGGATTCTGGAACGCCATTGTCGGGCGCGAGTTCTGATCTGCCGTGTTGAGCGAAGACCAGTGTCAAGGAGTCCGTGACTGGTCATTGCGGGTTTCTTGACTTCCGGTCGACATCGCATGACGCTGATGTCAACTGACGAGAGGACGTTCGGGTGGGGTTCATCATCAGGCGTGGGTTGGCGGGCTGCGCAGTTGGTGTCTTTGCGCGCCTTTGGATGCGGTTGATCACGACTGACCCTCCGGAGTTCACGCTGTCCGGCTCGATGCTGGTCGTTGGCGCTTTTGGTCTTCTCGGTTTGGCTTCCGGGTTGGCTCATGCCCTTCGCCCCGCGGGAAGGGGTAGGCGTGTGATTGTGAGGGTTGGGGCGGGTCTGTTGCTCATCCCGTTGTTTTCTGCGGCGGGAGCGATGATGTTCCCGACTGTGCTGTTTGGTTCGTTGGCGATGCATCGCAACCTCTGGAATCGCTGGGTGCGTTTGTTCTGTGTAGCTCTGGCGCTTGTTGTGCCGACGGTTGTGGTCGCTACAACAGAACTCACGTCGGGTTCGATCCTTGGTGTGTTGATGTTCGTGACGACCTATGTGATGGTGGTCTGGTTTGTCGGTCCGATTGCGCGGTCATCGGTACCCAGTTCGTCGCACGTTGGCCTCGCGCGCACTCTGGGGGCCAAAGCAGGTGAGCGGTAGCCTCACCGGCGGACCGACGAAGCCGATCCGAGTTTCGGGCCACGTTTCGGACCGTCCCCGCCCCCGTAGCTCAGCGGATAGAGCAACGGTTTCCTAAACCGCAGGTCGCACGTTCGAGTCGTGCCGGGGGCGCCAGATGAAATCCAGTGTTCATCATGAGTTTCGCTTGTCAGCGGGTGCCTGCGCCTCGCTGCCACGGCGGGTCGGGCGCCCGCAACACCCTTTGAATAACGCTTCCAAGTTGCGCTGTGACGCTTTGGATGAGCGAACTCGACGCCTGCGACTCCTGTGGCAAGTCTCCAACTCGAGTGGGTCAGGGTGCCGAAGCGCGCACGACGAGTTCTACCGGCAGTCGCCGTGACGGCACCGATCCCTCCTCGACCAAAGTTCGGATCATGTCGACTGCGACGCGTCCGAGTTGGTCGCGGTCGACGCGGACCGACGTGAGCATCGGGGTCATCGCCTGGCACATCTCGATGTCGTCGAAGCCGACGATGGCGAGGTCGTCGGGGACCGAGATGCCGCGATCGAGGGCGCGCTGCAGGGCGCCGATAGCAATGAGGTCGTTGTAGGCGAAGAGCGCGTCAGGCGGGTTTGGCTGCGCCAACGCCTCATCTAAGCCGACGCGACCCCCTTCAAGGCTGTTGTCGACATCGATGATCAGGTGCTGGTCGGGGCCGAGCCCTTCCGCTTCAAGTGCGTTGCGGTAGCCGAGTTCGCGGCGTGCAGGTCGTGGGGCGTTTCTGGCGCCGCGGTCCAGGAGGGCGGCAACTCGTTTCCGTCCTCCACGGAGCAGGTGGTTGACTGCCATCTCGGCGCCTGCCTGGATCTCGGCTGACACGCTGCTGATTCGGACTCCCTGAACATCGTCGTTCACGATGATGATCGGCATTTCCTTGGCGGCGAAGTCGACGAGATCGCCGACGGTGTGGGCGGCTGGGAACACGATTGCTCCTTCCACGCCGTGCCCGACCATCGACTTCAGAGCGCTTTGCTGCCGCACGAGGTCACCGCCGGTGCTTGCCAGGAACATTGTTCTGCCGAGGTCGCTCGCAGCGCGTTCGACGCCGTCGGCGAACTCGGGGAAAAACGGGTCGAGCATGGCGATGCTTACGAGCCCGATCGTGTCGCTCCGCCGCTTGCTCAGTCCCCGTGCCATCAGGTTGGGGCGGTAGCCGAGTTCATCAATTGCTGCAAGGATCCGGTCACGGGTCTCGGCGGTGCAGCCGCCTTGGTTATTGACGACGCGCGACACGGTTCGCGCTGACACCCCGACGTGTTCTGCGACGTCGGCGAGTGTCGCATTCTCCGGTGGTGTTGGCCCGTTCCTGTTCGCCGCCATTCCTAGATTCTGCCCTGATTGCCGTCGGGCGCGTGTGTTCCGCCGATTTTGGAGACCGGTCGATAGGTCTTGACGGACGAGACAACTCTGACTACCGTGACGTCAGCGCTGACGTCAGCGCTGACGTAACTAGCTGTTGGAGGGAGGGGTAGCGATGGCCGTGACAGCGGGAACGATCCGCGTGAAACAGAAATGGGACAAGCGACAGATCGGCGTTGCCGCTCTGTTCCTCGCACCAGCGATGCTCGGTTTCGTCGTCTTTTATTTGCGCCCCACCGTCATTGGTTTCTCGAACAGCTTCACCGACAAGGAACTACTGCGACCAAAGTCCGAGTTCGTCGGCGTCGAGAACTACCGAGAGATGTTCCAGGACGATGTCTTCTGGAACGCCCTCTGGGTAACGCTCAAGTACGTCGTGATCAATATCGGCGTGCAAACCGTGTTCGCCATCGTCATTGCGTGGATCCTTGACCGGCTCTCGGGCTCGCGGGTACTCCGGACGCTCTTCCTGACGCCATGGCTGATGTCGAACGTTGTGGTCGCTCTGCTGTTTCTCTGGATCCTCGACTTCCGGCTCGGCGTGATGAACAGCTTGCTCAACTCGATCGGCCTGCCATCACAACCGTTCTTCAGCTCGCAGGAGTGGGCTATTCCCACGGTTGCGTTCATCAACGTCTGGCGTCACATGGGGTACACAGCGCTCTTGTTGTTCGCCGGCATCCAGACCATCCCGAAGTCGGTGAAGGAAGCCGCGCTCGTGGACGGATGCGGTGAGATCCAGCGGTTTTTCAAGGTCACGCTGCCGCTCCTACGACCCGTTTTCGCGGTCGTGCTCGTCATTACCGTCATCGGCTCGTTCCAGATCTACGACACCATCGATGTCACAACCGAAGGCGGACCGGTGAACGCCAGCCGAGTGATCTATGTCTACATCTTCGACCAGGCGTTCGCCCGACGGAATTTCGGGTACGCCTCGGCGATGGCAGTCGCCCTGTTCGTGATCCTTGCCGCAGTCACCGTGATGCAGATGCGCCTGCTTCGAGCCAACGAGTCGGACTTGGCGTGAGGAGACAGCCATGACCATGACCATGGACGCATCCGACCAGCAGTTGGGGTCAGTTACCGCACCCCGGCGGCGCCCCCGGCGTCGGCCAAAGACCAGCGACATCGTGCTCTGGACGCTCATCGCAATCCTGTTGATCCTCACGCTGTTCCCCTTTTACTGGTCGCTACGAACGGCGTTGTCGACCAACAGGTCGCTACCGACGAACTCGACCAGCCTCCTGCCTGGGGAGTTCTCCATCGGCGGTTTCGAGCGAGCGCTCGGCCTTGCGTCGACGGAGGAATCGCTGGCAGCCGGCGGCTCGGGTGCCGAGATCAACTTCCTGCGAGCACTCCTGAACTCGGCAATCGTCGCAACGATGGTCACCGTAGGTCAGGTGCTGTGCTGCTCGATGGCCGCCTATGCGTTCGCTCGGCTGAAGTTCCCCGGTCGAGACAAGTTGTTCTTCGTCGTCCTGACGTCACTGATGATTCCGCCGATTTTTACGCTGTTACCGAACTTCATCTTCGTTCAGCAGCGCGGGTGGTTGAACACCTATCACGGCATTGCGGCACCAACGCTTCTGATGACGCCGTTTGCGATCTTCTTCATGCGTCAGTTCTTCCTGACTATTCCGCGTGAGATCGAGGAGGCTGCATCGATCGACGGTGCGGGCCGCTTTCCGACGTTCTTCCGGATCGTGCTGCCGATGTCGGCGTCGTCCGCCACGACCCTTGCCGTGCTCACGTTCATTACCCAGTGGAACGACTACCTCTGGCCAAAGCTCGTCGGGCAGGACGAGAGCGTCCGGGTACTCACAGCGTCCCTCGGTAACTTCCGCTCTCAGACCCCTCAGGGAACCCCGGACTGGTCTGGATTGATGGCTGCCACGTGGGTCTCGATTATCCCGATCGTCATCTTTCTGCTGCTCGTGGGCAAGCGGCTCGTCGACTCCATCCAGTTCTCCGGAATCAAGTGATCCCGATGACCGACGTATTCACATACAACGACCTGTTCGCCAGCGGGGTGCTTCGCACAACTACCAACGCCGCTGTCGAACGTGCCGGACTTTGGCGGCAAGCGGCCCAGTTGCTCGACTGCGCCGCCCGCCGCCGGACCTCATCACGTGCAGTGATTGAGGCTCCGGCCTTTCTGCAAATTCGTGAGTTACCGGCCTCGCCGGCGACTCACCCAGATTTCCGCGACCACGTCGCGGGGAGGGTCACCGGTCCCGAACCGGCCTAAAAGGAGGAAAACATGAGGGGGAAGATTCCCGCACTTCTCACTGTTGCTGCGCTGACTATCGCGGCGTGCGGTGGGGACAATGACAGCAGCGAGCCAGCTGCCGACGAACCCGCGGCCGCCGATGAGGCGGCCTCCGATGAGCCTGCCGCCGATGAGGCGGCCTCCGATGAGCCTGCCGCCGATGATTCGGCAGCTTCAGGTGACGCGGTGTCGATCCGCTACTCGCTGTGGGACGCGAACCAACTGCCCGGATACGAGTCGTGCGCCACTGCGTTTAACGATGCCAACCCGGGTATCAGCGTCGAGGTAGAGCAGCTCGGCTGGGACGACTACTGGACCGGCATCACGACCGGATTCGTGTCGGGCACGGCACCCGACGTGTTCACCAACCACCTTGCGCGTTACCCCGAGTTTGCCGAGACCGAGCAGATTCTGGCGCTGAACGACTACATCGACGCCGACAGCATCGACACCTCGATCTACTTCCCGGGCCTCGTCAATCTGTGGGCGCGCCCTGACGGCAACCAGTACGGCCTGCCGAAGGACTGGGACACGATTGCGCTTACCGTGAACAACACCATGCTGGCTGACGCTGGCATCGACTCGGCCACCTTGACCAACCTCACCTGGAACCCGCAGGACGGCGGCACCTTCGAGGAGCTCATCGCTGCACTGTCGGTCGACGCCAACGGCGTCCGTGGTAACGAAGAGGGTTTCGACGCCTCCAATGTTGCCGTGTTCGGGTTCGGCCTGGTCGGTACAGGTGGTGGCAACGGTCAGACCGAGTGGAGCTGGCTCGCCGCATCTAACGGCTGGACGTTCATGGACCAGCCGTTCTGGGGTACCGAGTTCAACTACGACGACCCGACATTCGTCGAGACCATTGGCTGGATCAAGAGCGTGATCGCAAAGGGTTACGCCCCTCCATTTGAGGTCTTCTCGGCAACTGGTCACAATGACCTGTTCAAGGCCGGCCAGACGGCGACCACATCGCTCGGTTCGTGGGAGATCGGCGACATCCTCGCAGCGGAGTTTGAGACCACGTTCTTCCCGACCCCAGTCGGTCCGACTGGCGACCGGTCGTCGATGTTCAACGGCCTCGCAGACTCCATCTCGGCCAGTACCGAGCATCCGGACGAGGCCTGGGAGTGGGTCAAGTTCCTCGCCTCGGCCGATTGCCAGAACCTGGTTGCGGAAACAGCGGTCATCTTCCCGGCAATCCCAGAGGCGGCCGAGACGGTTAAGAACGTCCGCGCCGGCCAGGGCGTTGACGTGAGCGCCTTCACGGTCCACGTCGAGAACGGCACTACGTTCACGTTCCCGATCGCCGACTATGCGGCCGATCGCGACGCGATCATGGGTCCGGCCATGCAGGACATCTTTACTGGCGCCGACACTGCGTCGACGCTGGCCGATGCCAACGCTGAGGTCAACGACCTCTTCCGCTGAGGTCAACGACCTCTTCTGATCCTGTCATCAGGTTCTTCTGACTCGCGATCTTTCGTCCGCGAGTTTCGGAGAAAGATGGGGTGGGGCTTAGGCCCCACCCCATCGGCCGTTTTCAGCCCTTCGACGCCAGAGCTCGAGATGGCCTAGATCACACCCGCCGCCGCAGGTCGCCGCACTTGGCGACACTGGGCCGGTCTAATGGTGGGCCGAAGCACTGGGGATCGGGGCTTTTGCGTTAACGAGACAACCTGCGGTGCCAGGTTTGCGGCCGTCGATCAGCGGCGAAAGGCGTCGACCTTTGTGCGCAGGAAGATGTGGACTGCTGGGATGGCCAACAGTATTTCTCCGGTGTTCCATGTGAAGTGGGCGTCGACGCGATCAGCAGTGGTAATTCCTGGGAACCCGCAGATCATCTGCAGCTTCGGGCCTGCACTCAGGTCAAGCCAGCCGCCCTGCCCCACGATTCCGGGTAGACCCTGGGCGGTGACGTCGTCAAAGCCGAGGGCGTGGAGCTCTCGAGTGACCTGGATATACCGAACGAACATGTAGGTGTGTTCGAGTGTGTGGGCAAATGCCCATGCGAAGAGCGCCCACCCCCAAAACCCTCGCATTCCTTTGGACATGAGGTAGACGACCGGGATCATCACCGACCAGTTCCACAGGAAATGGATCCACTCGGAGTTGGCGGGCGACAGTAAGCCGTTTGCCTGGCGGAGCGGCTCGTGAAGGATGTGCCGCTGCACCCACTGGGTGACGTGCTCGACCGTGTGAAGCCCTTGCAGCGTGACCAGAGCTCCGGCGACGGCTGCGGCGCGACCGAAGCAACGGGTATCGGAGCGCCACTTGATGGTGGCCGGAACGGCCATCACGGTGAGCACGAGTGCCACCGCCTGCCACAGCGCCCAGTTGAAGACGACTCGGCTGATGATTGCGCCGCCGAGGGCGAGTGAGCCGCTGACTGCGATGAGCCGCATGTGCTCGCGGGGATGGAGGATGTCGAGTATCGGAAATGATCGTGACGTAGCGTGCTCGATGGGCGCGGGGGAGGGTGTGAAGGTCAGCGTCATGTGCGAGTCACCTCGTACAGGGTGTTGGACGTTGGCGCGTCGATCGTTGTCGTTGCACCGTCGGGCCAGCGGATTTCGACGTACTCAGTGGTGCGATCACCCAGCCCGATGTGCAGGGTGGTGGGTGTCCCGGACAGGTAGCCACCACCCGAGCGAACGGTTCGGACGAGATGCTGGTCGCCGGTGACGATGGTGACCGTCGCGCCGATGGCGTGCGTGTTGTTGGTATCGGGTTGCCTGAGGGCGAACTCGATCGCTGCGCCACCACACTTGCGATTCTCGAATGCGACTGCAGGGGAGTCGAGATTGTTCACGACGATGTCGAGCCGCCCGTCGTTGTCGAGATCAACTAGCACTGATCCGCGCCCGCTCTCGAGTGCGTCGAGACCCCACGACTCCATACCGAATGTGCCGTCGCCGTGGTTCACGAATGTGATGTTTGGCTCAACAATCTCAGCGCCGTCTAGGTACGCAAAGGTCTCGGCAGCGATCATGCCGTTGACGACGTACAGGTCGAGGTCGGCGTCGTTGTCGAGGTCACCGAATCGTGCTGACCAGGCCCAGCCGGCTGAGTCGAGACCGGCGCGCTCACCGGACTCCTTGAACGTGCCATCGCCCTGATTGACTTGGAGGACATTTCTGATCCGTTGGGTGTCGGCGGGGTTGTCGAGATCGTCCATGGTTGCCATCAGCGGCAACCACTCGGAAATGACCGCGAGGCTTGTCGACGCCGGTTTCATGTCGGTGGCGAAGATCTCGTCAACGCCGTCGGCATCGATGTCGCCGGCGTCGATGCTCATGGTATGGGCGGCTATGCGGTTGAACGGCTCGATCGGAACGAGGCTGCCGCTGCCCTGGTTGCTCCACGTCATGTCGTGCATCGCGAAGTCGTTGCCAACCATGACGTCAAGCAGGCCGTCTTGGTCAAGGTCGAGCAGTGCCGTCACCAGCGCCTGCGAATCCTCGGTAAGACGTTCGGCTTCGAAGGAATCACCGGTGTCGAGGTACTGGAAAACCCCAGCACCGTCGCTAAACAGGAACGTGCTGCGGAGTTGCTGATCGAGCTCGGCATCGTATGAACCTGTGACCAGGTCGAGGTCGCCGTCGAGATCGAGGTCGCCCCACGCCATCGAGTACGCCGGATTATTTACGCCGCGCACGAGGACCTGCTTAAACGATCGGTCGCCAAGGTTTCGGAACGCGGCGACGCCAGCACCCCGATGAGTGGTGACGATGTCGAGGCGACCGTCGGCGTCGATATCGACAAGTTGGACCGTTCTGGTGCTGCGGTCGTTCATTTGCTCGGCGGTGAATGTCCAGTCGCCTTCGTTCCAGAGGATGGTGTTCGGCCCTTCGAGATTGCCGAGCACGATGTCGGCCAACCCGTCGCCATCCAGATCGTCTGCGGCGACCCCCGACCCGTTGCTATCGAACAGCCGTGCCGGGGCGTCGCTGGCGCGGGTGGTGTGCGCGAGTTCATGCCGCACGAACACGTCGCCGGCACAGGAGCCGGGGACGAGGTCGGTCGCGGTCCAGGTCGCCAAGGCCGGACCCGAGGTTGGTGCCGGGGCCACTGCCCCCGCCGAACCCACGCCGCTCGACGAGACGACGACCCACAGCACGGCGGAGCCCAACAGGAGACAGCCGGCCACGAGCGCCATCTGTCGTTGCATCATCCTCCCCATCGGTTGCAAACCGGCTGTCAGAGCGGCCTTGCACTTGACATCGATCACTATGGACAATACGTTACGTCAGCGCTGACGTCAACGCTGACGTAGCATTCGAGAAACATCGGCAACGGTGTCTGCGGGGAAGCGCTGAACGCAGTCTGCCGGACGAAATGAGAAGGGTCGCGACGTAGGAAGCGACGAGACGACAAGGCGCAGGCGGCGCAAGGAAGAGAAGGTGGACGTGCCGGGTCGAGAAGTGCTCGCACATCTGACAGATGGAACGACGAGCGTGGTCGTGGTCGGTGACGGTGGGATGCCTGAGATCGCCTTCTGGGGCGCAGCGCTCGGCAGCGCAGATCTCGATCCAGCCCTGTTCGTCCGCCCCGTCGTCGGAGGTGGCCTCGACGTCGACCCTCCGGTGGGCCTCGTCACCGAGGCATCTGCCGGCTGGTTCGGTCGCGCCGGGATTGAGGTGTACCGCCAGGGTGGTCGCGACGCTGCTCCACGGTTCAGGGTCACATCGTGTGAGGCCGACAGCGCCCGGTTCGTCGTCGAGCTTGATGACGTCCACGCTGCGCTCCACCTCTCGGTCGAGCTGAGCCTCGACGCCGCAGGAGTCCTGACCGCTGCGGCAGCGCTCCGGAACGACGGTCCTGACCCGCTTCATGTTGAAGCGCTTCGGATCAGCCTGCCACTGCCTGAACGCGCCGGCGAGCTGCTCACCATCGGTGGTCGACACACATTCGAGTTCCTCGAGCAGCGCACCCTGTGGAACCGAAGTTGCATCACCGTCGAGAACCGTCACGGCAAGACCTCTCATGAACGCCTTCCTTTTGTCGTCGCCGGTACTTCGGGCTTCGGAGAGCATCACGGCGAGGTCTGGGGCTGTCACCTCGGGTGGAGCGGCAACTATGAACTCGTGTGCGACGCAGTCACCGACGGTCGTCGGGTGATCCAAGCCGGCGAGTTGTTGCTCGCGGGTGAGATTGAGCTCGCGCCGGGCGAGTCTTACGCAACACCAGCGGTGCATGGAGTCACGTCGGCGACGGGTCTCAACGCCATGTCAACGGCATTCCATCGTCATTTACGAGCACGTCCGGGTCACCCATCCGCCCCGCGGCCGGTTCACCTCAACACCTGGGAGGCCGTGTACTTCAACCATGATCTGCCCACCCTGCTGTCTCTGGCCGATGCCGCCGCCCGCGTTGGTGTCGAACTGTTCGTGCTGGACGACGGCTGGTTCGGCGGCCGCCGTGACGATCGCCGGGGCCTTGGTGATTGGTGGGTGTCGCCCGACGCATGGCCGGACGGTCTCGCTCCGTTGATCAATCATGTCCGTGGGCTGGGAATGGACTTCGGGATCTGGGTCGAACCCGAAATGGTCAACCCTGATTCCGATCTCTATCGCGAGCATCCGGATTGGGCGCTCGTCGATCAGCGTTACCCGCTTGTGCTCGGACGCAACCAGCTCGCACTCGATCTGGGTCGCGCCGAGGTGCGTGACTATCTGTTCGGCCATCTCGACGCGCTCTTGCGCGACCATGACATCGCCTACCTCAAGTGGGATCACAACCGTGACCTGGTCAGCCCCGTCTCGCTTGGCCGAGCCGGGGTTCACCGCCAGATTATGGGTGTATACGAACTCCTCGACCGGCTGCGCGCAGCCCATCCTGGCGTCATCATCGAGACCTGCGCGTCGGGTGGCGGTCGGGTCGACTTTGGAATCCTCGATCGCACCGACCGGGTGTGGGTCAGTGACTCGATCGACGCACTCGACCGGCTATCGATCCAACGTGGCTTTTCACTGCTGTTCCCACCAGAGTTGATGGGTAGCCATATCGGTGCCCCCGTCACACACACCACCAAGCGCACCCATCGCCTCGGCTTCCGTGCGCTTGTCGCCCTCTTCGGTGCATTTGGGATTGAATGGAACCTGCTCGAGGCAAGCGACGACGACATCGACCATCTCGCTGAAATCGTCGAACTTCACAAGCGGTTTCGGCCGCTGCTGCACGGCGGCGAGGTGTTTCGAGCCGACCATCCCGATCCGTCGGTTCATGTTCACGGTGTCTTCGCCGGCGACCGAGATGAAGCGTTACTCGCCGTCGTACGTATTGCTTCTTCGGCCACCCATCACACAGCGCCCGTCCAGGTTCCGGGCCTTGACGACGACACGATGTATGAGCTCACGATGGTGACCGAGGTTGGCGAGCCACTCGGCCACGCGCGATGCCAGCCAGATTGGATTGATAGCAAGCTCGTGGCGACCGGTCGTCAGCTTCACAACGTTGGGTTCGTTGCGCCACAGTTGTTCCCCGAAAACGGGATCCTCATCCATCTCCGAGCGGTGAGCCGGCATGGCTGAGCCGTCGGGCGACTTACCGACGTTCGATACGAGGGTCGACCCCTATCTCGGCACGACGGTACACGTGGTGCAGTCGCGCCAGTCGCGGCCCAATCTGCCAAGCCGTGGTTGTCCGTTCTGTGTCGGAGGCCTCGAGGCGCCGGAGCCTTTTGAGGTGAAGGCGTTCCCTAATCGGTGGCCGGCGCTCGGCGAAGGCCGTTGCGAGGTCGTGTTGTACACGCCGGACCACGATGCGACGTTGGCCTCGATTGGCGTCGCTGGTGCCCGTCGAGTGATCGACCTGTGGGCAGAGCGAACCGAGCAGCTTCTGGCCCGCCCTGGAGTCGAGTTTGTGCTCGTGTTCGAGAACCGTGGTCCGGAGGTTGGCGCAACGATCGCCCACCCGCATGGCCAGATCTACGCCTTCGACCATGTCCCGAACCGGCCGCTTCGCCGGCTCGAGGCCGGCTGGCGCCCCGACCCCGCACCCGGTGACCGGTTGGTGATCGCTCGTCGAGGCTGGCGGGTGTGGATGCAAGAAGCGCCGGTCTACCCAATTGCGCTCAGCATCGCGCCTGATACTGAGAATGGCGACCTGCCGGGCGTCTCCGACGCGCAGCGTGACGCGCTGGCCGATGTGATCGTCGACCTGTTTGCGCGCCTTGACCGCCTGTACGGTCAGCCGCTGCCGTACATGATGTGGATCTACCAGGCACCTCGCTCCAGCACTGGCGAGGTGTCGCCCTGGCTCAACATTGAGATTGTCTCGCCGTGGCGATCAGCCGGTGTGCAGCGCTTCGTCGCGGCTGCAGAACTCGCTACCGAGGAGTACTTCAACCCGGTCGACCCGTCAGATGTCGCAGCGCGGTTGCGGGAGCTGGCGTGACCGTGCACGTTCGGGCGCCCGGACGCGTCAACCTCATTGGGGACCACACCGACTACACCGGTGGTCTCGTCTTCCCGATCGCAATCGATCGTTGGACCGAGATCGAAGGCTCGACCCACGACCGGCTGCGCTTCGTGTCCGAGTACGAACCGGGCACGCTCGATCTCGCCGTCGGCGCCGCCATCGACCCGCACACCGAACCGGGGTGGGGAAGGCATGTTGCAGCCGTTGCTGCTGAGCTTGGTGCAAGGACCGGCTTCGACGGCAGGGTGCGCACGACAGTTCCCGTCGGCGCCGGCCTGTGCGACGAGTACCCGTCGATCTACAACCGGGAGTCGTGGGCTGACCACGGCTACGACGGAGTGATCGAAGCTGGCAACGTCATCTCGGTGGAGGCTTTCGTCGGTCGCCGTGACGGTGGCGAGGGCGTCAAGTTGGAACAGCAGATCCTCGTCACCGACACCGGTCCAGAACTGCTCTCTCACGCGCCCCTCGGACTCACCTGAGCCCGGTCCGTGCCGAGGGCGCGCTCAGTCGAGCAGCGCGAGCGCCTCGTTGATCACGGCGAGGCCAGTGCGGGCATCGTTCAGATCGGTGTTGCACGGCGGCACGACATGGACGCGATTGCCGGCCACGAACGGCCAGACGCCGTTGGCTTTGCAGTGGGCCGCGACCCGTTGCATGTCCTCAGCAGCCCGCGGAGCCTTCGACTCGCGGTCGGCCACCAACTCGATAGCCCAGAACGCGC
>JAYQAE010000017.1:0-18007 GCA_038136655.1 Ilumatobacteraceae bacterium
TCGTCGAGCGAGTGGTCGACGGCGACACGATCGCACGCATCGACACCGAACTCAGCACAGACACTGCAGGCGCTGATCTTGTAATTAATGCCTCGAAGAGCTGGATTGTCAACAACGTCGGCAACTACTTGGATCCGAGTGCCAGCCCAGAACTTGCAGGCCTGGGTGAGTACAACGCCGAGGCGTACGTCACGGACAACTACTTCGAAATTGGAGCGGCTGTTCTGACATTCGCATGGAACACCGACCTGGTGCCGGACGGAATTTCGGACATCGACGAGTTGCTCGACCCGGCGTTCGCCGGCGGCAAGGTCGGAATCATCGACGTTGCGATCGCGCCAGTGATTGTCGACTACTACCTCTGGGTAGAGGAGACTTATGGCGAGGACTTCCTCGCCGGGTTGGCTGAGCAGGAACCACGTATCTACCCGAGTTCGTTGCCCACCGGAGAGGCTCTGATCGCTGGCGAAATTTACGCTGGAATCTTTGCCGCACCTGTCCAACTCGCTCCTGCCAAGGCGGACGGCGCGCCGGTTGACTTCGCGTTCTCGCCGAAGGGCGCGTGGGGCGCCAAGTACTTCGGTGTGATTCCCCGGACTGCGGCGAATCCGTCTTGCGGGCTCCTTACAGCGAACTACATGGTGACGGCTGAAGGTCAGGAGATGCTGATGGGTGCAGCGGGCACGGTTGTTCCGACCCCATCGAGCTTTGTTCTGAACGAAAACGTTCGTAATCAGGATCTGGCGGCGCAGCAGCCCGAGCCAGTTGCTGAGTACAACGCGAAGTGGGACGAACTGTTCCGCTGATATTCCCTGCAGTGTGGGTGCCGGCGCCTCCTCGCCGGTACCCACACTGCGATTCACCCAGGGTGGGAAAGAGCGATGACGGCCGTCACGATTGAGAACCTCACGAAGAGATTTACGGGCCGTCCTCCGACGACCGCCATGGATGACTTGTCGCTCGAGATCGAGGAAGGGGAGTTCGTTGTCCTTCTTGGGCCGAGCGGTTGCGGGAAAACAACGACCTTGCGGTGCTTGGCGGGCCTAGAGACGCCCGACGAGGGTCAGGTGCGATTCGCTGGCAAAACCGTTTTCGACTCAAGCCGGCGCGTGAACCTCCCGCCTGATCAGCGGAGCATCGGCATGGTCTTCCAGTCCTACGCACTGTGGCCCCATATGTCGGTTCGTAAGAACATCGAGTATCCGATCAGGGCCCGTCGGCTGAAGCGGGACGCCCGTGACTGGGTTGAGGAGACGGCCGATCTCGTGGACTGCGCCGATCTACTCGATCGGTACCCGTCTCAGTTGAGCGGTGGCCAGCAGCAAAGGGTCGCGCTTGCCCGCGGACTTGTTGCACGCCCTGATTTGGTGCTCTTCGACGAGCCGCTCAGCAACCTCGACGCACGTTTGCGAGACAGCGTCCGCGCTCATCTTCATGAATTGCATGCGCGATTGAAATTCAGCGCGGTCTTCGTTACCCACGATCAAGCCGAGGCGCTTGCCCTCGCAGATCGCCTGGTGATCATGAAGAGTGGTCGCTTCGAACAAGTTGGCACGCCCGAAGAGATCTTCGCCGAACCCGCAACCGAGTACGTCGCCGACTTCATCGGCATGTCGAATGGTCTCAGATGCGTTCGCCGAGACGACAACTGGTCGCTTGGTACGAGCATGCTGGAAGGCGCTGCGCTTGGCGGCCAGGGCAGCCGGGCAGTTACTGCCCGTGTTCGGCCCGAGGACTTCGGAGTGGCGCCAACCGATTCTCCGCCGCCCCCTCACGTTGTGTTCGGATTTTGCACCGTTGTGGACGTGCAGTTTGGTGGCCGGCACATGGATGTGGTGGTGGCGGTTGCGGAAAATCGCTTTCACGCACGCGTAAATGTCGACGCATACGGCGGCTGGGCCCGACGCCTGAGTCAGGGGGACCAAGTCCGCTTCGAGTTCGACCCTGGCACTGCGGCCCTGTTCGGCGACCCTGAGGTGCCGATCGATAGTGCCCCTCCATCTGAAGCGAGTCAGGGCACGGCTCCATGAGGAAGGCGATCGGTGCGAACATCGGTCGACGTCTTCGGCGCCCAGACGTCGGCCTTAGCGTCCTTCCGCGAGGGTTAATTAATCGGGTTTGGTTGTTTCTGTTTTGTCTTGGACTTGGGTATCTCGCGCTTCTTCCCTTGTTTCGACTTCAGCAGGCGGCTGTCAAAGACGGTGGGGCTGGGTACGTACGAGCTTGGAATACGCGCAACATGGGCGAAACCATCGTCGCAACGATTACCCTCGCACTTGGATCGCTCGTGATCGCGATGGTGCTTGGCACGTTGCTCGCGTGGGCTGCCACCCGACTTCCAAGCCGCCTTCGAATCCTTCGCGTGCTGCCGATCCTTCCCATCATTGTTCCCGCAGTCGCGGCAGTAACCGGCTGGGCTTTTCTCTTCTCGCCGCGCCCTGGTTACATGAACGCTGTGCTTCGACACCTTCCGTGGTGGAATCACCTCGAAGAGGGTCCGATCGATGTCTACACCTTGCCGTGGATAGTGATCCTCACCGGCTTTGGACTTACTTCCTTTGTCTACCTTTTCGTGAGCGCTGGATTTCAGAACATCAGCTCCGAAATGATTGAAGCAGCTCAGGTAAGTGGTTCACGCGGACCCGGGGTCTTTTTCAAGGTAGTTCTTCCTCTTCTGCGCCCGACCCTGGTGTACGGAGGCGGAGTTGCTCTACTTCTTGGGTTGGGCCAATTCACGGGACCACTGTTGCTAGGACGGAACTCGGGGGTGACGGTGCTGACCACCCAAATGTATTTCAAAATGTCACAGGCGCCTATGGACCAAGCCGCCGCAGCTGCTATCGGCTCTCCACTTCTCTTTTTTGGGGTCATTGTCGTCGTCGGTCAGAAGCTGATTCTTGGTAATCAGGCTCGATTCGTCACGCATGGGGGCAAATCTTTTCGGGTCGCAAGTCGACCATCAAAACTTGCTGCCTTTTCTATTCTCCTCTACGGCACAGTTGCGATGCTCCTTCCCCTATTTGCAATCGTAGTGGTCGCCCTGTCACCTTTCTGGAGTGCGGATATTCAATGGGGCCGCCTCGGCCTCGACAACTTCCGCGACATCTTCTCGAGGTCTACAATTACGGAGGCGATCATCACAAGCGTCACGGTTTCTTTGCTCGCAGTTGCGATCACGATCCCGATTGGTTTCATCGCCGCAAACCTGATCTTGCGCGGCCGGCGCTACAGACTCATGCGAGCCTTCGTGGACTTTATAGTTGCGATTCCCCTCGGAATTCCAGCAGTGGTCTTCGGCGTCGGTTTCCTGCTGGCTTATACCCAGGAGCCTTTCTTTCTTTACGCAACGAAGTGGGTAATTGTTCTGGTTTATGTCACTTTGATGCTGCCTTTTTCAACTCGAATGCAGCTGGCTGGCATGGTGTCGCTCGGGGATTCGTACATCGAGGCGTCGCGGGTTGCGGGTGCGTCTGCGTTGAGGACCAACTTGAAGATTGTGTTGCCGCTGCTCAGGTCGAGTATCGCGGGGGCATCGGCGTTGATGTTTGTACTGCTGACACACGAGTTTGCAGCTTCACTGCTCGTTCGTTCTCCGAAGACCAATGTGATGGGCACCGTGCTATTGGACGCGTATACCAATGGTTCGTACCCTGCCGTCGCTTCCGTCGCTCTCGTTATGACTGCCGTGACTCTCATTGGCGTGACTACCGCAGTCTTAATGGGGGGATCGAAGGCGTTAGAGGGCCTCTGATGACGATTTACGACCATCGAGATCGCTGCGCAATCGTAGGAATTGGGGCGACTGAGTTCAGTAGAGACTCGGGTAGAAGCGTGCTCACCTTGGCAACTGAAGCGGCACTTTCGGCGATTGCAGATGCGGGTCTACACCCTTCCGACATCGATGGTGTCGTTAGGTGCGACATGGATGAAGTCCGCGGGAACGACCTCATTCACACGCTTGGTTTGAGTGACGTGAATTACGTTGGTGAGAACGGTCCAGGGGGTGCGGCCCCGTGCATGATGGTGGCGCAGGCAGTTGGCGCCCTTCTTTCTGGTCAGGCGAAGAATGTTCTCCTGTTCAGAAGTCTCAATGGAAGGTCAGGCGTTCGATTCGGGAAGTCGCCGATTTCAACGACCGAGGTTGGTGGGTCAAATTCGTTCGACGAGCTCTTCGCGCCATACGGATTGTTGACGCCCGGCCAGGTGTTCGCCGTGATGGCGCAACGCCACATGATTGAGTTCGGCACGACCTCGGAGCAACTTGCAGGAATCCCGCTTGCGTGCCGCAAGAGGGCGAATGCGAATCCGGCTGCACAAATGCATGATCGCACGCTCTCGCTTGACGAATACATGTCGGCACGCATGATCTCCTCGCCGCTGCGTCTCTTCGACTTCTGCCTGGAAACTGATGGAGCGGCGGCTGTGGTGATCACTACGGCTGATCGAGCACGAGACGCGCAGCACCGACCGGTACTAATTCGAGCCGTTGCGCAGGGAAGCGTGTCGGAGCCCCAACCTGGGATCCAATTTCCGGTGCTGATGCGAAATTCCCTCACAACATTGCCAGCCGCTCCTACAGCCGAGAAGCTTTATCGCCTAGCTGGCCTTGGCCCCAGTGACATCGATGTTGCCCAGCTATACGACTGCTTCAGCATCACTGTCCTGCTTCAACTTGAGGACTGGGGCTTCTGTCAAAAAGGCGAGGGCGGGCCCTTTGTGGCGGACGGGAACATCGAGCTGGGCGGCGCGCTGCCGATCAACACTGGGGGTGGCCACATGTCTGAGGGCTACATCCACGGTATGAACCACATCGTCGAGGGAGTTCGCCAGATGAGAGGCACCTCCTCCAGTCAAGTTGTCGGGGCCGAGACCTGCTTGGTCACCTCAACTGCCCTGCCGCCCGGTGGTGCAGTACTGCTTCGGGCCGCGTGAGATGAAGGCGGATCGTCCTCTCCCTGTCGTAGTGGATCGAGAAACTGCTGGTTTCTTTGAGGCAGCCCGACGCGGCGAGGTTGGCATCAAGGTCTGCTCAGATTGTGGGCATGGCCTTCACGTTCCAATCGCCAGATGCAATCGATGCGGTAGTTGGAGCACCAGCTGGCAGGCTGTGCGGGGCTCGGGAACGTTGTACAGCTGGACCACAGTCACGCACCAAGTTCACCCTGCCTTCCCGACGCCGTACACACTCGTGTTAGTTCAACTCGACGACCTGCCAGAGGTCCGGATGCTGGGCACTGTGCCTGCCGACACGCGCCTTGAGGTGGGCCTTCCGATGGAGGTGTGGTTCGAAGACCTGTCGGACGAGATCACGATCCCGCAATGGCGACCCAGGGAGGGCCCGAAATGAACCTTGACTTTGATGCCGACCCTGACTTTCAGGTGGAGCTTGATTGGGCCGACAGGTTTGTCAGCGAAGAGGTCGAGCCGGTCGACCACCTAATTAATCACGCGTGGGACTTGTCGGATCCTCTCAGGAACGAGCTCATTCGACCCCTCCAGGAGGCAGTCCGCGAACGGGGTCTGTGGGCAGCTCATCTCGGACCGAATCTCGGTGGTCGAGGATTCGGCCAGCTGAAGCTCGCGCTACTCAATGAGGTTCTTGGAAGAAGCCACTCTGCGCCGATCGTCTTTGGCTGCCAGGCGCCGGATTCGGGAAACGCGGAGATCCTTGCGCACTACGGCACTCCCGAACAGAAGCAGCGTTACCTCGAGCCGCTTCTGCGGAACGACATCGTCTCAGCCTTCTCGATGACTGAGCCACAGGGCGGGTCTGACCCCACACAGTTCATCGTGCGGGCTGAACTTGATGGGGATGAGTGGGTAATTAATGGTGAGAAGTGGTTCACCTCGCATGCGAATTTCGCGACGTTTCTGATTGTCCTCGCTGTTACGGACCCTGATGCCACGGTCCACTCGAAGATGTCGATGTTCGTCGTTCCGGTGGACACGCCTGGCCTCGAAATCCTCCGAAATGTGGCTGTCTACGGCCACGCCGACGGCGGCACGCATTCTTACGTTCGCTACACCGACGTTCGCGTGCCACGCGACCACCTTCTCGGCGAACGTGGGCAGGGATTCGTCGTCGCGCAGACCCGCCTTGGTGGTGGTCGCATCCATCATGCGATGCGAACGGTCGGCCTTATCAAATACGCGCTCGACCAGTCGTGTGAGCGTGCGCTTTCGCGAACCACGAAGGGCGATCTCCTTGCCCGGAAGCAGCTTGTTCAGGCAATGATCGCCGACTCATGGATCGAGATTGAGCAATTCCGCTTGCTCGTCCTGAGAACCGCGTGGCGCATCGATCGCTACAACGATTATCAGCGTGTTCGTAAAGACATTTCTGCTGTGAAGGCCATTATGCCGAAGGTCCTGCACGATGTCGCCGCGCGGGCAGTGCAAATTCATGGCTCCCTCGGTGCGTCCGATGAAATGCCGTTTGCGGCCATGGTCCTCGAGTCGTTTCACATGGGGCTCGCCGACGGTGCCACCGAGGTTCACAAGGTCACGCTCGCTCAGCAAATTCTGAAGGAGTATTCGGGCACTGATGAGCTGTTCCCGACGAGGCACCTTCCCAAGCTTCGCGCGGCCGCAGAAATTAAGTACGCGTCGGCTCTGGAGAGGCACGGCGGTGTCAGCAAGCACAGCGAACGGGGCGCGCCGCAAGCTAACTGAGGCTTATTCGCTCGGCCGCAGGGGTGGATCAACCCGGCGGCGTTTTTTGTGGGCTTGAGGTCGCGTCCGGCGACAGATGCTCCCAGTCGCATTGATGGCGTCGCTCGGCGATGCGCCAGCCGTTGGTTGTTTGCGTGAAGCGATCGTTGTAGGTGAGACCTCGCACGACGAGCATTGTTGACGTCGCGAGGTATGCGGTTGCTGGGGTGCGCCCGAGAATCTCACCGTCGCTGATCCAGAAGTCACTAGTCCCCATGAGGTGGGTTGACCGAGCTGGTGGAGCGAGATTGGGGGAGTTCGTGAAGGTCTCCTCGAAGAACAATCGAATTGCTCGCTGGCCGATGAAGGTCTCGTTTGTTTCGGTGAAGGTCATGGTTGCATCGGCAGCAAAGCAGCCAGTGACTGTACTGACGTCCCTGCTGTCGATGGCCCACGCGTAGCGTCCTATCAGGCGTCGGAGATCACCGTCTGCGACCGCTCCACCTGTCATCGCGGGGTGCGGTCGTCGTCAACGCCGGGCTCGCAGTAGAAGCTTATATAACGTTTGATCTTGCCCTCGTCGTCAAGGTGGCAGCTCGAAATGAAACTGCCGAACGCGCCGTTCGGAAGACCCAACACGCGCCCTTCGATAAGGCCGACCGAACCATTCTGCGCCACGACGTCGACAACGTGATCGAAGGATGTAGGTCCGCGCCGCTCAAATGCTTCTCGCAACGTGCTGCGGCCGTGAAACGTAATGCGGCCGCCGTCATTGATTCCGGTGTGCCGGTAGGGGGGATGCGAGTAGATGACATCAGCCGAGAAGCATTCCGCGGCGGCGTCGAAGTCCGCTCGATCCAACTGGTCGAAGTACTTGTCCACGACTGACGCCAGGGCTAAGCCATCCTGTGGGCCCGTTGAGGAGGAGGGAAGCGGGTACACACCGTCGCAGGCGTAATCGACGTATCGACTAACTCGCGCTTCGTCGTCAATCGTCACACTTGCGACAAAAGTCGATTCGGTGCGTTCTGTTCGGCGAATGCCTTCTACGAGAAGACGTCTATCGGTACATGCGGCGATGACCAGGACTCCGGCCGGTAACGCGCCGGAAAAATCGGCTGCGAGAACGGTGTGTCGTGGCGCCGTCTCGATCCCTTGAGACGGGGCAAGCGCTAGAAGGGTTCCCGGAGCGCAGCGAGGGGCCAGATTCGACTGACCGCACAGAAGTGCCTCGGTCTCAGAGAAGGAGAAAGCTGGTCCAAGGGGGTCCATGGTCACACTGCCGTGTAGCCGCCATCGACGGGTAACGCCACGCCAGTCACGAACGTGGCGGCATCCGACACCAAAAACGCGATCGCTGTTGCGATCAGGTCGGGTTCGGCAAAGCCCGGAATCGGAACGTCCACTCGGTCAGCAGCCGGTCGGATTGAAGCTGAGGCGGCGTAATCGGCAACCAACTTGCGCGAGTTGGAGGCCAGTCCTGTGCTCGTCATTCCTGGGCACACGCAGTTCGCGCGAATTCCAAACTCGGCGTACTCCACTGCGACCGCGCGGGTTAGTTGGAGTACGCCGCCTTTTGTGGCGTCGTAGGCGGCGGAGCGGCCTGCCGCTACCAACGAGCTCACCGAGCCAACTGTGACGATTGCGCCGCCGCCCGCGGTTAAGAGGTGAGGGATGCCGTGGCGGAGTGTGGAGAACACGCCTGTCAAGTTGACTCGGAGAATGCTCTCCCAAGCGGTAAGGGGCATTTCGTGAGTCGATCCGGGAATTGTGATTCCGGCGCACGCAACGATGGTGTCGAGGCCGCCAATACGGTCAGCCGCTGAGGTCACTGCATGCAGAACCGACGCGTCGTCGCCAACGTCGGCTTCAAATGCTGCGGAATCGATCCCGAGGATGCGAAGTTGGTCGGCAGCGGACGCTGCTGCTGCGAGGTCGATGTCACAGAGCGCCACGCTCGCGCCTGCTCGGCCAAGTCGCAGCGCTGTGGCCCGACCGATGCCGCTGCCGGCTCCGGTCACAAATGCGCGGCGGCCGTCAAGTCGATCAATGACTGACGGCTTAGCCTTGGGGTCATTGCTCATGATGAAATCGTAGATGGTCGGGGGACCGGCCGCAGCCACCTCTGGAATTGCTCATGAGGATTTTGTAAGATGTCGGTCGTGGTGTTCTTGGAGTTGAAAAACCGATGCATCTCTCATCTTTGATCGACATGGTGGCGTCGGGGCTCAGCGACCGACCGCTCATGGGTGGGCGCGACTCGGCGCTGTCGGGCGCGCAAGTCGCCCAATTCGCGCGTGCTGCAGCCCGTGGACTTGACGGATATGACGCGGTTGTCTTTGTGGGCGAGAACGATTCGTTGCTGCCTGTGGCGCTTTTGGCGGCGAGTTGTGCCGACGTTCCGTTCGTCCCCCTCAACTATCGCCTCGCCGACGACGCATTGAATGGGCTCATTAGCGCCTGGCCGAACGCGCTCGTTCTCGCTGATGGTCCAACTTTGGGTCGGATTAAGTCTCACGACAGTATCCGCGAGCATCACGCGTGGCTTTCGGAAGTTAGCGACCAGACGGAGTGGGGAACCAGGTTGGCACGCGACGACGACAGCACTGCAGTAGTCCTTTACACGAGTGGCACGACGTCGGCCCCGAAGGCGGTCCATCTTCGGCATCGACATCTCATGGCATACCTTCTCGGCTCTTCATCCTTTGGCGGCGCAGACGCAGACGAGTCGGTCCTGATCTCAGTGCCCTCGTACCACATCGCTGGGATCGCAAACATGTTGTCGAACCTTTTTGCGGGCCGTCGAATCGTCTTTCTCAGACGATTCGAACCGCGTGACTGGGTGGCGACCGTTCGACGGGAATCAATTTCGCATGCGATGGTCGTCCCAACGATGCTCGCACGAATCGTCGATCAACTCGAGTCGAGCGGGAACACTGACCTGCCATCGCTTAGGCACCTCTCGTACGGTGGCGCAAAAATTTCCGAACGCGTACTCCGCAAAGCACTTCTGCTGCTTCCAAACGTCGACTTCGTGAACGCCTACGGCTTAACCGAGACTGCTTCAACCGTTGCTGTCCTCAGCCCAGAGGACCACCGGTTGGCAGTCAACTCGATAGATCCGTTGATATCCCGACGCCTACAGTCAGTTGGCCGACCTGCACCGTCGATTGAAGTGCAGATTCGAGCCGACGACGGAACCGTGCTTACAGCCCCGACCGAAGGAATCGTGTTCGTACGAGGTCAACAAGTTTCGGGTGAGTATTCGACGGGCAGCGACCTGGATGCCTCGGGCTGGTTCTGCACCCGCGATCTGGGTCACCTCGACCAGGACGGCTACCTCTTTATCGCTGGACGAGCGGACGACACAATTATTCGTGGTGGAGAAAATGTTGCGCCTGCTGAGATTGAAACCGTCCTGCTCAACTATCCCGGAGTTCGTGACGCGTGCGTCATAGGTGTTCCCGATGAGGAGTGGGGCCAGAGAATTGTCGCAGTCGTTGTGCCCGAACGCGGCCAGAAGTTGGATGGAGACGATTTGAAGGCGGTCGTCAGAAGCAACCTTCGTGGTTCAAAGACCCCAGACACCGTGATCTTCAAGGAGGAACTCCCACGCACAGATACTGGAAAAGTTCTCCGCCGATCGGTTCTCGCCGAGGTGGTGTCGGCGGGTTTGCGCAATGATTGACGACGCGCGGTTGTCGCGCTCGAGTTGGTGACAGAACCGGAAAGGGTCGAGCATTGGGTATGCAGTTGAGCGTTGGTGACCAACTGTTTAGTTGTGTCTGCGAAGCTGAATTCATTGTCACAAGAGCACCTCGAGAGCCGATCGAGTTAACGATCGGGGGGCTTCCGCCAGCTACTTCAGAGGATGCGAGGGAGCAGCAGCCGACGAAGGATGGTCACGCTGGGGGCTGCCAGATGGGAAAGCGGTTCAACACCCCGGACGGCGGAGTCGAGTTGCTCTGCACGAAAGCGGGATCCGGCGTTCCTGCCATAGATGGAAAGATCCTTTCGGTACTGGACTCGAAGGGCTTGCCTGCGAGCGACTAGCCCACGGCGGGTGCCTAGGTCCGGCGTTGTTTCGGTCCTCAACGCCACGTCGGATGAACGGCGCCGGACCGTGCGCTCTTCGCTAGTCCGAGGTGATTGCGGCGAGGATCTCGTCGATCGCGCGATCGGCGTGGGCCCGCATCTCGTCGTCGGTGCGGTCTTGAATCGGATGTGGCACGAAGACGCGCGCCATCGACGGGTATCCGAGCGCGGTGCTCTGCGCGACGGCGGCGTCGACGAACTCGCTCGAGGCGATGAACACGCCGGGCACTCCGCGGATCTCCAGATCACTGATGTCGTGCACACTGCACGACGTGCAACTGCCTCAATCGGCGAGCGCCTCGATCACCACATGGCATTGGCCGGCGATCTCATGGCGCAGATCGACCGGCGCCGGCTTGGCGAAGGTTGGCTTGCGGTAGCGCCTGACGGTCGCACCGCGACGCTCGAGGTGCTCGGAGAGTCGATCCAAGAACACGTCACCGCGGGGTTTGGAGATGTCGAGGAGGCCGACGGTGAGTCCGTCGAGGTTCGCTGGTCGGGCGATCCGCTGGCGTTCCGCCGGGGCCGATTCCGACGTCGGATCGAGCAGCACCTTCGACGACATGGGTTCAGTATTGCACCGCGCGGGTGACGGGTCGGCTGCCCGAGTCTCCGTTGACCCACCCGGCGATCAGCATGGAGAAGAGGCCGGCGCCTCCGCCGGCGTGGGCGAGCATGAGGCCGCCGGGGCTGAATTTCGGGAGTGACTCGAGTCCGAGGCCGTCGGGGATCCCCTCGGAGATTCCCCCGGCGCCGCGGACGATGTCTGAATAGGGCAACTGCAGACGCGACTCGAGCTCGGCGATGATGCGCGGCCGGTCCCATCCGCCTTCGGTGAAGACGCGAACGTGTTCGGGCCCGAGCACCAGGATCGCGTCGAATGCGAGCGCCAATTTGTGGTGATGCATCACCCGGAGGTTCTCCGCGAGCGTTCCCGCGAGGCTCTCCGGGCTGCGTGAGAGTTGATCCACGATGCACCGGGGTCCCTCTCCGGCGAACACGGTGATCGCATCGGTCGACTCGTCGATGTCGGAACGGCTTGATGCGAGTGAGCCGAAGGAGCCGGGATGCTCGGCGAAGCAGAAGCTGAGTTTGCCGGGGTTCCCGTGCGTGGCCCGGTCGACACCGCCGGGTCGACCACCACCGAGGTTTCGCACCAGTAGCTGCAGGGCGCGGCCGATCGACAGTGATGCTCGGTTGCCCTGTCCGAGCGCATTGACCCCCGGATTCATCCCGATGCGGGCCGTTCCCGGTCCGCTGCAAACGATCACTGGTCCGACGGGCATGGTGGTGGCGAGGAGTCCGTGCATGTTGAACTCGTCGTTGCAGACGGCCTCTACCGCGGTGATCACCCAGGGCAGGTGCTCAGGGAGGCAGCCCGCCATGACGGCAGAGATCGCGATCTTCTCGACTGTTGCTTGGATGAGGTCGGGGGGCGCGATCGCGACCGCCTCATCTGGAGATCTCGATGTGCCTTCGAGCATGGCGAGCACCCGCTCAGCGGTCGGGGGCACCAGAGGAAGGCCGTCGCTCCACCCCATCCGGTGCATGTACTCGAACTCGTCCTCGGCCTCGGCGAGGTCGAGGCGGCGAGCGCGCAGGGTGGATCCGGAGAACCGGACTCTCAGGCGGTCGACGAGATCGGGGTCGACACTCATCGATCCGCATCCCGGACGCTGTTCGGGGAGGCGGAGATCCGCGGCGAGTCGGTCGATCCCGGTCAGGGCGCGCCATTGCTCAATCGACCAGCCGACCGTGCGCGCCTCCTCGCCGGCGACGCCGACTCGAATCAGGGTGGGCACGGTCTCGATCTCGTGGTGCCAACTGACGGACAGGTCGCGGTCATCGGTGACGGCGAGGCCTTCGGGGAAAGCCGGATCGTCCTGTGAGAACACGGTGAGCGAGGTCTGCTCGGCGAGTTCGGCGAGCACGGGCGCGATCATCTGGCACGTCTCACAATCCCGCTTGACGACGGCGACCAAGCCTTCCGGAAGCGACGGTGCTGTCATATGGCGACGCTAACCGACCAGCCACCGCGGCGGTGGAGCCTCAGCGAGGAGGTGTGACGAATGTCGGTAAGCGCTTTCCTCGAGCGTGGCTAGCGTTCGAGCATCGGAGTCAAGACGGTCACGGTGACCTTCCACGGGGTGCGCGGCTCGACTGCCTGCCACGGTGAGGAGACGGCGCGCTTCGGGGGCAACACCTCTTGCGTCGGTGTCGACGCCCCCGGTGAGCCCCTCGTGCTCTTCGATCTCGGCACCGGATCGCGGTACGCGGCGGTGGATGCCGGGCGAGAGGTGATCTGCCTGGTGACCCACTTGCACTGGGATCACATTCAAGGGCTGCCGTTCTTTCCGCCGATGCTCGATCAGGCGAGTCGAATCACCGTCTGCGCGCCGGCGCCGGTCGACGGTGTGCCGCTCGGCGAGACCATGGCTTCGATCATCCGCGAACCGGTCTTCCCGGTGGGACTCGACTCGTTCCCGGCCCGGCCCGACTTCGTGGGTCTTGACGCGGGCCAGCGGATGATCGGTGGGGTGGCGGTGTCATCGGCGGAGGTCCGTCATGTCGGACGAACACTCGGCTACCGGGTCGATCTCTGCGGGATCAGCGTCGGCTACGTCAGTGACCATCAGCAGCCGATGGACGGCTCGGGTCCCGATCCGGGGGTGATCGATCTCTGTCGAGGAGTCGATCTGCTCATCCACGACTCTCAGTACACGGCGGCCGAACTGGCAGGTCGACCTGACTGGGGGCACTGCACCCCGGAGTTCGCACTCGACGTCGCGCGCGCGGCTGATGCCCGTCACCTCGTCATGTTCCATCACGACCCTGAGCGCACCGATTGCCAACTCGACGAGATGGTCGAGGTCCACTGCCACTCCACGTCACCACGCGTGACCGTCGCACGCGAACGCGCGACTATCGAACTCAGTGCAGGCTGAGCGATGGACCTGACGATCGTGCTCGCTGGCGTGCTCGCAGGGGGCGCCTTCGTCGTGGCTGGGATGCTGAAACTCTCCTCGGTCAATTGGCCCGACGACGCGGTGGCGCTCGGCGTCGGCGCGGCGCTCGCGCGGCCCGTCCCCTTCGTGGAGATCGCGCTCGGCGCCCTGGTGGCGCTGCGGTTGGCGACCCCTTGGTCGTCGATGGCGATGATCGTGCTCGTGGTCGGGTTCTCGCTGGTAATCGTCCGAGCGATGCGCAGCGAGGTGCCTCCGGTGTGCGCCTGCTTCGGTTCGTTCGACCGTCGGCCAGTCGGATTCGGACACTTGGCTCGCAACGGAGTGCTCATCGCGCTCACCGCTGTTTCCGCGACCGGCTGAGCGCCGGGCGCTCTCGAGTCAAGTCTGTTCAGTTGTTCGACAGGATGAAGGCGAGGTTCTCGGCCTCCTCACGCCACGCCGAGTACCGCCCGCTCGGTCCGGCGTGCCCGGCGCCCATTTCCGTTCGGAGCAGCAGTGGCCGCGCGTTCCCCTCGGCGCGGGTCTCATCGAGGTGACGCATCCGCGCGACCCATTTGGCTGGTTCGTGGAAGCCGACTCGTGGATCGTTGAGCCCGGCAGTGACGAGCATCGCCGGTCGATTGGAGTCGATGGTGTTGTCGTAGGGGGAGTAGGAGGCGATGTACGTCGCCCAGGGCTCCTCGCGAGGATCGCCCCACTCGTCCCACTCGGTGACCGTGAGCGGGAGTGAGGGGTCGCTCATGGTGGTGACCACATCGACGAAGGGCACCTCGGCTACAGCGCAGTTCCACAGATCGGGTCGCATCGTGATGCAGGCCCCCGTCATGAGGCCTCCGGCGCTTCCGCCGCGGATGGTGAGCCGTCGAGGATCTGCGGTGCCGTTCGAGCCGATCCGCTCGGCGACGGCGTTCACGTCGTCGAAGGTGTTGCGCTTGTGGAGAAGGCGACCGTTGAGGTACCAGCTCCGCCCGAGCTCCCCTCCGCCACGGGGGTGTGCGAGCACCCACACGACGCCTCGGTCGAGCAGCGAGAGTCGCGCGACAGAGAACCACGGGGGGAGAGAGATCTCGTACGCGCCGTAGGCGTAGACGACGGCCGCTGCCGAGCCGTCGAGCGGAGTGTCTCGATGGCGGACCACGTCGTACGGGACGCGAGCGCCGTCGGCGGTCTCTACCCAGTCGCGATGCGCGATGTAGTCGTCGGTGTCGACGTTGGGGGTCGGAGTTTGTCGTACGAGGGTGCTCGTGCCGTCGGAGAGGTCGACGTCAAGTATCCGGGGAGGTGAGGTGAGCGACTGGTGAACCACCCGAACGGTTCCGCTGGTCCACTCCTCGTTCGGCCCGAAGGTCAGGTCGTGGGGCTCGGAGTCGATGTCGAGGGGCATCTCGGCACCAGCGCGGTCGAGAACTCGCATTGTTGGCTGAGCATCGACCCACTCGAGGACGACCAGATGCCTCTCGAAGGGCTCCGCAGCGACAATCCTTCGCCCGGGAGTGCCGGGGATGAACTCCGTCCAGTCACCCGGGGATGCCGGGTCGGCGGTCATCACACGGAAGTCGACGGCGTCAAGATTGGTGACGATCACCAACCGGTCTCCCCAGTCGTCGAGCTGGTACTCGACATCGGAAGCGCGGGGTCTCACCACTCGAGCGGGAGCGGTGATGTCGGTGGCGTCGAGGAGACGGACCTCCGAGGAGGTCTTCGACGCGGTGTGGATCACGATGTAACGCCCGCTCCTCGTCGCGCCAATGCCGACGTAGAAGTGCTCGTCGTCCTCTCGGAAAACGACCTGGTCGTCGGTAGCGGGAGAGCCGATCCGATGGAGGCGGACCTCGCAGGGACGTTCCGCGTCGTCGGCGACGACGTAGAGCAGGTGGGTCCCGTCCGAGCTCCAGGCGATTCCCGCCCAGGTGGTGTCGTGGATGACGTCGTCGAGGTCTGATCCGTTCGTGAGGTCCCGGATACGCAGGGAGTAGTGCTCGTCCCCGCGGGTGTCGGCGGACCAAGCGATCCGACGGTGGTCGGGTGATGGCTCAAGCGCGCCGAGATCGAAGAAGTCGGAGTCGGAGGCTTCGGCGTTCTCGTCGAGGATGACGGTCGGCTCGGGGTCGTCGGCGCGCCTAGATCGACAATGGATTGGATAATCGAGGCCCTCGACGGTGCGAGCCGAATACCAGAACGGTCCGTGGCGGACAGGGGCCGAGATGTCGGTTTGGAGAACCCTTGATCTGATCTCGGTGTCGATCGTGTCCACGAGTGCTCCTGTGGCCTCGAACCACGAGCGAGCGTGAGCGTTCTCCGCTTCGAGGTAGGCGATCGTCGCCGGATCCTCGCGGTCGCGCAGCCAGTACCAGTCATCGATGACGTCGCCGGTGACTCGATTAAGGACGTGCGGTCGTCGCTCCGGCGCTGGCGGAATGGGCGGCGATGCATCGGTGGCTCGTCCTGACATGGGCCGCAGGGTAGGGGATAGCGTCCGTTCGGCCATGAGGGTGTGGATCGATCAGGACCTGTGCACGGGTGACGGCTTGTGCGTCGACCACTGCCCGTCGGTGTTCACGCTTTTGGAGGATGGCATCGCTTATGTGGTCGAGGCCGGTCGCGTGCTGAACGATCCGGGCGGATCGAGAAGTGTCGCCGACGTGCCTGAACGCCTTGAGCGAGCTGTGGTCGAGTCGGCCGAGGTCTGCCCGGGAGAGTGCATCTTCATCGAGGTGCCGGTGCCCGCCGTCGGCCAGGGTGGCGCCTCGGCGCTTCCGTCGGACTCCAAAGGTTGAGCACGCACCGACCGCGGCCGAGGTCGATTACCTCGCGACAAGCCCGGCGCCGATCACGCACATGCCCAAGCCCAGGAATCGTGATGGTGTCAGATGCTCGTCGAATCGCCAGAGGCCGAGGACGACGAGTAACGCCGCCACGATGGTCTGAGTTGACACGCTCGCGGTGGTGATTCCCCACCCCGATCGGTACATGGCGTAGAAGCCGAGTTCGATTCCGCAAACGGCGAGGACGAGCAGCCAAGGGGACCAGTGCGACGCCGCCTCTCCAATCGCACGAAAGCCCGTCTGACTGGTGATCGTCGTCGCGACAAGCATGACAATGGCACCAGCTCCGTACACGAATGCGAACAGTGGCGCGGGTCGTAGTCCGCTTGGCATGGCGCGCTGCGCGAGGTGATAGCTCGTCAGCGAGGCGACAACGAGCACGAGCGAGAGGAGGCGAGCGCTCATGCCAGAGTCCCCGCGGGTTCGTTCACAGCGAGGATGAAGCGGGCAACCCGGTCGGTGTCGTTGCGGTACCAGTGCTCATCGTCGGCATGAAAGGCAGCCGATTGACCCGCCGAGACCGTGGCGGTGTCAGTTGGGCCAATACCGACGGTGATGGCGCCCTCGGTGACGAGTAACGCCTCTCGCGACGTCGCGCGATGGGCGCCACTGCGACGCTCGTCGCTGGGCTGCATCGTCCATTCCCAGAGTTCGAGCGAGCCTGAGCCGACGAGGAGGCGAGCTTCGCTCCCAAGATCGCTGGCCCACAGCACCGGCGCATCGGACTTCCCAGCCTGCGTCACGATCGATGGCTTGGCATCCTCGCTCAGGAGATCGGTGAGCGCGATGTCGAATCCGGCCGCGATGGCGAGCAGCGTTGACAGGGAGGGGTTGGCGGTTCCTGATTCGATCTGCGCGAGCAGTCGGCGACTGATGCCCAGTCGTGGAGCGGCGGCGTCGAGCGTCCAATTGCGTCGGTGGCGTTGCCGTCGAACCTCACCAGCGATGCGCTCGTGAGTGGCGTGGGATAGGTTCATGCGGTGCAGTAAAGCGCACTTTATGATGCAATACAAGTGATGGCCGCTCGACGGATGCCGCCGAGGCGGACCACCGACGAGAAGTGGCGCCCCCCGCCGCCGCTGCCGTCAGGCGCGGTGGGCGACGGGGGCATCACACACGAGAACTCCTGCCGACTAAGGCCCGGCAGGGGTGGTCCAGGGGCGCGGGAATTGTTACTATCCCGGTAGTGGAAATACCGGTCGGGAGCTTCCCGGGCGGATGAACGAACCCCCTGAGGAGTAAGTGACGTGACGACGTTCGATCTCGATCTCTCCAAGTACCAGCTCGGCTGGAACGACGAGGTGGAGTACGCCTTCGATCCGGTCAAGGGTCTCAATCAGGGCGTGGTCGAGCAGATCTCCTGGTGGAAAGGCGAGCCGCGATGGATGACCGAGCTCCGACTGCGGTCGCTGCGTCTCTTCGATCGCAAGCCCATGGCCGAGTGGTTCGCGACGAACATGCCCGACATCG
>JAYQAE010000018.1:0-17686 GCA_038136655.1 Ilumatobacteraceae bacterium
GACTTCTTCTTCTTCGGAACTGCCACTTGGGTTCTCCGGACTCGTGTTCGACCTGACGCCGTGGTCCACCCACGGGCTGGGACACACTATCGGTGACCTCGGGCAACGGCACCGGCCGCGGAGGCTCAGGTCGGTTCGTCGAGGACGACACCGTCGAGAGCCGCCCAGCGCGGATCGCGCCGTTCGGTCTCGCAGCCGCACGCTCCGGCGGAGAGCTCGGCCCCGCACTGCGGGCACCAGCCGCGGCAGTCCTCCCTGCACAGCGGCGCGGCGGGCAGTTCGAGTACGGCCAGATCGCGCAGGATCGGCGCGAGGTCGATCTGGTCGCCTTCGATCACCGTCGCGCCGTCGGATCGCTCGTCGATCGCGGGGTGCCCGGGAGGCACGAACCGCTCGGCGACCTCGACGATGACTGTGCGCTCCACACCGCTCAGACAGCGACGGCACGGACCGCTCCAGGTCAGGGTGAGCGAGCCGGTGACCCCGATGTCGTCGGCGCCTGAGACCGCTGTGAGGTCGATGGCGAGGTCTCCTTCGAGTCGGACACCAGGCACCGGGGACTCGCAGCCGAGCTCCAAGGAATCAACCTCGGTGACCCCTCGTCGCGAGGCACCGGGTTGGCGACGGAGTTCGACGGCGTTGACAAGCAGCGGCCGCAACGCCGGGGGAACGCCCACGGCTCAGCGGTCCTGGTCGAAGAACCCGGCCCGGGCCTCGGCCTCGGCGACGTCGGGGTCGCCGGTGGCCGGGTTCTCGGCCGGCTCTTGGATGCCGACGATCGAGAGTTTCTGACGGCCGGTGGCCACCGTCTTGGAGAGCCGCTCGAGGAGGATCTCGAAACTGGCGAGCCGCTGGTCGAGGAAGTCCTCGGTCTCGAGTCGCAACCTGCGCGACTCGCTGTTCGCGGTCTCCATGATGTGCCGAGCCCTCGCTTCGGCGGCGCGAACGACCTCGGTGCGCTGCACCATGCGCTCAGCCTGGACCCGCGCGGCCTCGAGCACCTCATCGGCCTCCCGACGGGTGCGAGCGATGAACTCGTCGCGCTCCTTGATCATCCAGCGGGCCTCGCGGATCTCGTCGGGCAGTCGCTGGAGGGCCTCCTCGAGCAACTCGACCATGTCGTCGCGGTCGATACGCGGGGATGACGACAGCGGCATGGTCGGGGCGGTCGCAACGATGTCGATCGCCCGCTTCAGCAGCGTCTGCGCGTCGCCGACGTAGGCGTTGTGCACTTGGCCGGCGGCATCGGGCTCGCCGTAGCCGTCGTCGACCGGGCCGAGCTCGTCGTCGTACTCGTCATGCCCGTCGTATCGGTCGTCGTAATGGTCGGTCATCGCTTCCCTCACCGACCGTCAAACCTACCGGCGAGCGCGGCGGCGACAGGGGGCGGGACGAGGTGGTCAACCGGCCGGCCCGCCGCGGCGATCTCTCGGACGAAGCGGCTGGAGATATGGGAGAGATCAGCGCGGCACGGCACGAACACGGTGCGCACCCCGGTGAGCGCGCTGTTGTTGTGGGCCATTTGCTGCTCGATCTCGAAGTCGCCGCCATTGCGCAGGCCTTTGACGATGATCTCCGCCCCTACTGACTGGGCCGCATCGACCGCGAGCGCGCCAAAGGCTTCCACCCGCACGCCGTCGCGGGCTCCGAGTGATTCGACCGCCAGGGCCACACGCTCATCGGGATCGAAGAGACCGGAGGGCTTCGACGGGTTGTGCATGACCGCGACGACGACATCTCCGAAGATGGCGATCGCCTGCTCGACCACGTCGAGGTGGCCGAGATGCATCGGATCGAAGCTGCCGGGTACGAGGACGGTGCCCACGGAGGTCAACCTACTCACGCTCGAGGAACGTCACCCACGTCCTGCCATAGCGACGACTCCTCAACTCGTTCCAGCCCTCTGGGGCGGTCACGCTGGCAGGCGCCTCAGCGACGACCAGATCGACCGGGGTGACCGAGAGCAGCTCCTCCCAGGGGTCCACTCCATAGGGCGGATCCGCGAGCACGAGGTCGCCCGCGAGGGTTCGCGCCGAGGTGAGAGCGTCGCCGCGGATGACCCGCGCCCGATCTCCCACGCCGAGATGTTCGATGTTGTGCCGCAGCGCCTCAAGGGCCGCTCGATCGTTCTCCACGAAGGTGCAGCGGGCGGCACCTCTCGACAGCGCCTCGAGACCGAGGGCGCCGGTGCCGGCGTAGAGGTCGACAACCTCGGCGTCGATGATCCGGTCGAGCGATCCGAGGGCGTTGAAGACGGCCTCGCGCACCTTCTCCGTCGTCGGGCGAGTGTCGCGTCCCTCCGGGGAGGCGAGCCGTCGCCCGCGGAACTGCCCGGACACGACGCGCATGAGGTCAGGCTACGTCGGTGTCCGCCGCTGCGGGTCGCCACCGCGTCGACTGCCACACTGAGAACGTGGACGACCCCGAGCGACTCGGTGACGCCGATCGGCGTGGCGCGCCGATCACCCCCGAGGAGGAGATCGTGTGCATCGACTGCGGTGGTCGGGCCTTCCTTCTCAGCCGACCCCGAGACCGGGACTCCCTCGACGACCCATGGCTCCCGGGGGACATCGTCGCCTACCGCTGCGAGGACTGCCTCGACCGATGGGATCTCGTTCTGCCCGAAGCCGAGGACTAAGCCGGCCGTTCGAGGCGGCGCTCAGGACTTCGTGAGGAATGACTCGTCCTCGTCGCTGAGAAGGAGATCAAGCTCGTCGGCGAGAAGCGGGTGGTCGGCGAGACCGCGCTCAGCATCGACGAGATCGAAGGCGACCGAGCGGGCCAGTTCGACAAGTTCGCGATCGCGGCGAAGCGAGGCGAGCCGGAGATCGCTTCGTCCCTTCTGAGAGGTCGACATCAACGTCCCCTCGCCTCGCAGTTCGAGGTCGACTTCGGCGAGTTCGAACCCGTCGGTGCTCGCAACGAGCGCCTCCACGCGCGGGTTGGACCCGGTCTGCTCGGCGGTCACCAGCCAGCAGTTCGACTCGAGGTGACCTCGCCCGACCCGGCCGCGCAACTGATGGAGTTGCGCGATGCCGAACCGGTCGGCGTCGAGGACGACCATGACGGTGGCATTCGGCACGTCGACTCCGACCTCGATCACGGTGGTCGCCACGAGCACGTCGAGCTCACCCTCGCGGAACGAGGTCATGGTGGCCTCCTTCTCCGAGGAGGTCATCCGACCGTGGAGCAGTCCGAGCCGACAGTCCGCGAGCTCGTTCCCACCGAGCCGCGCGAAGGTCTCCTCCGCGGAGGCGACCTCGAGTTTCTCGCTCTCCTCGACCAGGGGACACACCACATACGCCTGCTGGCCGGACGAGACGCGCTCCCTCACGTCGCGCCACACCATCTCCTCGTCGAGGGGCCCGTTCGCCCATCGCGTCATGATCGGCGTTCGCCCCGGCGGGAGCTCGTCAAGCACGGACACGTCGAGATCGCCGTAGACCGTCATCGCGGCGGTTCGCGGGATCGGAGTCGCGGTCATGACGAGCACATCGGGTACGCGATCGATGCCTTTGTCGCGGAGCGCGGCGCGCTGCTCGACACCGAAGCGGTGCTGCTCGTCGACGACGACCAAGCCGAGACTCGCGAAGTCGACCGCCTCCTGAATCAGGGCGTGGGTGCCGATCACCAAGTCGACGGAGCCGTCGGCGAGTCCAGCGAGCACCTCCCGACGATCCGATCCGGTGACCCGGTTGGTGAGCAACTCGACTCGGAGCGGACGGTCGCCAAAGAGGTTGTCGCCATCGGGCACCGCGATCCCATCGAGCAGTCGTCGAACGCCCTGATGGTGCTGCTCGGCGAGCACCTCGGTCGGCGCCATGAGCGCCCCCTGATGCCCTCCCTCGACCGCTACGAGGAGCGCCGAGACCGCGACAACGGTCTTGCCCGCGCCGACATCGCCTTGGAGGAGTCGGTGCATGGGATGAGCCGAGGCGAGGTCCGCGTCGATCTCGCCCAGCGTTCGGCGCTGCGCCCCGGTGAGCGGGAACGGCAGGGCGGAGTGGAACCGTTCGACGAGAGCTCCCGTCAGATCGTGCACCACTCCTCGAGCCGAACGTTCGAGTTCCCGTTTCCGGGCCACGAGCACGGCCTGCACTCGCAGCAACTCGTCGAAGGCCAGTCGCCGTCGGGCGGCGTCCTTGACCCTCATCGACTCCGGCTGATGGATCGACCGAATCGCCGCGGCGCGGTTGAGTAGATCGAGTCGATCCCGAACCTCCTCGGGAACCGGATCGGCGATGCCCCGTTCCTCGCAGCGCCGGAGCGCCTCCTCGATCCAGCCGGCGATCTCCCAGGTCGTGAGGCGCGCTTTCTCGCTCTGCGGGTAGACGGGCACGATCCGACCGGTACGGTCGCCGATGAGGTCGACGATCGGGTTCGTCATCTGGCGGCCACCCGCGTACTCGTCGACGCGACCGAAGAGGGCGACCTCCATCCCGACGGCAAGTTGCTTCGCCCTCCACGGCTGGTTGAAGAAGACGAGCGAGATCTTTCCGGTCGTGTCGCCGACGACGACCGACACCATCGTTCGACGGTTTCGGGTGGTGCGCGAGTTGACGGAGCGGACCTCGGCGATCACCAGCGCCTCCTCGCCGAGCGTCAGCGAGGCGATCGGCGCCTCGTTCGTCCGGTCGATCCAGCGCCGGGGATAGGTAGTCAAGAGGTCGAGAACGGTCTCGATACCGACTGCCGCGAGGGCAGTTCGTCGTTTCTCGCCGACTCGCTTGAGGCGACCCACGTCGATCTCCGCGAGCTCACGGAGGGAGATCGGTCGGGTGGGCCCGTCGCTCACTCCGCTCCGAACAGATACGGGTAGAGGGGTTGGCCGCCTCGGTGGACCTCCACCTGCACCTCCGGGTGCACCGCGGCGACGTGGCCTTCGATCTCGGCGGTCACCGACGGAGTCGCATCGGCGCCGGTGATCACTGTCAGGAGCTCAGCGCCCTCAGCCAGCAGCCCGTCGAGCAGGGCGAGCGCCGCTCCCACGACATCCGGGGCCACCGAGGCGATCCCCTCGCCTCGGGTGATGCCGATCCAGTCGCCCTCGGCGATCTCGCCGACATCGCTCCGCGAGGCGCGAACCGCCTGGGTGACCTCGCCAGTGGTGACCGAGGCGATCGCCTCAACCATCTCGGCGGCATTGTCCTCGGCATCGGACTCGGGGTCGTAGACGACGAGCGCGGCGAGGGCTTCGGGCATCGAGACCGTCGGCACGACCACCACGCTGCGTGTGCTCAGCGCGTCGACCTGCTCGGCGACCGGGATGATGTTCTTGTTGTTCGGGAGGATGATGACCTGGTCGGCGTTGACCCGGTCGACGGTCTCCAGCAGCTCGGCGGTCGACGGGTTGAGCGTCTGCCCCCCGGTGACGATGCCCTGCACGCGCAGGTTCGAGAAGAGCTCGGCGAGACCTTCACCGCTGCACACGGCAACGACGGCAGTGGTGACCCGGGGAAGTCCCGCCCCATCGCGGGTGCGGGTGTGCCGCTCGCCGGACATTTCCCCGGTCATGGCGGCCTCGCGCTTCTCGTGCTCTTCCGCGACCTCGGTGAACAGATCGGTCACTCGGATCTCGCGCGGCCGACCGTCGAGGGTCAGCGCCGCCTCGATCGCCGCGCCGATCTCATTGGTGTGCACGTGGCAGTTCCAGAGCCCGTCGCCTCCGACGACGACGATCGAGTCACCGATCTCGCCCCACGCCTGCTTGAAGGCCCCGATGTTCTCGTCGACGAGATCGAGGAGGTACATCACCTCGTAGCGCTGCTCGCTGACGTCGAGACCCTCGGCGCTCTCGCGATGGGCGACGGCCGCGAGCGCCTCGGCGCTCGGCCCCTCGGACTCATCGGGCTCGGGCAGCGGCTCGCCATCGACGACGTGGAGGGCCGAGTCAAGGAGCAACAGGTAGCCGGCGCCTCCGGCGTCGACGACCCCTGCATCGGCGAGCACGGGCAGCAACTCGGGGGTCCGGGCGAGGGAGGCGCGTCCCGCCTCGCGGGCCGCTCTGATCACTTCGACCAAACCGGCGTTGCCATCGGCTGCTGATCGGGCCGCCTCGGCGCTCTCGCGCACGACGGTGAGGATGGTCCCTTCGATCGGACGCAGCACCGCCTGGTAGGCGCCGGTCGCCGCCGCGCCGAGAGCGTCGGCGAACCGGGCGCCCGTGGTCTCTGCCTGGGCCTTAATGGTGGTGGCCAGCCCGCGGAGGATCTGGCTGAGGATGACCCCGCTGTTCCCGCGCGCGCCCATGAGCGAGCCGTGGCTGATGGCATCGCAGGTTGCGTCGAGCGTCTCGGGTGCTGCCTCCATCTCGGTGACTACGGCGTCGAGGGTGCGGGCCATGTTGGTGCCGGTGTCGCCGTCGGGCACCGGGTACACATTGAGCCGGTTGAGCCCACCGGAGTGGGCGTTCACCGTGTCGCGGAAGGTCGTGACCACCGCCCGGAGGGCGTGCACGTCGATTCGCTCAAGGGTGGGCACGGGCAGAATCTACACCGGGTCGTCGCGAGGGCCGGGTGGTGCTCGGGCCGGTCACCGATAGCGTGTCGTCGCCCGTGGCCGAGTGTTCGCACCGGTTCGGGAGGTTCGCAAGCGGTGCCCGAGTTGGGCGCCTTCACAAGGAGTGTTCGGATGGCATCGGTCTGTGAGGTATGTGGCAAGGGCCCGTCGTGGGGCATGTCGGTGTCGCACTCCCACCGGCGCACGAAGCGCCGTTGGAACCCGAACATCCAGCGCGTGCGCGCGGTCGTGAAGGGTGCTCCGAAGCGGCTCAACGTCTGCACCGGCTGCATCAAGTCGGGCAAGGTCGTCAAGGCTGGCTGACGGCCGGCCTCCGACCGCTTCAGTAGGGTTCTTCGCATGCAGGGCGTGATCAAGGCCTACGACCCGTCGTCGGGGTTCGGTGTCGTGATGTGCGATTCCGATCTCGCCGATTACGACCTCGCTCCCGGCGCCATCGAGGGGTCGGTCTTCAGGATGCTCCGCCAGGGGCAGCGTGTGGTGTTCGACCTCGACGAGTCTGGCCGCGCCACCTCCCTCCGCCTCGGCTCCGAGGTGGACATGGGCACCCCCGACGTTTGATCGTCCGACCGGTCAGCCCGACGTCGCTGCTTCTCCCGATCAGGCTGCTTCTCCCGATCAGTTGACCCGAGCGCACCGCCGCGCTCGTTGAGCATCGCCGAAACTGATGGAGCGCTCTAATCTTCTATCGCCACGAGCGATGGCTCTATCGTCACAAGCGCACAACCTCTGAGCCCTGTGATTCCTCCCGCGCCCAAGTGATTGGTCAGACTGGTCGAACACGGATCACTGAGGGGCGGCCGGCGCGAGCCGGCCGGGTGAGGAGGAGCGATGGCAGCCATCACGGAGAACCAACGACTCACGGCCTGGGTGGACGAATGGGCCAGCGTGCTCCAACCCGACGCCATCCACTGGTGCGACGGCACCGCCGAGGAGTACGACTCCCTCGCCGAGTCCCTCGTCGCGAGCGGCACCTTCACCCGACTCGATGAGGCCAAGCGACCCAACTCCTACTGGGCGCACTCCGACCCCGCCGACGTCGCCCGCGTCGAGGATCGCACCTTCATCTGCTCCGAGAGCGCCGAGGACGCCGGACCCAACAACAACTGGCGCGAACCCTCCGAGATGCGCGCCGAGCTCACCCGCCTCTACAGCGGGGCCATGCGCGGGCGCACGATGTACGTCGTCCCGTTCTCGATGGGTCCCCTCGGATCGCCGATCGCTCACGTCGGAGTCCAACTCACCGACTCCGCCTACGTGGCGACTTCCATGCGGATCATGACCCGTATGGGTCAGGGCGCCCTCGACGCCCTCGGCCAAGGCGACTGGGTTCCCTGCGTCCACTCAGTCGGCTCCCCACTCGAACCCGGCCAGGCCGACGTTCCGTGGCCCTGCGACGGCGACAACAAATACATCGTCCACTTCCCCGAGACCCGGGAGATCTGGTCGTACGGATCGGGCTACGGCGGCAACGCGCTCCTCGGCAAGAAGTGCTTCGCCCTCCGGATCGCCTCGGTGATGGCCCGCGACGACGGCTGGCTCGCCGAGCACATGCTCATCCTCAAACTGACCGACCCCGCCGGTGAGAGCAAGTACATCGCCGCCGCGTTTCCCTCGGCCTGCGGCAAGACCAATCTCGCCATGCTCGTCCCAACCGTGCCGGGATGGACTGCCGAGACGGTGGGCGATGACATCTGTTGGATGAAGTTCGACGGCGAGGGTCGCCTCCGCGCGATCAACCCCGAGGCCGGGTTCTTCGGCGTGGCGCCGGGAACCGGGCACGACACGAACGCCAACGCGATGGACACCCTCTGGGGCAACTGCATCTACACCAACACCGCCCTCACCGAGGACGGAGATGTCTGGTGGGAGGGCATGAACGACTCCCCTCCCGCTCGCGCCACCGACTGGCGAGGGCAGGAGTGGACCCCCGACTCCGACTCCCCCGCGGCCCATCCGAACGCCCGCTTCACCGCCCCCGCCTCGCAGTGCCCGTCGATCGCGGAGGAGTGGGAGGACCCAGCGGGCGTGCCGATCTCGGCGATCCTGTTCGGAGGTCGGCGACGCTCGACCGTGCCACTGGTGACCGAGGCCTACGACTGGGAGCACGGCGTCTTCCTCGGCTCGATCATGGCCTCGGAGACCACCGCCGCCCAGCAGGGTGCCGTCGGCAAACTGCGCTTCGACCCGATGGCGATGCTGCCCTTCTGCGGCTACCACTACGGCGATTACTTCCGCCACTGGCTCGAGGTCGGAGCGAGGGGTCAGGCCGACCGCCTCCCGCGCATCTTCTTCGTGAACTGGTTCCGTCGCGATGACGACGGGCGCTTCCTGTGGCCCGGTTTTGGTGAGAACTCTCGGGTGCTCAAGTGGATCGTCGAGCGAATCAACGGCACCGCCGAGGCGATCGACACCCCGATCGGCCGGTTGCCCGCGCCAGGCGCGCTCGACACGGACGGGCTCGATATCGCCGATGATGACCTCGTGGCGATCCTCTCGGTCGACGTTGAGGGCTGGCACTCGGCGATCCCCGAGATCCGAGACCACCTCACCCGCTTCGGGGAGAGGCTGCCCGGCGAACTGCTCGAGGCCGTCGACCGGCTCGAGCGGGATCTCCTCAACGCCTGACCGACTTACTGTCGGGCACGGACCTCACCGGTAGCGTGCTTTGCACCATGCCGCACCCCCACCGCTCCCCTCGACGGATGCCTCGCCTCGCTGTCCGAGCCCTCGCGATCTGCGCCTCGACCCTCGTCGCCTCCTCCTGCGCGACCTTCACCGAGGCCGACTCGGTGGCGATCATCGGCTCGACCACGATCGAGCAGGACGACTTCGACCGACTGCTCGCGGAGTACCTCGAACGGGGCGACGTCTTCGGCACCCTCCCCGCTATCGACGGCGAGGTTCCCGGCGGTGAGGCGCGTCGCCTCCTCGGAGCGCTGGTGCAAGTCGCGGCCACGCACGAGGTGCTCGACCGCGCCGGCCAATCCGTCACCGAGAACGATCGCGCCTCGGTGACCGACGAACTTCCGGCCGATCATCCTTGGCGAACGCTCAGCCCGGAGTTCCTCAACCTCATCCTCGATCTCCAGGAGAGCGTCCGCGGAGCCGCCCTCGCGCGGGTCACCCCTCCGTCGCCGGAGTCGGTCGAATCGCTCTACCGCGTCTCACCGGAGAGCACCGGAGTGGTCTGCCTGCGACACATCCTCGTCGACTCCGAGTCAGAGGCCGACGAGGTGATCGCGCTCCTCGAGAGCGGCGCCGACTTCGCCGAGCTCGCCGCCGAGCGGTCCACCGAGCCGATCGCCGTGACCAGCGGAGGAGCGCTCGTCGGCAACGGAACGCGATGCCTCCCCGTCGCCCAGATCAACCAAACCTTCGACCCGCTCTTCGTCGCCGGCGCCTACGGGGCGCCGCCCACCGGCTGGAGCGATCCCGTGGAGTCGTCGTTTGGGTGGCACGTGATCATGCACCGACCCTTCGATGAGATCGGCGACGACGTGATCGCCGTCCACTCCGGCGCCGACAGCGGCGGATTCCTCGTGGACGGACTTCTAGCGTCCGGCGGGGTCACGATCGATCCCCGATACGGGACCTGGGACCCCGTGAGCAGTGGCATCGTCCCGATCGGCTGACCGTCCGATCGTCGAGGTCGTCGGTCTCGGACCAGGCGACGCCCGCCACACGACGACCGCCACCCTCGAGGTGATCTCGAGGCACCGTCACCGATTCCTGCGCACCGCGGTGCACCCGTCGTCGCACATCGTCGAGGGCGCGCTCACCTTCGACCACCTCTACGAGGAGTCCGACTCCTTCGAGGAGGTCTACCAACGAATCGTCGAGCACCTCGCGGGGCAGGCCCACGAGCACGGCGAGATCCTCTACGCGGTTCCGGGTTCGCCGCTCGTTCTCGAGGAGACGGTGTCAGCTCTCCGCCGTCGAGACGACCTTGACGTCCGAGTGCACCCTGCGACCAGCTTTCTCGACCTCGTGTGGGCGGCTCTCTCCCTCGATCCGGTCGAGGCCGGGGTGACGCTCATCGACGGACACCGATTCACGGACGCGGCGGCCGGACTCGGCGGCCCGCTCCTCGTGGCCCACACCCACGCTCCCTGGGTGCTGTCCGACATCAAGTTGTCGATCGACACCGGTGGAGATGCCGGCGGTGCGCTCGATGACCCACCGGTCACCCTGCTCATGTCGCTCGGGACGGACGCCGAACGGCTGGTCGAGACCACGTGGTCGCAGATGGACCAGGTCGAGGGCGTCGACCACTTGACCAGCCTGTGGGTGCCCCGACTCGGCGTACCGGTCGCCGCCGGCTACCAACGCTTCCACCAGCTCGCGCGCACCCTTCGCGAGCAGTGCCCGTGGGACATCGAGCAGACTCATCGCAGCCTCGTTCCCTACCTCATCGAAGAGGCCTACGAGGTCGTCGACGCAATCGAGGGCCTCGACCCCGACGACCCGACGACCGACAACGAACTCATCGGCGAACTCGGCGACCTGCTCTACCAGATCGAGTTCCACGCAACGATCGCCGAGCAGGAGGGCCGGTTCACGATCGCCGATGTGACCTCAGCGGTCCACGACAAGCTCGTGCGGCGCCACCCGCACGTGTTCGGCGACACGGTCGTCACCGACGCCGATTCGGTGACCGCGAACTGGGAGCGACTGAAACGCGCCGAGAGAGCTCCCGACGCCTCGGTCTTCGACGGCGTGCCGGGTTCGCTACCGGCGCTGTCGCTGGCTGACACCGTCCAGCGCAAGGCAGCCAAGGTCGGCTTCGACTGGCCCGAGGTCGACGGCGCGCTCGCCAAAGTCGGCGAGGAGGCAGCCGAGGTGGTCGCGGCCCGCGATGACGTCGAGGCGGTTCGCGAGGAGATGGGCGACCTGCTCTTCGCGGTGGTCAACGTGGCCCGGCACCTCGGTGTCGATCCCGAGAGCGCGCTGCGCGCCGCGGTGACGAAGTTCCGGCGCCGCTTCGACCTCGTCGACGCCCTGGCCCGTGAACGTGGAATCGATCTCGCCACCAGCGACCTCGGGGTGCTCGACGCGCTCTGGGACGAGGCGAAAGGCAAGCCCTCCGGGTGAGACTCCACATCGCCCGACCGACCCAGCATCCCGACGTAGCCGAACTCCCCGTGGGGATTCGCCTCGCGAATTGGGAGCTTCCCGGCATCCACCGCGTCCTCGGGGTGCATCGGCACGAGGTGAAGCTCGTGGAGTTGGGTGAGGTGTCCTACGTCGTGAAGGAGTTGCCCGACGAGCTCGCCGAGCGCGAGTACCGCCTACTGCGGCAACTCGCCGACGACGGCCTCCCGACCGTGGAGGTGGTCGCGACCGTCACGGGGCGAGTCGATGACGGACCGATCGACGGGCTGCTGATCACCCGCCACCTCGACTATTCACTCCCCTACCGCTCACTGCTCTCGGGTCGGGGCCTCACCATCCCCTTCCTCGGAGAGCGCCTGCTCGACGCCCTCGTCGGGCTCCTCGTTCGGCTCCACCTCGCTGGCTTCTTCTGGGGTGACTGCTCGCTGAACAACGCGTTGTTCCGCCGCGACGCGGGAACGCTCTCGGCCTACGTCATCGACGTCGAGACCGGGGAGCGTCACGATCGCCTGACCGACGGCCAACGCTCCCTCGACCTCATGATCGCCACGGACAATGTGGCCGGCGGACTCCTCGATCTCCAGGAGGCCGGTCGGCTCACGGCCGAGATCGACCCGTTCACCGTCGCTCAGACGATCGAATCCCGCTACGCCAACCTGTGGACCGAGCTCACCGGCTCGGAGGAGTTCGATCCGTCGGGGCCCGCCGACACGCATCTCCGACTCCGACGCCGACTCGACCGACTCCACGGCCTCGGATTCGACGCGGAGGAGATCGACGTGCTCACCACCGACGGCGATCGATCGATCAGGATCGTTCCGAGGGTCGTCGAGCACGGATTCCACGCCGAGCGACTGAAGGGCCTGACGGGCCTCGCCACCGGTGAGAACCAGGCGCGACGGATGCTCGCCGACATCCGCGAGTACACCGCTGACCTCCAGGCCGAGCGCACACCGGTACCCGAGAGCGTCGCCGCGGTCCGATGGCTTGACCGAAGGTTCGAGCCGATCATCGCCGCGATCCCCGGCCATCTACTGGTGCGACTCGAGGCCGCGGAGATTTTTCATCAACTCCTCGAGCACCGCTGGTACCTCGCGGAGCGTCAAGGCCATGACGTGAGTCTCGAGGAGGCACTGCCCTCCTACCTCGATGAGATCCTCGTGACGTCGCCCGATGAGCGGCTCCAACTCGACGAGCCGACAGCCGAGATCCCGCGGGTCGACCCGATACCGTAATCCGCGCTGCCGACCGCGAGCGGCGCACCCACCCGAGCACACGACACGAGAGGCAACGATGAGCGAGATCGTCCACGTCGAGGGTCGCGAGATCCTCGACTCACGAGGCAACCCGACGGTCGAAGTGGAGGTCACCCTCGACAGCGGGGCCCGCGGTCGCGCCGCTGTGCCGAGCGGCGCCTCAACCGGCGAGCACGAGGCCGTCGAACTCCGCGACGGTGGCGACCGCTACGCGGGCCGCGGTGTGCTTTCGGCGGTCGGCCACGTGAACACCTCGATCGCTAACGCCCTCCGAGGCGCCGACGCCCTCGACCAGCGCGCTGTCGACCGACTCCTCCTCGATCTCGACGGAACCGACAACAAGGCGAAACTCGGCGCCAACGCGATCCTCGGCACCAGCCTCGCCACCGCCTCAGCGGCCGCCGACGAGGTCGGCGTTCCGCTCTACCGCTACGTAGGCGGAGCCAACGCGCACGTTTTGCCGGTGCCAATGATGAACGTGTTGAACGGCGGAGCGCATGCCGATAACTCCGTGGACTTCCAGGAGTTCATGATCATGCCGGTCGGGGCGCCGTCGTTCTCGGAAGCCCTCCGCTGGGGAACGCAGACCTACCACGTGCTCAAGGGCGTGCTGGCTGGGCGTGGACTCTCCACCGCTGTCGGCGACGAGGGCGGATTCGCCCCCGACCTCGACTCGAACGAAGACGCCATCAGGTTGCTCGTCGAGGCCATCGAGTCAGCCGGGTTCACCCCCGGCACCGACATCGCCATCGCCCTCGATCCCGCCGTGAGCGAGATCCACCGGGACGGCGCGTATCACCTCGAGGGAGAGGGCAAGGTGCTCTCCGCCGAGGAGTTGGCGGAGTATTGGGCTCGCATCGTCGACACCTACCCGATCGTCTCGATCGAGGACGGCATGCAGGAGAACGACTGGCAGGGCTGGTCGCTGCTGACCTCCGCCGTCGGCGACCGTTGCCAGCTCGTCGGCGACGATCTCTTCGTCACCAACTCGCGACGACTCGCCGAGGGCATCGAGCGTGGGGTCGCCAACAGCATCCTCGTCAAGGTGAACCAGATCGGCTCGCTCACCGAGACCCTCGACACCGTCGCCCTCGCCACCGCCAACGGCTACACCTCAGTGATGAGTCATCGGAGCGGCGAGACCGAGGACGTCACCATCGCCGACCTCGCGGTCGCCACCAACTGCGGCCAGATCAAGACCGGGGCACCGTGCCGGTCCGACCGGGTCGCCAAGTACAACCAGTTGCTCCGCATCGAGAGCGAACTCGGTGACGCGGCCTCCTTCCGAGGCCGCTCGGCGCTCGCCCGGGCGTGACCCACGGTCGCGGCGGCCACCTGCGATGATCTCCCCGTGGCCGAGCGATCGAGACAGACGCGCCTGCGCCGCGCCAAGAAGGCGGCGTCCAGTCGCGGCCGTTCACGGCTGAGCGACATCACGCGGCCCGTACCCCGCGACGCGAGGATCACCGAGAAAGGCCGCTCGACGTTCTTCGTCACCGTCGTCGCGGTCATCGTGGTGGGAGCAGTGGTGGCCTCCCTCGTCGGTTTGCCACTCCAGACCTACCTCGGTCAAGGGGACGAGATCGACCGGTTGACCGAGCAGGTCGATCGGCTCGAACAGGTCAACGCTGACCTCGCCGCCGAGGTCGACCGGCTCCGCACCGATGAGGGGATCATCGAGGCGGCGCGCTCCGAACTCGGCTACGTGATCGACGGCGAACGGCGCGAGACCCTGCTCGACCTGCCCGAGCTACCCGAGGATCTCCCGTCGGGATGGCCCTACGGTCCGGTCGCCGACATCCTCTCGGTTCGCCTCGAAACTCCCTGAGCCGACCTTCTCGCCCGGTCCGGACCACGGCTACAGTCGGCCACGTCGTTCCACATCGGATTGTTCGACATCACGTCGTTCGGCGGAGGAGGCTGAGATGGCTGGCAGTGTGCTCGGGGAGAAAGTTCTTCGCAAGGAGGACCCGCGCTTCCTCACCGAGGGAGGCATTTACCTCGACGACCTCAAGCACCCACTGCTGGAGGGGGCCGCGTACGTCGTGTACGCCCGCTCACAGGTAGCCCACGGGATCGTCACCGAGATCGACATCTCCGAGGCCGAGGGCATGCCCGGTGTGATCGCCATCCACACGGCCGAGACACTCGGCCTCGAGCCGGCGCCGTCGAACTACAACCCAGCGGTCGCGAGGACGTTGCTCGCCCGCCGCGGTGACAAGGTCCGTTGGGTCGGCGAGCCGGTGGTCGCCGTGGTCGCCGAGACCTACGAGCAGGCAACCGACGCCGCCCAAGCGGTGTTCATCGACATTGACCCGCTGCCCGCCGTGGTGGACCTCCGCGAATCTCTCACCTCCGACACCCATCTCTACGAAGCCGCTGGCGGCAACGCGGTGTTCGATTCGACGGTGTTCGGCGCCTCGGTCAACTCAGGTGACGACTTCTTCGCCGACTGCGAGGTCGTGGTGACCGTTGACGCCCTCAACCAGCGCGTCGCCCCCTGCCCGATGGAGCCGCGGGCCGCCGCGGCCGCCTGGCACGACGGACGCCTTCACGAGTGGGTCTCCACTCAGCACGCTCAGGGCGTGCGCGCCCAGGTCGCCAAAGCGAACGGGGTGTCCGAAGAGGAGATTCACATCATCACCCCCGACGTGGGCGGCGGATTCGGCGCCAAGATCGGCGTCTACTCCGAGGAGTTGCTCGTCGGTCCGCTCGCTCGGGCGGTTGGCCGTCCCGTCCGGTTCCGTGAGACGCGGAGCGAGTCGATGATGAACCTCGGCCACGGACGCGCCCAGTTCCAGACCATCAAGATGGGTGGCCGCCGCGACGGTCGGGTCACCCACTTCCAGCTGGAGATGATCCAGGACTCCGGCGGGTACTGCGAGGTCGGCACCGTGCTCGGCGCCCTCTTCACCCGTCGGATGGCCTCGGGTGTCTACGCGATCGAGAACGTCGAGGCCCACTGCACCTCCGTGGTCACCAACACCACACCGACGGTCGCCTACCGCGGAGCCGGGCGTCCGGAGGCCACGGCCGCGACCGAGCGGGCGATGGACGTGTTCGCCCTCGAGATCGGCATGGACCCGGTCGAGGTGCGCCGCATCAATCTCATCCCCGAGTTCCACGAGCCATACACCACCGCCATCGGCGAGGTGTACGACTGTGGTGACTTCGAGGGCTCGCTCGACCGCGCGCTCGCTCAGGCCGGCTACGACGACCTCCGCGCTGAGCAGCGTCGTCGACGTGAGGCGGGCGAGGACCGGCTCCTCGGCATCGGCGTGAGCGCCTACGTCGAGATCACCGGCGGAGCGGGCGCTCCGCAGGAGGACGCCAAGATCGTGATCCACGCCGATGGCTCGGGCACGATCTACACCGGCACCTCGCCGCACGGCCAAGGGCACGAGACCGCTTGGGCGCAGATCGCCAGCGCGAGCACCGGCATCGACATGTCGCGCCTCACCCTCGTGTGGGGCGACACCGACCTCACCCCGGTGGGCGGAGGAACCATGGGTTCCCGGTCGCTTCAGCAGGGCGGTCTCGCCGTTCATCAGGCGGCGGCCGGGATTGTCGAGCAGGGCCGCCGCATCGCCGCCTCCCTGCTCGAAGCCGATGAGATCGACGTGGTGCTCGACACGTCGACCGGCACCTTCCACGTCGCGGGCACCCCGGCGGTCTCCACCGATTGGGCGGCGATCGCAGCTGCCGCGGGCGACGAGGGCCTGGTTGAAGCGACCACCTTCAAGACGTCGGGAGCCACCTACCCCTTCGGCGCTCATGTCGCGGTGGTTGAGGTCGACGCGGGCACCGGCAAGGTGACCCACCTTCGCCACATCGCGTGCGATGACGCGGGGACGATGGTCAATCCGATGCTGCTCGCCGGTCAGGTGCACGGCGGTATCGCCCAAGGAACGGCGCAGGCCCTCTACGAGGAGGTCCGCTACGACGAAGACGGCAATCCGATCACCTCGAACCTCGCCGAGTACGCGATGGTCACCATGGACCTCATGCCTCAGATCGAGCGCGTCCCGATGGAGACCGCTACCTGGGTGAACGAACTCGGCGCGAAGGGCATCGGCGAGTCGGGCACGATCGGCAGCACACCCGCCGTCCACTCAGCTGTCTTGGACGCGCTGTCCCACCTCGGGGTACGCCACATCGACATGCCCTGCACCCCCGAGAAGGTCTGGCGCGCGATCGCCGGCGTCTGATCGCAGGCTCCGTGACATCTCCGATCCTGGCGAGCGGTCTCGTCCGCACCTTCGGGAGCGGCGACGACGAGGTCCGCGCCGTCGACGGTGTCGACCTCGAGGTGCATCCGGGCGAGGTCTTCGGATTCCTTGGTCCCAATGGGGCTGGGAAATCGACCACTGTCCGAATGCTGACGACGCTTCTGCGACCGACTGGAGGAACGGCCCGAGTGGCCGGGTTCGACGTGGTGACCGAGGCCGACTCGGTGCGTCGGAACATCGGGGTCGCTCTGCAGGACGCGGCGATCGATCCCCTGATGACCGGGGAGGAACTGCTGCGCCTACAGGCGGTGCTCTACGGGCTGCCTCGTTCGGAGCACATGTCACGCGCCAACGAGTTGCTTGAGCGGGTCGGCTTGTCATCGGCCGGCAGTCGACGGGTCGGTACCTACTCGGGAGGAATGCGCCGCCGTCTCGACCTCGCGCTTTCGCTGATCCACGAACCATCTGTCCTCTTCCTCGATGAGCCGACCACCGGGCTCGACCCGATGAGCCGGATGGCGCTGTGGGACGAGATCCGACGGTTGAACCGCGAGGGCACCACGGTGC
>JAYQAE010000019.1:0-10444 GCA_038136655.1 Ilumatobacteraceae bacterium
TATCGTGCCCGGTGACCGCGTCGGCACGCTGCTCCTCGCCGTCGAGGACGACGGCCCGGGGGTCGCGGCGAGCGAGCGAGAGCGGATCTTCGAGCGGTTCGCCCGAGGGAGCGCCGCACGACACCGCGTCGGAACGGGTCTCGGACTCGCGCTCGTCGCCGAGCACGCCGCGGCCATGGGGGGCGATGCGTGGGTGGACGACCGCCCCTATGGAGGGTCGCGTTTCGTCGTTCGGCTCCCCCGCGATCGCTCGGAGATGACGCCGTGAGTCCGTCGCAGCGGCGAGGGATCCGTGTGCTCCTCCTCGCCGGTCTTCTCACGGGATGCGGGCTGCCGATCGACGAGCGCGTCCAGACCTTCGACGAGGTCCCCTTCGATCTGGCTACCCCGACGACGACATCGACGACCACGACCACCACCGAACCACCGACACCCATCGGTGAGCCCGAGGAGCCCGAACCGGTCGAGGAGACGACCACGACGATCGTGCGAACCACCGCCGTGGAGCTCTTCTACGTGCTCGGCGCGCGGGGTGACCTCCAGCAGATCACCTCCTCACTCCCGACACCGGTCTCCGACGCCGTGCTCATCGACCAACTCGAGAACGCGCCTTCGGGAACGGGCGCGCCGCTGCGCACGGCGGTCGCCCGGAACCTCATCAACGGATTCACCGTCGATCGGGGTCGTGCGGTCGTCGACCTTGATCGCGGGGTGCTCTCGAGGACCAACAGTTCAGAGCAGCGACGGGCCATTGCCCAGATCGCGCTGACGCTGACGCTGTTCACCACCCCCGACGGCGGTATCGGCCAGGTCTCATTCACGGTCGAGGGTGACGCGATCAGCGTCTTCGTTCCGGCTCGCGGCGCCAACAGCGAGCCTGGGGAGCCGCTCGCTCACTCCGACTTCACCTCGCTCGTCTCCGGCGCGCCACCCACCACGACCGCCCCATCGACATCGACGTCATCAACGACACCACCAACCACGACGACCCCACCGACGTCGAGTTCGTCGACCACCACGACCCCGCAACCATCACCGAGCACGACCACGTCGATCGCCCCCGCCGAGTCGTGACCCGGGACGAGGTTCAGTAACCGAGTCGCTCGACCCGGTCGGGTCGTCGCTGCCAATCTCGGTCGACCCTCACCCGCAGTTCGAGATGCGCGCCAGGTGGCATCTGCTCGCGGACACGCTGGCCGACCTCTTTCAGCACTGCGCCGCCACGGCCGATCACCATGCCCTTCTGGCTCTCGCGTTCCACGAGGATCTCGCAACGCACCCGCGGCCACTCCCACTCGGTGACCCGAGTCGCGATCGAGTAGGGCAACTCATCGCGCACCACAGCGAGCAACTGCTCGCGTACCAACTCGGCGATCCAGAGTTCATCGTCGGGCAGCTCGGTCCCCTCGGGATAGAGCGCTGGCCCCTCGGGCAGACGACCGAGGAGGTGGGCCACCAGGGCATCGAGCCCTTCGCCGGTCCTCGCCGACACCGGGAAGTAGGCCTCGGCGTCGAGATCGGCAGCCGCGGAGAGCGCAGCGAGCACCTCCTCGGGGCGGGCCCGATCACACTTGTTCACCACCACAACCGTCGACGGCAGGTGCAACCGCTCGGCGACCCATCGATCGCCGCGACCGAACGGCACCGTCGCATCGATCACCAGACACTGAACATCGACGTCCCCGGCGCTCTCAAGCGCCGTTGAGTTGACCCGCTCACCGAGGGCGCTCACCGGCTTGTGCAGCCCGGGCGTGTCGACGAACACCAATTGCGCGCCCGGCGAGTTGGCGACCCCGACCACCCGATGACGGGTGGTCTGCGGCTTGTCGGAGACGATGCTCACCTTGCGACCGCACACCGAGTTCACGATCGACGACTTCCCGACGTTGGGTCGCCCGACGAGCGCGACGAGCCCGCAGCGGTGCTCCTCGGATGAACCGGTCACACGCCATTCGTACCAGAGCGTGGGCCCTGATCGAGGGCCTCCGGCCGAGTGCGGGACCCGAGACCTCCCCTGTCATGATGGAGCGATGAGCACACGCACCATCAACGGCATCGACGAGATGAAGGCGCTTATCGGCGAGCACCTCGGCTACAGCCCCTATGTCGAGATCACCCAGGAGCAGGTCAATCTCTTCGCTGACGCGACAGGAGACCACCAGTGGATCCACATCGATGTTGAGCGCGCCAAGGCCGGCCCCTTCGGAGGGCCCATCGCGCACGGGTATCTCACCCTCAGCCTCGGCCCGAGCCTCTACGCCCAGATCGTGCAGTTCACCGGCTTCTCGATGGGGGTCAACTACGGCACCAACAAAGTGCGCTTCCCCAGCCCGGTTCCCGTCGGCTCGCGGCTCCGCCTCGGCGCCCGACTCCTGAGCGTCGACGACATCGCCGGAGGCGTCCAAGCGACCGTCGAATTCACCTTCGAGGTCGAGGGCGCGGCCAAGCCGAGCTGCGTCGCCGAGGTCGTGTTCCGAAACTACGTCTGACCGGCGGCCACTGTGGAGCCCGGTTCGGTCGCGATCGTCGACATCCTCCGGGCGATCGCGCGAGACCGTCCCGAAGCCGAGCACACCGTCGCGGGCGACCGTCGTCTGACCTGGGGCGAGGCCGACGAACGATCCGATCGACTCGCCGGCGTGCTCGCCACCGCCGGATTCGGTTGCTTCGCGGAGCGCGACGCGATCCCCCGACATCGATCAGGTCAGCACCATCTCGGGATTCTGACCCACAACCGCTTGGAGTACCTCGAGTCGATGATCGGCTCGTGGAAAGCCCGAGTCGCGCCGTTCAACATCAACTATCGCTATGGGCCGAGCGAGCTTGAGCACCTTCTCGCCCTGGCCTCCACCGCTGCTCTCGTGGTGCAAGGGTGCCTGGCTGAGCGGGTTGCGGGAATCATCGACCGCCTTCCCGATCTCCGATTGATCCTCCAGATCGATGACGGATCCGGGTCGGAACTGATTCCCGGGGCGATCGACTACGAGGAGGCGATCCGCTCATCCGAGGGGTCGCCGACCGACCGCCAACCGTCACCGGACGACCTGTACCTGCTGTTCACCGGCGGTACCACGGGTCTCCCGAAGGGGGTCATGTGGCGCAACGGTGACGCCGTCACCGAGTGCTTCAACGGTTCGCGCCGAGCGCGTGACGTGAGCGACTTCGTCGCGGCGGCCGACACCGGGCTGCGAAGCCTTCCCGCCGCGCCGTTCATGCACGGCGCCGGGCACTGGTCGGCGATCCGAGCTCTGCTCGGTGGCGGCACCGTCATCGTCCCGCACCACGACGGCCGTCTCAACCCGGAAGCGGTCTGGACGACGGTCGATCGGGAGCAGGTGAACCTGATGCTCATCGTCGGTGACGCCTTCGCCCGACCCCTGATCGAAGCCTTCGATCACGGCCACTACGACGGATCCAGCCTCAACGTGCTCGTCACTGGTGGCGCCGCGCTCTCACCCGGTGTGGCGCGACAACTCCTCGATCGCCTCCCAACGCTCATGATCGTCGATGGGTTCGGCTCATCGGAGGCCGGCGGTCAGATGACCCGGGTCACTACCTCGGGCAATCCCAACACCCCCGGCTTCACCACCAACGACCGGACCTTCGTGCTCTCCGAGGACCGCTCACGGCTGCTTGAGCCCGGTGACCCGGAGAACGGCTGGCTCGCCCGCTCAGGCCGCTTGCCCCTCGGCTACCTCGACGATTCGGAGGCCACCGAGCGCACCTACCCCACCATCGACGGCGAACGGCTCGTCGTGCCGGGTGACCGGGCCCGGGTGCTCGTAGACGGCACCGTGCACCTGCTCGGGCGCGAATCGGGGTGCATCAACACCGGAGGCGAGAAGGTCTTCGCTCAGGAGGTGGAGCTCGCCATCGTGGGTCTGCCCGGTGTCGCCGACTGCCTGGTGGTCGGCACCCCCGACGAGCGCTGGGGCCGCATCGTGACCGCCATCGTCGAACCGCTGCCCTCGGCGCCGATCGACCTCGACGAGGTGCGACGGGGACTCGACGGAGTCATCGCCGACTACAAGATGCCCCGTCGGCTCGTCATCGTGGAGCGCGTCGAGCGCGGGGCGAATGGCAAAGCCGATTATCGATGGGCGGAGCAGGTCGCCGGCGCCTGAGACCCGACGGCCTCAGATGGGCAGCGCGCCCGTGGCCGCCCGCGTCGTGCCCGAATCGTTGAAGGCCGCGATCGTCCGCTGGGCGATCCTCATCTGATGGATCTCGTCGGCCCCGTCGGCGAACCGAGCCCAACGCGCCTGCTGGAGCATGTGAGCGAGCGGAGTGTCGGTCGAGTAGCCGAGGGCGCCGTGAACCTGGATCGCCCGATCGATGATCCTCCAGAGACTGTTGGCGACGAAGTGCTTCGCCATCGACACGACCGCCACGAAGTCCATCCCGTGCTCGATCTGGTAGGCGGCGTGCAACACCATGAGCTTGCACTGATACAGCTCGACCGCCGAATCGGAGATGAGCCATTGGATGCCCTGCTTCTCGGCGAGGAGCGACCCGTGGGAGTAGCGCTCCATCGCGCGCGCCACCATCATGTCGAGCGCCGTCTCCGCCTGACCGATCCACCGCATGCAGTGGGCTAGCCGAGCCGGCCCGAGCCGGTATTGGCCGAGCAGATGCCCCTGGCCGGGACCGCCGAGCATGTTGGCATCGGGTACTCGGAGATCCTCGATGAGGATCTCGCAGTGGTTGTGCGAGCCCGACATGGTCTGCACGTCGCGCACCACGTTCCAGCCCTCGCTCGGCAGGTCGATGATGAAACAGGAGTTGGCCGCCTGAGGGATCTCAGGGTCCTCCTCCGTCCGCGCGACGAGTAGGGCGAAGCCCGCGCCGCGCGCACCCGAGATGAACCACTTGTGCCCGTTGATGACCCACTCGTCGCCATCGCGGTAGGCGGTCGTGCGGATGAGGGTCGGATCGCTCCCCGCCACCTCCGGCTCGGTCATAGCGAAACACGAGCGCACTGTTCCCTCGCAGAGCGGCCGGAGGTAGCGCTCGTGCTGCTCGGGCGTTCCCCAGTGAAGCAGCGTGTGCTGGTTGCCCTCATCGGGCGCTTGGGCGTTCAGAACGAATGGGCCGATCGACACCTTGGCCGCCTCCGCCGATACCGCGGCCATGGCCGTCGGCCCGAGCCCCATGCCACCCCATTCCTCGGGCATGTGCGGCAGCCAGAGGCCGCGCTCCTCACGGGCCTCGCGACGTAGGCGCACGATGCAGCCCACCACCTCGGAACGCTCCGACTGATCGATCGCCGCCCACTCCGGGCGAACGCGCTCATCCATGAACGCGCGGACACGAAGGCGGATCTCGTCGACCTCAGGCGGCAATGAGAAATCGATCATGACCCATTCTCGTCGCTGAGGGGTGGGCGCTGCGAACCGGGTCGGCCTAGCCTTCGGGCGTGTCGAAATCCCGCCGATCCCCCGACGGCTCGGCGCTCTGGGACCGAGACACGCTCCCTGAGGGCGCCGAGAAACAGCGCGCGGTCCGCGAGATGTTCGACGCGATCGCGCCGAGATACGACCTCGTCAATCGGATCATGACCTTCCGCCTCGATGTCCGGTGGCGCCGTCGGGCAGTCCGCGATCTCGCCCTTCCGACCGGGGCCACCGTGCTCGATCTCGCCGCAGGCACCGGGGATCTCTGCATCGATCTCGCCGAGTCCGGGCTCCGTCCCGTCTCGATCGATCTCAGCTACGGCATGCTCGCCGCCGACCGATCCGGATCCCCGCGCGCCCAAGCCGACATCCTCCAGCTTCCCGTCGGCACCGCGTCCGTCGACGGCCTCACCTGCGGTTTCGCGCTTCGCAATCTGGTCGACCTCGGAGCGTTCTTCTCCGAGGCGGCCCGGGTCGTCAGGCCGGGCGGTCGCATCGCCCTCCTCGACGTCGGCGTTCCCCACAACCCTCTCGTGCGCTTCGGCAACTCGATCTACTTCGGTCGGGTCGTCCCGCTCATCGGCCGACTGCTCTCCGACGGGGCCGCCTACCGCTACCTGCCTCGGAGCGTCGCCTACCTCCCCCCTCGGGAGGAACTCGTTGCGATGCTCCGAGAACGGGGATTCTCCGATGCCATCCACCACCAGTTGAGTGGCGGTCTCACGCAGTTGATGACCGCCACCCGGGACTGACCGTGGATCGGTTGCGCTCCGTCACGTTCGATCTCAGCGAGGGCGACGCGGCGACCGCTTCCCTCGTGGACATCGCCGGCGAAGATGGCTTCCTCTTCGTCCGCGACGGTCGAGGCTTCGCGGGTTGGGGCACGGCCGACCGCGTCGACGTCGATTCGGCCGTCGAACGGCTCGCCGCGATCCCCCATGAGGATCGAAGCGCAGGCTGCGCCGGACCGCTCGCCTTCGGAGCGCTGCCGTTCTCCCCCGGAGCGTCCGCCGACCTCGTCGTGCCAGCGGTGTTGATTCGCGACGACGGCAACGGGCGCCGAACGGTGACGGTGACCGGAACCGACGAGGTGGACGAGCCGCCACACATTCCGGTGCATCGTGCTCCAGCACCTACCGCCGCTTCGTTCGAGGTCGCGCCGGACGGTCCGGTCGACGGGTATCTGAGCGCGGTCGAACGGGCCGCCGAAGCGGTGCGTGAAGGGCGACTCGCCAAGGCGGTCATCGCCCGTCCGGTCCGGATTCGCAGCGACTCCGCGATCCGGGTGCACTCCGTTCTGCGTCGCCTCGAGTCGATGTTCGCCTCGACCTACCGATTCTCTTTCGATGGGCTCATCGGCGCGTCACCGGAATTGCTCGTCGAAGTCGACGAGTTGGTCGTTCGGGCGAACCCGCTGGCCGGGACCACACGGACGACGGGAGACCCGGACCGGGATGCCAGCCTCGCCGAGGCGCTGTTGCGAAGCGAGAAGAATCAGATCGAGCATCGAGCTGCGATCGAGATGGTCCGGGACACCCTGCTCCCCCACTGCTCCTACCTCGACTGGACCCCTGAGCCGTCGATCGTGAAGGTGGCCAACGTGCAGCATCTCGGCTCCCTCGCCGAGGGTCGCCTGTCGACCCCGCCGGCCACGGTGACCGAGCTCGTGCGCGCACTCCAGCCGACACCGGCGGTCGGTGGGCACCCGAGGGATGTCGCCCTGCGACTCATCGCCGAACTCGAGGACTTCGAACGCGGCCGATACGGCGGAGCGATCGGCTGGGTTGACGGTCAGGGCGATGGAACCTGGGCCGTAACGCTTCGCTGCGCGGAGCTCTCCGAGGATCGCCGTGAAGCCCGCTTGGTCGCCGGAGGCGGAATCGTCGCCGACAGCATCGCCGATGATGAGCTCGCCGAGACCCAGGCCAAGCTTCAAGCGATGCTGAGCGCGATCATGCGCCCCTGATCTCAGCCGTCGAGCGCGTCGACAGCGGCCGCTGCCGCCTCGTGCAGTCGTCGGTGCACCTCGACGTTGCGCACCCGATCTGAGGGGACCCGGATCACCCTCGGACCCGGCAGGGCAAGCGCCGCCTCCAGATCAGCGACACTGTGCACGACATCGGCCTCGACGCCGAAAGCGCCGGAGAGCGACACGACGTCGGCGCCGTGCGGGGTTCCGAAGAGACGCTCGAAAATGGCCCCACCCGGGTCATCGGCTTGCGGCAGGAACGAGAAGATCCCTCCCCCGTCGTTGTCGACGACGACGACGCGCAGGTCCACGCCCCGATCCGTAATGCCCCAGAGCGCGTTCGCGTCGTGGACGAACGCGAGGTCACCGACGAGCGCGATCGTGGCGTGACCACGCGCGGCGACGCCGAGCGCGGTCGACATGACACCGTCGATGCCGTTCGCTCCCCGGTTCGAGTGAGCCACCGCGGTCGGACCACCGAACCATTCGAGGTCGCGGACCGGCATCGATGAAGCGACGACGACTCGGGCCCCAAGATGATCAGCGCATCGGGCGAGAGTTCGCGCGGTCGTCGGATCATCGAGTGCGGGCCCCGACAGCAACGACGAGTGGATCTGCAACACAGCGGCATCGGCCGTCGTCCATGCCGAAGCCCAGCCGAGTTCAGCGGGAGTCCCCACCGCGAGGAGCACCTCGGAGAGCGTCGCGGTCGCGACGACCGTGCGATCCGGGTCGATGCGGCCGGGGCCGCCGACCTGAACCACCGGACATCCGAGTGAGGACAGCCAGGTCGACAACACCTTCGAGGCAGCCGGCCGACCGATCCTGACCACGACATCTGGGCGATGCGCGTCGGTGAACCGCTCACTCCGGACGATCGCGTCGGCGGTGGACACCACGGCGTCGTGGGCTCGCAGACCGGAGGTTGGATCAGCGAGCACCGGCCAGCAGAGCCGAGCCGCGAGGTCGAGGATCTCTGCCGGATCGCAGCCGTGCCGACCACCCACCAGGATCAGTCCTCGGCCGCTCAACAAGCCGTCCGGAAGAGCACCCTCCGCTCGAGCCGGTCGCGCCTCCGTCGAGGACTCGAGGACGGGCGGCAACTGCCCGGGAGCGCCGACCAGCGGCTCGCGGAACGGCAGATTGAGATGGACGGGGCCCGGCCGACCCCCATCCGACCCGAGGGCAGCGGCGAGGCACGCCGCCGCGAGCGGACGCCACGACGCAGGATCCGAGTCATCAGGCGGAGCGGCGTCGGTCGACGCGCGCACCGAGCGGCCGAAGAGGTCGACCTGATCGATCGTCTGCGGGGCGCCGACACCGCGCAGTTCAGGCGGGCGATCGGCCGTGCACACGAGAAGGGGCACGTCGGAGAGATCGGCCTCCACGACCGCGGGATGCAGGTTCACCGCCGCGGTTCCGCTGGTGCAGAGCACGAGAGCCGGCCGGCCGTCGATCGCAAGGCCGAGCGCCATGAAGGCCGCCGAGCGCTCGTCGAGGACGACATGGCAGGTGATACGAGGTTCAGCGATTAGAGCGAGCGCGAGCGGCGTGCTGCGCGACCCGGGGGCGATCACCGCGGCGTCCAGTCCGGCGGACGCCCACTCGTCGACCAGTGTCGAGCAGAAGGTGGCGTTCACGGACACGCCCCGGACGATACGTGCCACACCGAGCGCACGTAGGGTTGTGACATGTCGGAGAAAGCCGTCGCGGCGCTTCGAATCGAGATCTGGTCCGATGTGATCTGCCCGTGGTGCTACATCGGCAAGACGCGCTTCGATCAGGCCGTGGAGCGACTCGGCGACGAGATCGACCTCGAGGTCACCTATCGCGCCTACCAACTCGACCCGACGGCGCGACCCGGCGTCACCGAACCGGTCGCCGAGGCGTACTCACGGAAGTTCGGCGGCCCCGACCAAGCGCACCAGGTGATCTCCCGGGTCACCTCCGCGGCCGCCGAGGACGGCATCGACATGCGCCTCGATCGCGCGCTCCGCGCGAACACCCTCCTCGCCCACCGGCTCCTCTGGTGGGCCTCGACACCGGAGTGCCCCGCATCGCAGGCGGCCGTCCAGGACCGGCTCATGCGCGCCTACTTCACCGACGGCGACGACATCGGTGACCCGGAACGGCTCGCCGAACTCCTCAGTGATCTCGGCGTCGATCCGGCCGCGACCACCGACTTCCTCGCCGGCGACGCTGGAGTCGCCGAAGTCGCCGGAGAGATCGAGCGAGCCGGCGAACACGGCATCTCCGCCGTACCGACCTTCGTGGTCGACGGGCAGTGGGCGATCCCCGGCGCGCAGGACGTCGACACCTTCGAGCGGGTCCTGCGGCGACTCGCCGAACGGCGATGAGCCAGCGTCTCGTTCTCCTCCACGGGTTCACCCAGGCCGCAAGCGCGATGGACGACCTCGCGAGCAGGATTCGCGATCTCACCACCGACATCGAGCCGGTCTGCGTTGACCTCGCAGGACACGGAAGCCGGAGCGACGAGGCCCTTGACCTCGTCGCCGGAGCCGATGTGCTCGCCGAGACGTACGGACCGGCGATCTGGCTCGGCTACTCGCTCGGCGGTCGTCAGGCCCTCCACCTCGCCGTCCATCGGCCCGAGGCGGTCCTCGGGCTCGTGCTCATCAGCACTACCGCGGGAATCGACGATGCAGCCGATCGCCAACGACGTCGCGAGGATGACGAGCGTCTCGCCGCGCGCATCGAATCGATCGGACTCGACGCCTTCCTCGACGAATGGCTGGCCGGTCCCCTCTTCGCCGACTTCGCCGACCCGCCCGACGTCGCCGCGGCCCGCCGCTCGAACAGCCCGGCCGGCCTAGCCATGAGCCTCCGTCTCGCCGGTACCGGGGCGCAGGAGTCGCTCTGGGGATCCCTCCCCCGGATCACCGTTCCCGCCCTCGTTCTCACCGGCGAACGGGACACCAAGTTCACCGACATCGGCCACCGTCTTGTCGAGGGGATCTCAGGGGCGGTCGGCGCGACAGTGGCCGACGCCGGCCACAGCCTCCACCTCGAGCGACCCGACCAGGCCGCGAGCCTGATCACCGACTGGCTGACCTCGCTGAAC
>JAYQAE010000019.1:10544-17179 GCA_038136655.1 Ilumatobacteraceae bacterium
AGACCGAGGGTCAGCGCGAGGCCGTAAACGAGTTGCACCCGACCGGTGCTGCCGAGCACCGCAATCAGATCGGAACCCGATGCCCCGGAGCGCACCGCGCGCAGCGGCTCTCGTGCCACGAGGATCGCGACGATGCCGGCGAACGCGCCCGGATGCCACCCCGCGATCACCACAGAGGCGAGGGCAGCCACGAGCACCAGTGCCGCGTAAAGCCAGCGGGTGCGAGCGTCACCCAACCGGACCGCCAAGGTCCGCTTGCCCACCTGAGCATCGCGCGGCAGATCACGGAGATTGTTCACCACGAGCAGAGCGCAGGCGAGCGCACCGACCCCGCAGCCAGCGATCACGCTCACCGTCGTGATCTCCCCCACCGCGACGAAGGTCGTACCCACGGTGGCGACGAGACCGAAGAACACAAACACGAACACCTCCCCGAGACCGAGATAGCCGTAGGGGGCGGGCCCTCCCGTGTAACCCCACCCAGCGGCGATGCAGACCACGCCGACGGCGATCAGCCACCACGAGACCATCGACGCGAGAGCAAGGCCGGCAGCGCCCGCGACCCCAAAGGCCAACAGGGCCGCAGCGCGGACATGACGGGGTGGAACCCCGCCAGCGACGAGCCTCAACGGACCGACCCGATCGTCGTCGGTGCCCCGAACTCCGTCGCTGTAGTCGTTCGCGTAGTTCACCGCGACCTGCAGGGCGAGGCTCACCACGAGCGCGAGCGCGACCGCGACGAGCGACATGCCCTCACCATCGGACAACGTCCACGCGGCCGACGCCCCGACCGCCACCGGCACGACCGCGGCCGGCAGCGTGCGAGGCCGAGCCCCGAGCGCCCAGAGTCGCCAACCGCTCGGCAGATCTCCCTCTGGTGGGGACGTCGGTGTGGAGCCGGTCATGGGCGGCCATGATGGAGCGGTGGATGCTCCACGGCAACCTCGGCGGTGCCCGCGGTGAACCGACTGATCGCCATCGATCTGCCCGGTGGCCCGTCATTCGTCGACGCGCTCCGGTCGGTGTGGGACGCCGGTGACGCCGCACTCGTGCTTGACGGCCGGCTCCGGGTGACCGACCGACACGAGACCATGCGTCGATTCGGTGCCGCCGCGGTCCTCGACAGCTCCGGGACAACGGCGGACCCCTCTGGGGGGCGACCCGTCGAGGAGGGCGACGCGCTGGTGGTGCCGACGAGCGGATCCACCGGAGAGCCGAAGGGTGTCGTGCTCACCCATGCAGCGATCTCGGCGTCGGCCCACGCCGTCGCCACGAGACTCGCGATCACCGCGGACGATCACTGGCTGGCCTGCCTGCCGCTCGCTCATGTCGGCGGCCTCTCGGTGGTGACCCGGGCACTTGAACTCGGCACCCGCCTCACGGTGCTCCCCGGATTCGAGGCCGACTTGGTGGCGACGAGCGACGCGACACTCACCTCACTCGTCGGCACCGCGCTCGGGCGCACGGATGTCTCCCGGTTCCGCACGGTCCTCCTTGGCGGAAGCCGACCGCCGGCGAACCGGCCCGCGAACTGCGTCGCGACCTACGGCATGACCGAGACCGGATCGGGGATCGTCTACGACGGACGACCACTCGACGGGGTCGAGATTCGGATCGTCGACGGTGAGGTGTGGGTGCGGGGCCCGATGCTGATGCGCGGCTACCGCGATGAGGTCGACCCGTTCATCGACGGCTGGCTGCCGACCGGAGACGTCGGCTCGATCGACGAGAGCGGACGGCTCACGGTGGTAGGTCGCCGCGGGGACATGATCGTGACGGGCGGCGAGAATGTGTGGCCGGAACCGGTCGAGCAGGTTTTACGAGGGCACCCCGACGTGCTCGACGCAGCGGTCTTCGGGCGCGACGACGACGAGTGGGGATCCATCGTGGTGGCCCGCATCGTCACCGAACGCGACGACCTCGAACTCCACGAGCTCCGCGACCATGTCCGCGAGACGCTTCCCCCGTGGTCGGCGCCTCAACAGGTCGAGCGCGTCGAGCGAATCGAGCGCACCGCCATCGGCAAGGTGCGCCGGGATCTCCTCCGCTGATCTCAGACAGCGGCGCCGCGCACGCCGGCTCCCCCGTCGATCACGTAGGTCTCCCCGGTGATCCAGGACGCTCGGTCGGAGGCGAGGAAGGTGGCGAGGTTCGCGATGTCATCTGGCGCGCCGAGCCGCTTCAACGGGAGTTCGGCGGCCAGGCGTTCCCCGAAGTTCTCGACAAGCACCGATGCGAAATCGGTGGTGACGAGACCGGGCGCGATCCCGACCACCCGGGTCGGACCGATCTCACCGGCGAGTTGCCGTGTCAGATGGATGAGCGCGGCCTTCGTGAGGTTGTAGACACCAAGCGCACCCTCCGCGCGCAGTCCGCCTACCGAGGCGACATTGATGATCACACCGGGTCGCTCGGCGAAGGCGAGGCGATGGGCGACCGCCGACCAGAACACCGGTCCGCGCAGGTTGACCTCGAAGGTCTTGTCGTATCGACCCTCATCGACGCCGAGCACCGGCCCGTAGTAGGGGTTGGTCGCCGCGTTGTTGACCAGGATGTCGAGTCCCCCGAAGCGCTCGATGGTCGCTTGCACACATGCCTCGCCGGCAGCGATATCGCCGGCGTTGGCCGCGAACACGGCCGTTTCACCGTCGATTGCGGCGGCCGCCTCCTCGAGTTGGTCCTGTTTGCGCGAGGAGAGCATGACCTTGGCGCCAGCGGCTGCCATCGAGGTCGCCATCGCGCGACCGATTCCCTTCGACGCGCCGGTGATCAGCGCGACCTTTCCCTCGAGTGAGACGTGCATGCGATGACCGTAGCCGTCGCCGAGTCAGTCGTCCCCGTTGGCATCCTCACCGGATTCGTTGGTGTCGGCTGCGACGTCGGCGGGCACCTCCACCCGCACACGACGAACGCGCCGACCCTCGACGAGTTCCGTGATGAACCGATGCCCCTCGAACTCGACCACGTCGCCGGGCTCGGGAACCCGCTCGAGCGACGAGAAGATGAATCCGCCCACCGAATCGAAGTCCTCATTCGGGAGATCGACGGTCAACCGGTCGTTGAGATCGTCGATGTTCGTCTTGCCAGCGACGATCAACTCACCGGACGGGAGTTCCTCGATATCGGCTCGATCGGTGTCGTACTCGTCAACGATCTCGCCGACGAGCTCCTCAAGGCAGTCCTCCAGGGTGATGACACCAGCGATATCGCCGTACTCATCGGCGACGATCGCGAGATGGAACTTCGCCGCCTGCATCTCACGCATGAGGCGCGCGACCGGCTTGTTCTCAGGGATGAACACGACCGGTCGGATGAGATCGAGCACCGGCAGATCTCCACGCCCCTCGCGCTCGGCTCGGATGAGGTCCTTCGTGAAGGCGATACCGGCGATGTCGGTCTCGTCGTCGCCGAACACTGGCAGCCTGCTGAACCCGTGCGCGATGCCGAGGTTGAGCGCGTCGGTCACCGTGGCCTCGTTTGCGACAATCACCATGTCGGGCCTCGGCACCATCACCTCGCGTGCGACGGTGTCACCGAATTCGATGATCGATTCGATCAGCTCTCGCTCCTCGTGCTCGATCACCTCGCCCTCCGCAGCGGCCTCGACGATGCCGAGGAACTCCTGTTCGCTGACGAACGGCCCGCGCTCGAGGCCGCGGCCCCGCACGATGATGTTGGTCAGGCCGATCAAGCCGGAGGAGATCAGTTGCAGCGGAGCGAAGGCGACGAGCGCCCGCACGGGGCGCGCCGCCACCATCGCCGCTCGGTCGGGATGCAGAACCGCGTAGGTCTTCGGCACCGCCTCGGCGAGCACGAAAAAGACGACCACGTTGAGGGTGACGCCGACCACCACACCGATGCCGCCGAAGAGCCGGCCGGCGACGATGCCCGTCAGTGTCGCCTGGACGGTCTGACAGATGTTGACCGTGAGCAGCAGCGGGTTGATCCACCGCTCCGGCGACTCCATGAGAGCCTGGAGGCTCGCCCCGGCGCGCGGTCGCTCCTCGAGAAGGGCGGCGGCTCTCGGTTTCGTCATCTTCGAGAGGCCCATCTCGGCCATCGCGAGAAACACGAGCACGAGCAGGAGCACACCGATGGTGACGAACATCAGCACGTCGGTGCCGGTCACCTCAGCGGCGATCACTCCGTACGCGCTCACGAACGATGCTCCGCCGAGAATCCGACCGGCACGGGGCCGTTCCAGTGATGGCGCTCTAAGAGGAGCACTTCGAGATCCCGCATGTCTCGAGCCTCGGTCGGCTCGGCGTGGTCGTGGCCGAGCACGTGAAGCACGCCGTGCACGACGAGCAGCGCGATCTCATCCTCGAGCGACCCAGCGTGATCGGCGAACTGGCGCTCTGCGACGACTGGGCAGACAACGACGTCTCCGAGCAGACTCGGCGGCCCACCGGGCGCGTCAGTGAAGGCAGGATCGTCAAGCGGGAACGACAGCACATCGGTCGGGCCGTCGACTCCCATGTGCTCGATGTTGAGTTCGGCGATCGTCGCCTCGTCGACGAAGGTGAGCGTCAACTCGCCCCCGCATCCGCGATCGGCGAGCACCGCAGCCGCCAGGGTTGCCCATCGGTCGGCGTCGAGCGGCACGTCATCTTGGTCGTTGGAGACCACGATGTGAGCGGGCGCCTCGACGCCGGTGGGACTCGGCGGGTCAGCCACGGCGACGTCCCCCTCCGTCGCGTTCGTAGGCGGCGACGATGTCGGCCACGATGCGGTGCCGTACGACATCGGTCGCGTCGAGGTGCACAAAACCAAGACCATCCACTCCGTCGAGAACACGCTCCAAACCGTGAAGCCCGCTTCGCCCGTCGGGGACGTCGACCTGTGTGGTGTCGCCGGTGACGACCACTTTCGATCCGAATCCGATTCGCGTCAGGAACATCTTCATCTGCTCGGGGGTCGTGTTCTGGGCCTCGTCGAGAATGATGAAGGAGTTGTTCAGCGTGCGCCCACGCATGAACGCGAGCGGGGCGACCTCGACCGTCCCCCGTTCGAGGAGTTTCTGCGCTCCCTCGAGGTCGACCATGTCGTAGAGGGCGTCGTAGAGCGGACGGAGATAAGGGTCGATCTTGGCCATGAGATCGCCGGGGAGGAACCCCAAGCGCTCGCCAGCCTCAACTGCGGGCCGAGTGAGGATGATCCGCTGAACCTGCTTGGCCTGAAGGGCCTGAACCGCCATCGCGACCGCCAACCAGGACTTCCCGGTGCCGGCGGGGCCGATCCCGAAGGTGATGACGTTCTCGGCGATCGCGTCGACGTAGCGCTTTTGACCGGCCGTCTTCGGCCGGACAGCACGACCCTTCGATCCGCGGAGGACTTGGTGGGTGAGGACCTCGGTCGGCCGCTCATCGGCGCGCACCATGCCGATAACCCGTCCAAGGGTCGGATCGTCGAGTTGCTGGCCCCGCTCGAGCAGTCCGACGAGTTCCTCGAACAGTCTCGCGACACGCTCGGCGTCACCACCGCGAAGGATGACCTCGTTGCCCCGGACCGTGATCGATGTGGCGGGGAACTGACGCTCGATCTCACGGAGATGCTGGTCACGAGGGCCGGTGAGCGCGGCGAGCAGGTGCTGACCGGGAACGACGACCCTCACCGGGGTGTCGGTGGATGTCATGCGGAGCCGATCATGCGTGGGCGCGGGCGGCTGCAGCGGCGTCGGAGGCGACGTCGGCGCGTTGACTCATCAGGCGAAGGCTAGCCGCCGTCGCCGCGCGCTGCCGCTACGACGTCTCCCGTACGCCGAAGAGCGCAATTTCACAGGTGTTCTGACGAGCGGTTGTGAGACACTGACATCGTGTTGACCCCCCTCACACCGGAAGCTGCGCGGCAACTCACCGCTGGCCGACACCCGCGCGCACCGCGACGCCGGACGATCGCCGTCGCCGCGTCCATCGCGATGTCGCTGATCTCCGCTATTCCCGCGTCGGCGGAGGCTGGTCCACTTGAGCGTCGATTGATGTCAGAAAGTCCCGCCACAACGATGAGCGCATCGACGATCGAAATGACCCACCTCGTGACGGTGGACTCCGAAGCGACGCTCCAGCGAGCGGTTGAGGCGGTCGAGCGAATGGGAGGCGCCGTCGACCAGGTGTTCGACACCGTGCTCCTCGGTCTCGCCGTCCGCCTCCGAGGCGACGGACTCGAGGCGCTCACCCGACTCCCCGGTGTCGCCGTGGTCGACCGCGAGGTCACCGTTTCGTCGACCGCCGAGCAGGCGAACCCTCCGTCGTGGGGCCTCGACCGCATCGATCAGGCCGCACTCCCCCTCGACAATCGCTACACCTATCTGTCGTCGGGTGCGGGAGTAACCGTTTACGTCGTCGATTCGGGCATCCGGCCGAGCCACACCGAGTTCGCCGGGCGCATCCCCTACGGCGCCGTCTACGACTACGACCAAGTTCCTTGGGATCGGTGGTCGGGGACCGTCACGAGCGGCTTCGAGGACTGCTCCTCCGGGGCGGGCCACGGGACTCACGTCGCCGGCATTGCCGGAGGCTCCACCTACGGCGTCGCCAAGTCGATCTCGGTGATCCCCGTGAAGGTGCTCGACTGCGCCGGCAACGGCACCGACACCGCGGTCATCGCGGCATCGGATTGGATCGCTCAGGACGCTG
>JAYQAE010000020.1:0-16812 GCA_038136655.1 Ilumatobacteraceae bacterium
AGAGGTCTGAGACCCGACACCTTCTCGGTCCGCCGCGACGAATTCAGGAGTCTCGTCCGTCGATCCCGCGAGGTGATCCTCATCGCGGCCATCACGGGGATCGTGACCGGCCTGTTCGTGAGAGGCTTCGAGTACCTCGTGGAGGTGGTGTTCGACGCGCTCGTCGAAGCACCGCTGTGGGTCGGCGCGGTCGGTCCAGCGGTCGGATTCGTGCTCGCCGCGATCATTCTCCGCGTCGTCGGGGGAGGGTCGTCGCCGGCTACCTCCGATGAGTACCTCCGAGCCTTCCACGACTCGCAATACCGGCTCCGGCTCCGCGACCTTTTCGCACGAGTCTCAGCAGCGGTGGTGTCGCTCGGCTCCGGTGGCGCGCTCGGCCTCGAGGGCCCCTCGCTCTATGGAGGATCGGCGCTTGGCGCCGAGATCCAGCGGCGTCTCCCGAGACCGTTCCGCGGTTCGGATCATCGCACCTTGCTGGTGGCCGGCGCGGCGGCGGGTGTGGCGGCCATCTTCAAGGCCCCGGCGACCGGAGCGATCTTCGCCCTCGAGGTGCCGTATCGAGACGATCTCGCGCGACGCATGCTGTTGCCAGCGCTGGTGGCGAGCGCGACCGGCTACTTCACCTTCGTCTCGCTCAGCGACACGGCACCCCTGCTATCGGCAACGGTCATCCCGATCCCCCAGTTCGAGATCCGCGACCTCTTCGGCGCCCTCGCGATCGGCGTGGCGTGTGCCGTCGGAGCCCGCGCATTCGCGAAGGTGATCCGCGTCGCCAAGGGTCTCTCGTTGCGGGCATTCCCGGTGCGGCTGCTGCTCGCCTCGGTCACCATGGCCGGACTGTTCGTGCTCTCGCGTGAGCTCACCGGGCAAAGCTTGAGCGTCGGCGCCGGATACGAGGTGCTTCGCGACTGGCTCTTCGTGGAGGCTGATATCGCCGTCTGGTTGCTGATCGCGGTGTTCGCCATTCGTGCCGTCGCTTCGGCGGCCACGGTTGTCGGTGGCGGAGTCGGTGGGGTGTTTATCCCCCTCGTGGTGGGCGGCGCGATCGTCGGGCGCGGCGTCGGCGAGGTCTTTCATCCCGAACGCTTCACCCTCTACACCCTTCTCGGAATCGCGGCCTTCCTCGGGGCGGGCTACCGAGTGCCCCTCGCCGCCGTGATGTTCGTGGCCGAGACCACTGGCCGACCCAACTTCATCGTCCCAGCGCTCTTCGCGGCGGTCGCCGCGGAGCTCGTGATGGGTGAGCAGTCGATCACCGCCTACCAGCGTCGTCCCGGACAGCTCTGACCTCCGATTCGGTCGTCCGGTCAACGGGCGGACAAGATCGCCCGCGTGACGACTTCCCACGACGGATCCCCTCGACCGGTCGACGTGACCTCTCATCTCCAGGGCACGGTCGTCACCTGGGAGAAGCCGATCGGAGCGAGCGTGCGCGAGGGGGAGGTGCTCGGGCTCATCGAGTCGATGAAGCTGCACCATGAGGTTCGGTCCCCGGCGGATGGCGAGATCGTCGAGTTACTGGTCGATATCGGGGCGACGCTGACCTCAGGCGCGGTGATCGCGCGGATCGCCGTCGGCGCTGTCAAGTCGTCCGCTCCGACCACTGCCACTGCCCAGCCATCGGCCACCGGCCTCGAGCGCGCGGACCTGTCCGAGGTGATGGATCGCCATCGGATCGGTACCGACGAGGCCCGACCGGCGATGGTCGAGTCCCGTCACGCCAAGGGTCGCCGAACGGCCCGCGAGAACGTTTCCGATCTCATCGACGATGGCTCGCTCATCGAGTACGGGCCGCTCGTTGTCGCCGCGCAGCGCCGCCGGCGCGAGCTCGCCGATCTGGTGGAACGCACTCCGGCCGACGGCCTCGTCGCTGGTCTCGCCACCGTGAACGGCGATCTGTTCTCGGGTCGCGACGCCCGGTGCGTCGTCATGTCGTACGACTACTCGGTGCTGGCCGGAACCCAGGGACATCAGAACCATCGGAAGAAGGACCGACTGTTCGAGCTCGCCGAGGAGCTTCGTGTTCCCGTGGTGTTCTTCACCGAGGGCGGAGGGGGACGTCCCGGTGACACCGATACCGGCGGTGTTACGGGCCTCGACTGCCTCGCCTTCCTCTGGTGGGCGCAACTCTCGGGCACGGTGCCACTCGTCGGCATCAACTCGGGCTACTGCTTTGCCGGCAACGCGGCCATTCTCGGTTGCTGCGATGTGGTGATCGCTACCCGCGACTCGAATATCGGCATGGGAGGCCCCGCCATGATCGAGGGTGGGGGCCTCGGAGTGTTCGAGCCGACCGAGGTCGGTCCAACCTCGGTGCAGTCCCCGAACGGCGTCATCGACATCCTCGTTGAGGACGAGGCGGAGGCGGTTGCCGTCGCCAAGCGCTACCTCTCGTACTTTCAGGGGTCGATCGACCGGTGGGAGAGCCCCGATCAGGAGGCGCTTCGGGACGTGGTGCCCGTGGATCGCCTCCGCGCCTACGACATCCGCTCGGCGGTCGAGGGCATCTTCGATCGCGGTTCAGTGCTCGAGCTCCGACGCGAGTTCGGCGTCGGGATGATCACCGCGCTCGCGCGGATTGAGGGTCGCCCGGTCGGGGTGATCGCGAACGATCCGGCGCACCTCGCCGGAGCAATCGATTCCGACGGCGCCGACAAGGCGGCCCGGTTCATCCAACTCTGCGACGCCCACGGCCTGCCGATCGTCTCGCTCGTCGACACCCCCGGGATGATGGTTGGTCCCGACATCGAGGAGACCGCGCTCGTGCGACACTGCTCGCGATTGTTCGTCAACGGGGCCAACATCTCGGTGCCGATGGTGTCGGTGGTGCTCCGCAAGTCGTACGGGCTCGGTGCTCAGGCCATGATGGGCGGAAGCACCAAGGCGCCGCTCGCCTGTCTGGCCTGGCCGACCGGTGAGTTCGGTGGGATGGGGCTCGAGGGCTATGCGCGGCTCGGCTACCGCAAGGAGATCGAGGCCGCCGGGTCGCCTGAGGAACAGGAACGGGTCTTTCGCGAGATCGTCGACCGGCTCTACGAGAACGGCAAGGCGCTGAGTATCGCCTCGTGGTTCGAGATCGATGATGTGATCGACCCCGCTGACACCCGTCGCTGGATCTCCACCCTGATCTCAACGGCGCCCGCACCGGAGCGGGGGGCGAGGCGTCGACCCAACATCGACACGTGGTGACCGTTCGGCCGCGCGTCAGAGCCCGTCGAATACGAAGTTCGACTGTTTGACCGAACCCATCGTCGCGCAACTCGCCACCGAGTAACGGTGGCCCGGGTAGAGGACCACATTGTCGTCGACTCGGTGGAGCAGGCGCAGGCTCTCACCCATGGCGACCGGATCCGAACCGGGCAGGTCGGTTCGACCGCACCCGTCAAGGAACAGGGTGTCTCCAGCCACGAGGCGACCATCGACGAGGAAGCATTGGCTCCCCGGGGTGTGTCCGGGGGTGTGAACCAAACGAACCTCGATGTCGCCAACGTTCACGACGTCACCGGGGGAGTGGGCGACGAGGTGATCGGTGCCGACCCCGGAGGTCCGCTCCATCCACTCGATCTCCTCCGACTGGACATGGACTGGACAGGAGTGACGCTCGAGGAGAGCGGCGACCCCCTCGATGTCGTGACCCATGATCGACCCTCCGACGTGATCGGCGTGGTAGTGGGTGGCAAGAACACCGACGACCGTCATCCCGTCGGCTCCGACCCGCTCAATGAGGTCGTCCACGTTCCAGGCGGGATCGACGAGCAGGCACTCACCGGTCGATCGGTCACCGATCGCGTAGGCGAAGTTCACCATCTGAGTGGCGAAGGGATCGCCGACGGCGAAATCTCGGCCCGAGAGCATCTGGCGGAAGTAGAGGCGGTCGTCACCAGTCGCTGCGTCCGTTGCCATCGGTCAAGCGTACGCTTGGCGGCGATGTCGAACAGCACCAACCCCTCGGACACCGTCAGATACGGCCTCATCGGCAGCGGCATGATGGGGGTCGAGCATCTCGAGAACATCGCCCATCTCGACGGGGCGGTCGTCACTGCGGTCTCCGATCCAGTCGATGAGCGTCGTGCGATCGGGGCGGCGACTGTCTCCTCATTCGGTGGTGAGGCACCGACGTTGTTCGCCGACCACCGCGAGCTCATCGACTCGGGCCTCTGCGATGCCGTGGTGATCGCCTCGCCCAACATGACCCATGTCGATGTGCTCGGCGACGTCCTCTCGAGCGACCTGCACGTCCTGGTGGAGAAGCCGTTGTGTACGACGGTCGAGGATTGCCGCCGCGTGGTCGACGCGGCAGCGGCTGGGCCGTCCGATCGGGTCGTGTGGATGGGTCTCGAGTACCGCTACATGCCGCCGACCACCGCTCTGCTCGCCGAGCTGGCGACAGGCGTGGCGGGCTCGGTGAAGATGGTCGCCATTCGCGAGCATCGATTCCCGTTCCTCGTGAAGGTTGGTGACTGGAATCGCTTCAACCGCAACACCGGCGGCACGCTCGTCGAGAAGTGCTGCCACTTCTTCGACTTGATGCGTCTCGTCGCTGGCGCCGAGCCGGTGAGGGTCCTCGCCTCCGGCGCCCAAGACGTCAACCACCTCGACGAGCGTTACGACGGGGAGGTCCCCGACATTCTCGACAACGCTTACGTCATCGTCGAGTTCGCCAACGGTGTGCGCGGAATGCTCGATCTGTGCATGTTCGCGGAGGCGAGCGTGAACGAACAGGAGATCGCGGTCACCGGTGATCAGGGCAAGGTCGAGGCGCTCGTCACCCAGTCGCTGCTGCGGGTCGGCCGACGCGCGGACGGGCTCCACGTCGTCGACGAGCGACCGATCAGCGCCGAGAGAGTGCGCCATGTCGGATTGCATCACGGCGCGAGTTATCTCGAGCACGTCGATTTCATCGAGTCGGTGCGCGCCGGACGCTCGGCGGCCGTGACCCTCACCGACGGTCTGTGGTCGGTCGCGGTTGGCGTCGCTGCCCACCGTTCGATCGACGAGGGCCGACCGGTCATGCTCGACGAGGTGATGGCCAACTCATGACCGGGGCTTCGCAGCCACTGGTCCGCTTGGTCGCCGGTCAATCGGTGATCGTGGGTGGGGACCGGGTGATCGAGGTCGACGAGGCGCTCGCCGAGTCATTCGCTCCTGGTGATCGTCTCGCGGTGGCTGATGGGGCGCTGATCCACCTGCGCTCGGTCGACGTGGGAGCAGCCAACCGGGCGGTCGGCGAGGCGGTCGCGGCGTTCACGCGACTCGCCGAGTGCTCGGACGCGTCGATCACCTCCTTCTTCGAACGCGCGGCTGCGCTGCTCGCTGACGAGTCCGTCGTAGCAAACCTCACCGCGATCAACGAGGCCGATGTTGCGTCGGCTCTCGAGCGAGGGCGGTCGGTGACGCGGCTCCGCCTCGATGCGCGAATGATCGATGACATGGCCGCCGGACTTCGGATGTGGGCTGAGGCCCCACCCGAGCGCGGCGGTCTCCTGGGAACGGTTGAGCACGACTCGTGGACGATCGAGACCCGTCGCGCGCCCCTCGGCGTGGTCGGGTTCGTCTTCGAGGGTCGTCCGAACGTGGTGGTCGACGCGGCCGGGGTGCTCCGGTCGGGGAACACCGCGGTGCTCAGGATCGGCTCGGACGCCTTGGCGACAGCGCGAGCGATCATCGAGCACGTGCTTCAACCGGCACTCACCGCCTGCGGTCTGCCGGCCGGCGCGGTCGGCCTCGTCGATGCCGAATCCCACGGGGCGGGTTACGCCCTCTTCTCTGATCGCCGGCTCTCGTTGGCGGTGGCCCGAGGCTCGGGAGCCGCGGTCGCGAGCCTTGGCTCGGTTGCGCGTAGCGCTGGGGTTCCGGTCAGCCTGCACGGCACGGGCGGTGCGTGGATGCTGGTCGCCGACGACGCACCCGTCGACCGCCTCGCCGCCGTCGTCGAGCGCAGCCTCGATCGGAAGGTGTGCAACACCTTGAACGTGTGCTGCATCCCGAGGTCGAGGGCGGATGAGCTCGTGCCGGTCGTGGCGGGAGCGCTCGTCGGCGCTGCCGCCGATCGACCCGGCGCCACCGTGCACCTGACCGACGAGGCACGATCGCGCTGGCCGGAGACACTGTCTGGTGAGGTGCGCGTGGAGTCCATCGATGTCGACGACCTAGGACGAGAGTGGGAGTGGGAGGATCGTCCGGAGATCACGGTCCACGTTGTGGACAACCTCGAACATGCGGTCGCGCTCTGCAACGAGCACAGCCCGAGGTTCGTCGTGTCGGTGATCACCGATGACCCCTTGACCGTCGATGCGGTCTACGGCAGCGTCGACGCGCCCTTCGTCGGTGATGGGTTCACCCGATGGGTCGACGGTCAGTACGCGCTTCAAGCACCCGAGCTCGGCCTCTCCAACTGGGAGCACGGCAGGCTGCTCGGCCGTTCAGCGATCTTGTCGGGGTCATCGGTGCACACTGTGCGGCACCTCGCCCGATTCGACGATCCGACGCTTCACCGCTGACCGGCTCAACGACCGAGAAGGCCGTCGAGCACGCCGCCGAAGAACCGGCTCTCACGACCCGTGCGCTCCTCAATGCGATCGGCGAAATCGGCCGCCCGGCGACCAGCGTTGATGCCGAGCCATCGGATCGGTTCAGGTTCCCAGCGTCGCGAGCGGTGCCCGACCCAGGGGAGTCGAAGCAGGTCGTCGTCGTCCTCTCGGGATCGGCTGGTGATCATTGCCGCGAGGCTGCGGCCAGCGAGGTTCGTGGTCGCAACACCGTCACCCACGTAGCCACCGGCGCGGGCGAGCCCGGTTCGGCGGTCGAAGTCAACCGAGCAGGCCCAGTCCCTCGGCGCCGCGAGCGGACCGCCCCAATGGTGGGTGAACCGGACATCGGCGAGAGCCGGGAACAGATCGATCAGGGTGGCGGTGATCGCCTGGCGCACCCGGTCGTCGGTGTCGAATCGGTCGTCGATCCTGGAACCGAAGTGATAGGGCGCGCCGCGACCACCGAAGGCGAGTCGGTCGTCGGCTGTTCGTTGGCCGTAGATGATCATGTGGCGACCGTCGTCGAAGGTCTCTCGGTTCCGCAACCCGATCGTCTCCCACACCGACGCGTCGAGCGGTTCCGTGGCGACCATCATCGAGTAGAGCGGGATCATCGACCGCTGCTCACCGTCCAGGTCGGAGGTGTACCCCTCGGTAGCGCGGACGATGATGTCGGCGCTGATGACCCCTCGGTCCGTGATCACGCGGCCCGGTTCGATTCGGCGGGCCCTCGCCGGGGCGAGGATCCGGGCGCCTCGATCCTGAGCGAGCCGAGCCACGCTGTGGGTGAGGCGGGCCGGGTGCACGGCAGCGCAGTGGGGGGTGTGAAGGGCCGAGCGGATCCTCGTCATCGAGCAGCGATCCGCCGCCTCGTCGGTGGTGAGCAGGCGGTAGTCCTCCTCCCCGAACCCGAACTCTCGATACCGGGACAACTCATGGGCGATGCGCTTTTCCTGAGGCGCGCTACGAGCGGCCGTGAGCGAACCGCCGCGTTGGAATCCCGCGTCGATCCCGTGCGAGGTGACGACCCGTTCGATCTCGTCGAGGGTGGCGTGCATGGCGATCTGCATCCTGCGGGCAGCCGCCCGGCCGTGGTCGCGGGCCATCCGGTCGAGGCTCATCGGGAGCAGCGTCGAGCACCATCCACCGTTGCGTCCGCTCGCGCCGGTGCCGACACCGGAGCGGTCGATCACCACGAGATCGAGATCGGGCTCTCGATCGAGCAGGTAGTAGGCGGTCCAGAGGCCGGTGAGTCCGGCACCGATGATGACGGCATCGCATTGGATCGACCCGTCGAGCGGGGCACTGTCGACGCGCAGGTCGTCGGGCAGCGTGTCGTACCACAGTGATTCGGTGTGACCCACGGGTGACAGACTATGACTCCGCTCGAGCCCGCCCCCGGGTTGACCGACCCTCGACCAGGAACCGGCGCGACACCCCTGAGATCATGACGAACCTCCCGCCTCCTCCGCTCGGCACACCACCCGTCGGTTGGCACCACAACGACGGCCTCCGCTACTTCGATGGTCGGTCCTGGCAGCCTCCGCTCGGGCATCCGGTCACGTCGATGACGATGCCACCGGCGAGCGGCGGGCTCCGAGAGGCGCTCTTGGCGCTGTCGGTCCTGCTTCTGTCGCTCCTGGCAGGTGGTGTCGGTTTCGCGGTGGTGGAGGAGGTCGGCCTGCCCGAATGGTTGGGTATCGCCGTCCTCACCTTCGTGGGTTACGCCCCACCGCTGGTCTGGTCGCTTCGACGTCTCGGCGCTCGAGCCGCAGGCGGTCTGGCAACTGGACGCGCGGTGATCGGCCGGCCGAGGCTGAGCGACGTGGCTAAGGGCGCCCTTGTGTGGGTGTCGGCGGTGGTCGCGCAAGCGATGGTGGCCGCTGCGCTTCTCGGCCTCGGTGTCGAGATCGGTTCGAACACCGAAGGTCTCTTCGACGATTCGGGTCTCACAGCGGCGCTGCTGCTTACCGCGTTCGCGGCGGTGGTGGCGGCTCCCGTCGTGGAGGAGGTCGTGTTTCGAGGGGTGATCCTCCCGACGCTCGTTCCGCGGCTTGGTCGGGTCTTCGCGGTTGTCGCTCAGGCCGTCGTGTTCGGCGCGGTCCATGTCGACCCGACCGGCTCGGCCGGGGTCGGCCTGGTGGTGGTGCTCTCCGCGGTCGGCGCGGTGTTCGGCGCCGCGGCGCTCATCACGGGGCGGCTCTGGCCGGTGATCATCGGCCACGCTCTGTTCAACGGCGTGGTCCTAGCGGTGGTGCTCATCGCCGGACCGGAGGTTCTCGGCGCCTGACCCGCCCGCTCAGGGGTTGAGTCGAAGGTTGTCGATGAGACGGACACCGCCGAACCAGGCTGCCGCGACGATCAGGTCGCCCCGCTGGGGCGGCTCGCTCGACTGGAACGTCGCCGCGTCCACGAGGTCGAGGTAGTCGACCTCACCACCGGCCCGCTCGATGATCTCGCGCCCGAGGGCGCGGAGTTCGTCGGCGGCGTGTTGCCCTGAGGCCCAGGCGTCGCTCACCGACTGAAGCGCGCTCGGCAGGGCGGTGGCCGCCTGACGGGATGCGGGGTCGAGGTGGAGGTTCCGACTCGACCGGGCGAGTCCGTCGGGCTCGCGCACCGTGGGTACTCCGACGATGTCAACCCCGAGGTCCTCGCTCACGAAGCGGACCACCGCGAGTTGCTGGGCATCCTTCTCCCCGAATATCGCCACCTGGGGAGACACGATCGCGAACAGTCGGAGCACGACGGTGGCGACGCCGGAGAAGTGTCCGGGTCGATGCTCACCTTCGAGACGTTCGGCGATCGGCCCTGGATCGACGGTCGTCACCGCACCCTCGGGGTAGACCTCGGTGACACTCGGCGCGAACACGGCGTGGACGCCCTCGGCGACGCAGGTTGCCAAGTCGGCCGCGAGATCTCTTGGGTAGGTATCGAGGTCGGTGGCCCGATCGAATTGGGTCGGGTTCACGAAGACCGTTACCACCACCCGGTCGGCTCGCCGGCGTGCCTCGCGTATGAGTTCGACGTGTCCCTCATGGAGGGCTCCCATCGTTGGAACCACGGCGATGGTGTGTCCCTCGGCGATCCACGACCTCGACAGAGAGGCCATCTCCGCGGTGGTGGAACACACGATCGGGTCAGCCACCGGTCACCCCCGACATGAGGTCGCGGTAGGCGGGCACATCGCGGTGACCCTCGGCCGCCAAGACCGCGTCGGAACAGGCGAGAGCGACGCAGTCGGCGGCGATCGTGGAGAGCAGGTTGAGGTCAGCCGGCCGAGAGGGACCCACCAGGTCGACTCGACCGGTGGCGAGGGTGAACACGGTGTCTCCATCGAAGAGGGTGTGCACCGGATGGATCGCGCGCGCGAGGCCATCGTGCGCGATCGCCGCGACTCGTGTGGCCTCGGTGGCATCGATCCGGGCATCGGTGGCGACCACAACGAGCGTCGTATTCAGCCCGCCTCGCTCCGGATCGATCGTGCCTCGTCCGTGGCGCGCGATCGCGTCGGCGACGGCGCGGCGCTGCTCGCGGTCGGGGCGTCGCAGTCGGCCGTCGTGCACGCGGGGGAGCGCTGTCGCAGGATCGATCACCGACCCGTGGGAGTTGACGACGGCGAGGGCGGCGATTCGGACCGGCCCGGCTCCAAGGTCCAACTCGGCCGATGCCGAGCCGATCCCGCCGGAGAGCCCACCGGAGATCGCTCCGGCCCCCGCTCCGATCGATCCTCTTGGCTGGCCGTTCCTCGAGGCGCGTCGGCTGGCGACACGTCCGAATTCGGCGCCGGGACGGTTGGCGAATCGTCCGCCGCGTCCGAGGTCGAAGATCACCGCGGCGGGTACGACGGGGACCACGTGTCGAGGATCGTCGCCGACCGGGTGGCCGAGGCCGAGCTCCTCGAGATGGGCGACGACACCGTCGGCGGCGGAGAGGCCGAAGGCGCTCCCACCCGACAGGCAGATGGCGTAGATCGTCGAGACGAGATTGCCGGGCCGGAGCGCGTCGGTCTCCCGGGTGCCGGGGCCCCCTCCGCGCACGTCCACCCCAGCGGTGGCGCCGTCGGGTGCGACCACCACCGTTGTCCCGGTGCGCCATCCGCGGCCGGTCCGCTGGTGGTGGCCGAGGAGAACACCGGGCACATCGGTGATCGATCCCTCGCCGAGTTGTGGGCCTCGGAGGATCCCGTGGCCTCCGCTTCGGTCGTTCATCGGCCGTCCCAGAGCTCGAGGAGTTCGGGCTCGGGGTGCTCCACGGTCCGCGTCCCGTCACCGTCGAGGATGACGGTTCCCGACCGGGCGTCCTCCCAACCTGGGTCACCATCCTTCGCGAAACCGGTGATCGCGGCGCTGAACCGATCGGCGAGGCCCTGACGCTCGGGGCCGTCACCAGTGAAGATTCCGACGCCGGGGCGGTGAAGGTTGTCGAAGGCGAACGGGATGTCGAGGGCGTGGCAGGCGCCGAGCACGCCGTCGAAGGCCGGTGTCGCGAAGGTGAACCACCACAGGTGAGTGGGGCCGTTACGCCGCTCGACGAGGCGGCGCGCCGGATGACGGAAGATCTGATCGGTCTGGGCGGCGGACACGAGTTGTCCGGGAGTGTGGTCGGGTCGCCGAAGTCGGTACCGATCTAGCGCCTCCTCGGCGTCGTCATCGAACCAGCGCCGATAGCGCGCGAGCGCTCCGTCGAGGTCGAGGCTGTTGACGGCCGGGTCGAAGGCGGTGAACAGGTGCATCTCGTCTCGGGTGGTGCCGATCATGAGCGGCCGTGGGTCGGCGGCGACCCGGTCGAGGGCGTCGGCGGGCACGATCGCGCCACCGAGGGTGGGGGAGAAGGCGGTGAGCGAGTCTCCGCTCTCGGAGAGCACGACCGCCTGGGCGGCGAGGAGTCGATCGAGGGGGAGGGTGGCCAGCGCGTCGGGATGGTCGACTCCCGCGGCGGCGATCACCTCGTCGATCGCCTCGGTGGCTCGGGCGGCTGATCGGAGTTGCGGCATCGACGGGCTCATCGCGATGCCACGGTGGATGAGGTTCCTCGCGTCGGGGGACGCGAGGAGAGCGATCACGGACGCGCCTCCCGCTGACTCGCCGAACACGGTGACCGAGCCGGGGTCGCCGCCGAAGGCGGCGATGTTGTCTCGGATCCAAGTGAGCGCGCTGATCTGGTCGCCGATTCCGAGGTCGTCGGTTCCGGTGAAGCCGAAGAGTCCGAGGCGATAGTTGATCGTCACGACGACAACCCCGCGACGTCTGGCGAGCGCGGTCCCGTCGTACCAGGGGACGGAGCCCGAGCCGTTCACGAAGGCGCCGCCGTGCACCCAGACCATGACCGGGAGGCGGGCGTCGACATCGGGGGTGAAGATGTTGAGGCCGAGGCAGTCCTCTCCCATGGGCTGACTCGAGCCTCCAAGGAATTGCTCCATGAGGCCCGGCACCTGAGCGCACTGGGCGAGGTAGGTGTCGGCTCGCGCGGGGGTCCCGTCGTTGGGTTCGCTCGGACGGAATCGGTCGGCCTCGGCGTAACGGATCCCCTTGAATACCGACACCCCGTCACGGTCGATGCCGATCCAGCCGTTCGCGCTTCGGGCCTCCCTGGGGTCCACCGACCGGACGGTAGCGTGCGCCCCGTGGTTGGCGTACTGCGGCGTCTGATGGGGGGCGTCATCGCTCGGTTTGCGCTGCCGCTCCTCGACCTCGTCAGAGTGCACGGCGCGATCGGACCGGACACCGCCGCTGGTCGACGTTTCGGCGCGTTCGGTGAGCGGAGTGTCATCTGCTTCCCCCCGACGACGATCATGAATGAGCGGTACATCCACATCGGCCGGGAGACGATGATCGGGGAGCACGTCGCTCTCTCCGCTGGGATGATCCCCGGTCAGGAGTGCCTCGGATCACCGGTGGTCAGCATCGGGGATCGATGCCTCATCGGCCGCGGGTCGGGCATCGTCGGGCACTTGTCGATCGAGATCGGCGACGATGTGTGGACCGGTCACCACGTCTACATCACCGACCAGAACCATGGATACGGGGATCCAGAGCGCCCCATCTCGGCTCAGACCATGCCCGAGCGGCCGGTGAGGATCGGCTCGGGATCATGGATCGGGCACGGGTCGGTGGTTCTGCCGGGCGCCGAGATCGGACGGGGGTGCGTGATTGGCGCGAACAGCGTGGTCACCGGAGTGATCCCCGATCACTCGGTCGCCGTGGGGGCTCCCGCGCGGGTCATCCGGTCGACGCTCGCCGATCACTGATCGTGGCCCGGCGTTCGCCGGTCACATGCTGAGGTCTCGGGGAGGTGCGCAGGCGTCCATCCGGTTGTCACCGGCGAACGTCTCGAGTCGCTCCGAGAGGGGCACTTCGCTCATCGTCTCGTAGAAGGGCAGGTTCTCACCGGTGGTGCGAAGGTCCTCGGCGTAGCGACGGCGATCGCTGATGTAGACGGCGTATTCGTCGGCCCACAGCGGCACGATCGCCTGACCTTTGGCATCGTTGGGTCGAACGGCGGTGACCTCCGCGAGCATCGCTTCGATCATGTCGGTCGCGCGATCGACGATGTCGGCCCGCTCGCGGATCAGGTCGGCGCCGCCGTCACGAATCTGGCGGTAGTCGGCGAGTTCGAGTCGACGCTCGTTCCAGTTCTCGCAGACCACCTGCGCTCGTTCGGCCCACGCGACGTCGCCGATGCGGTTCACCGCTTCCTTCGAGGCGAAGAAGAGCGCCCAGGTCCAAAAGGCGGCGAAGGAGGCCATCACGCCGAGCACTGCCACCCGCGCGATGGTGCGTCGCCAGCCGAGGCCCCCACCGGACGAACCGATCTGTGGACCGATCGACGTGTCGTCCTCGGCGGTGCGGGGTTCTACCACGGTCTCGACGCTAGGCCCGGCTCAGGTCAACCGCTCGACGGAGCAGGCCCGAGGTCGATGCCGAAGGGAAGGGGACCGCTCACCCCGCGGATCTCGCAGACGACGCTCTCGAACCGGGCGGGCAGTCGATCGCTGGTCTCGATGGTCGATCCTGCGGCGACGGCATTGATCTCGAGGGTGGTGTCGCGGATCACCGCGCCGTCCTCGTCGACGAGTCGGACATGGATCGTGTAGTCGGACCTGACCTCTCCGGTGTTGGTGAGCGACACCCTCAGCGCTACCGCACGCCCGTCGGGCGCGCAGTCGACGATTTCGACGGTGTGGGGAGAGACGTCGAGGTAGGCGGCCACGCGAGGCACCACTACCACCGCGATGACGAGGGTGCCGACCCCGGCGAGGGCGAGCAGCGTGGCGACCACCGAGCGGGTGCCTCGCCTCCTCGGGTGCGGTCCGAGCGGGTCGACCGATCGGCGACCCGAGTCGGAGACATCGCCGGTCCAGGAGGTTCCGTTGAAGTACCGGAGGTCGTGTCGGCCGGTTGGATCTGTGTACCAGTCCGGTCGGCTCGACACACCGAGACGGTACCTTCGACGCTATGGAGATCGTGCTGGTCCGTCATGGGGAGCCCGAATGGGTCCGCAACGGACTGAGCGTTGGTGATCCGCCGCTGACCGCTCGTGGGGTCGAGCAGGCGGAGATCACCGCCCGCCATCTCGCGACCGAGCACTTCGATGAGATCCTGGTGTCGCCCCTCCAGCGCGCGCGACAGACGGCGGCTCCGCTCCTCGCGCTCCTCGATCGGCCCGAGGTGATCGCGCCGTGGTTGCACGAGATCCGCGATCCGGGTTGGGATGGCGGGCCAGCGGAGCGGGCTGAGCAGGCCTACGCCGAGATGCGCCGCATGGCGCCCGATGATCGGTGGCACGGCCTTGAGGGCGGTGAGAGTGTCCGTGATTTCGTCGACCGGATCAACAACGGCGCTGAGTACTTCCTCGCCGAGCGGAGCGTCTCCCGCGACGATCACGAATTGCCGGTGTGGACGATCTCCGAGCCTGGGCGACGCATCCTGTGCTTCGCTCACGCCGGAACGAATTCCGTGACGATCGGGCACCTCCTCGGGTTGGTCCCCACCCCTTGGGAATGGGATCGGTTCGTGATCGGCCACTGCTCGATCACGCGAGTCGGTTCGATCGAGATCGGAGGGGCCCACACCTTCTCGCTTCGTCGGCTCGCCGACGACGAGCATCTTCCTGCGGGGCTCCGCACGCGCTGAGCCCTGTCGACGGCGGCGCGTCGGCGACTACGTTGCGGCCCATGAGCAGTGTCGACGGAGCCCCAGCCGTTCTCTCGCGCGTCCCCGCCGGGATGTATATCGACGGGGGGTGGGTCACCGCGCTCGACGGTGAGGAGTTCGACAGCCTCGATCCGGCCACGGGACGGGTGATCGCCCGAGTTCCGAGGGCCCGTTCCGCGGACGTTGACCGAGCCGTCGCGGCTGCGCGAGCCGCCTTCGACGACGGGCGATGGGGGGAGGCGGTCGCGGCCCGCGACCGAGCTCGCATCCTCCACCGCATGAGTGATCTCGTCCGGGAGCGCCGGGACGAGCTCGTCGAGATCGAGGTCCTTGACTGCGGTAAGCCGCTCGCTGACGCGCGCGGCGACATCGACGAGGTCGCCTTCATGTTCGAGTACTACGCGGGGTGGGCGACGAAGATCGCCGGTGACATCCCGCCGGTGGGCACCGACGCCCTGTCGCTCGTGGTGCGCGAGCCGGTTGGGGTCTGTGGCTTGATCGTGCCGTGGAACTACCCGATGCTGATGGCGGCGCAGAAGGTCGCCCCTGCGTTGGCGACCGGCTGCACCGTTGTCTTGAAGCCGGCCGAGCAGACCCCGCTGACGGCGCTGTGCATGGCGGCTATCGCCGAGGAAGCCGGTCTGCCCGCTGGGGTGCTCAACGTCGTGACCGGATTCGGTGTGGAGGCCGGTGAGCCGATGCTCACCGATGGGCGGGTCGACAAGATCTCGTTCACCGGCTCCCTCGGCGTCGGACGTCACATCCAGCGGACCTGCGCCGATCAGTTGAAGCGGGTCACCCTCGAGCTCGGCGGCAAGAGCCCCAACATCGTGTTCGGCGACGCTCCGATCGCCGAGGCGATCGCCGGCACGGCGGCGGGCATCTTCGGTAATCAGGGCGAGGTCTGCTCGGCCGGTAGCAGGGTGTTCGTCCACGCCTCCGTCTACGACGAGGTGCTTGACGGCATGGTGGAGCAGGCGGGAGCGATCCGACTGGGCTCCGGACTCGACGAGGCGACCACGATGGGCCCGCTGGTGTCGGCCGCTCAGCGCGACCGAGTGCGGTCGTACGTCGATGCCGCAACGGGTGACGGGGCGCGCCACGTGTTCACTGGGGCGATGCCGGATACCCCGGAGTTAGCGGGAGGGTTCTTCGTCGCGCCGAGCGTCTTCGAGGTGGCCGATCATGGTCCGTCCATCGCCCGGGAGGAAATCTTCGGTCCGGTTGCCACCGTCTTCCGGTTCGAGGACGTCGACGAGGTGGTCCGTCAGGCCAACAACACCGAGTACGGGTTGGCCGCGGCGATCTGGACCCGCGACATCAACCTGGCGCTCACCACCGCGCGTCGTGTCCGAGCGGGCGTCGTGTGGGTCAACGACAGCCAGCCGGCGCCGAGCGAGTCGCTGTGGGGTGGCTACAAACAGAGTGGTGTGGGGCGCGAGCTCGGGAGGTACGCGCTCGACGCCTACCTCGAGACCAAGCAGATCTACATCAACCTCGGCGCCTGAGACATTCCCCGAGGCATCGCGATGATGCCGGTTCAAGGCGACCGGCCGACGCCCCGTCGGTAGCCTGCCAAGGGTGGTCATCAGCGCCCCCCGCTACCGCCAGATCTCCATTGGGGCGCTCATCTCGCTGTCGATCATCATCGTCTCGGGCGCCGCGGTCCGCCTGACGAACAGCGGTCTCGGTTGCGATAACTGGCCGAACTGCAACTCGGAGCGGTTCGTGGATGTGTCGAGTGCTCACGCGGCGATCGAGCAGGTAAATCGGTTGTTCACCGGGGTGGTGGTTGCCGCGGTGATCGCGGCGGTCCTTGGTTCGCTGATCCGCGAGGGTCGACGGCGTGACTTGGTGCTGATCTCGTGGACGCTCGTCGTCGGGGTCGTGGCGAATGCCCTCTTGGGCGCCGTCACCGTCTGGGTCGACCTGCATCCCTACGCGGTGCAAGGGCATCTGCTTCTCTCGATGGGGCTCATTGCGGCGGGCACGGTGCTCGTTCGTCGGGCGGATGAGCCCGATGGCGCGGCCCGCCGACCGACCGTCGATGCCGCGAGCCGCCGGCTCGCCGGCCTACTGCTGATCGGCACGACGGTGGCGATCGTCACCGGCACGGTGGTGACCGGCGC
>JAYQAE010000021.1:0-16743 GCA_038136655.1 Ilumatobacteraceae bacterium
CCACCGCTCAGCCCGTCGGGCCGAGGACACATTCCTCGAACTCCTCGCGCAGACGTCTTCCGACACGACCTCGGCGATCGAGCCCATCGGCCGTCCTTGACCGATGGCTACCCTCGGCCCAATGGACAGCGGTCTCAGCGCTGAGCGGATCGTGCACCTCGCCCTTCCGGCCGACTGGGAGCATGCCGCCACCACCGGCTCATATCCCTGGAGCACGCGGGGGCTCACCTTCGTCGAGGTCGGGTTCGTCCACTGCGCGAGGATCGGGCAGATCGAGGGAGTGGCGCGCCGCTTCTACGACGATGTCCAAGAGCTCGTGGTGCTCGACCTCGACCTCACGCGGCTCGGCGCCGACCTCGTGGACGAGCCAGCCGCCGAGGGTGGGGGCGAGTTGTTCCCCCACCTCTACGGGGAACTTCCCACCACCTCGGTCAGCGCCGTCCACCGCTGGAGGCGCGGACCCGAGGGTTGGCACCTCGGGAGATAGTGCGACGAATCAGGGACCGGTGAAGACCGCGTCGACTCGCGCGTCCCTCGCCGCGTAGAACTCACGCTTAGGGTCGTAGTCGGCGGCCTCGGACTCCCAGCGAGCGAGTTCAGCCCGACCCACGACGAACCAATGCACCTCGTCGGGGCCGTCGGCGAGTCGGAGGGTGCGCTGCCCCGTGTACATCTTGGCGAGCGGCGTCCACTGGGAAACGCCGGTCGCTCCGTGCACCTGGATGGCCTGGTCGATGATCGCGACGACGCGCTCGGGAACGAGGGCCTTGACGGCGCTCACCCAGACCCTCGCCTCCGCGTTGCCGAGCTCGTCCATGGCCTTGGCGGCGGTGAGCACCATCCGGCGCATCGACTCGAGTTCGACACGGGCTCGGGCGATGGTCTCCACGTTGCCTCCGAGTTGGGCGATCGGCTTGCCGAACGCCTCCCGCGACAAACCTCGCTTCACCATTAACTCGAGCGCGCGCTCCCCGGCTCCGATCGATCGCATGCAGTGATGGATTCGGCCAGGTCCGAGTCGGAGCTGCGAAATCTCGAAGCCGCGACCCTCCCCGAGCAGCATGTTGGTGGCGGGCACCCGCACATCCTCGAATCGAAGGTGCATGTGCCCGTGCGGGGCGTCGTCCTCCCCGAAGACGTGCATCGGCCCCATGACCCGCACGCCTGGCGTGTCCATCGGGACGAGGATCTGCGACTGGCGGCGGTGCGGGGGACCGTCGGGATCGGTCTGCACCATGACGATCAGGATCTTGCAGCGCGGATCACCCGCACCCGACGTCCAGTACTTCTCTCCCGTGATCACCCACTCGTCACCGTCTTTGACAGCTCGGCAGGCGATGTTCTTCGCGTCCGAGGACGGGGTGTCGGGCTCGGTCATGGCGTAGGCCGATCGGATCTCGCCGGCGAGGAGCGGCGCCAACCATCGCTCCTTCTGCTCGGGTGTTCCCACCCGTTCGAGCACCTCCATGTTGCCGGTGTCGGGAGCCGAGCAGTTGAGGCACTCGCTGGCGATCGGGTTCCGACCGAGCTCCATCGCGATGTAGGCGTAGTCGAGGTTGCTCAGCCCCTCGCCGGTCTCTGCGTCGGGGAGGAAGAAGTTCCACAGCCCCGCCTGCTTGGCCCGTTCCTTGATGCCGTCGAGCAGTTCGAGCTGCCCCGGGCCGTACGACCAGCGCTCATCGCGATCGCGTCCGAGTCTGAAGAACTCCTCCGTCTTCGGCTCGATCTCGGTCTCGATGAACTCGAGGACTCGTTCGTAGAGCGGACGCGCGCCCTCCGACATCCGGAGGTCGAACATGCCGGGGGTGGTCTCCATGCCTGCCATGTGACGACAGTACCGCCGGACTCGAAGCCGCGATCAGTCGGTGGAGGATCGAGGGGTCACTCCGCGCTCGACTCGTCGGGTTCGTCGTCCTCGTCGCCCTCCGGCCCGGGTCGGCCGTGCCGGCGCCGATCGGCGATGCGGAGCCGCCGCTCCTGCTCGGCCTCGACGGCGGCCTCCTCCGCGACGAGCCGCTCGAGGCTGGCGAACCGCGATGGATCGAGCGTGCCGTCCTCGATCGCCGACCGCACGGCGCAACCGGGCTCACGATCGTGCTTGCAGTCTCGGAAACGGCAGTCGTCCATGAGCGAGAACACGTCGGAGAAGGCCCGCTCGATGCCCCGACCTGACAGCCAGAGACTTACCGCCCGGAAGCCCGGCGTATCGATCAGCCATCCGCCGCCGGGCACCGGGAGCAGGCGCGTCGCGACCGTGGTGTGCCGTCCGCGTTGATCGCCATCGCGAACCGCGCCGGTCGCCATCTCGTCTCGGCCGAGGAGCGAATTCACGATCGTCGACTTCCCAACCCCGGAGGCACCGAGGAGGGCGAGGGTCGAGCCGTCGGCGGCGCGGCGGCCGATCTCGTCAACCCCCTCTCCGGTCACCCCGCTCACCACGAACACGGGCACACCGGGGGCCACAGCGGTCAGTTCGTCGACCACAGCGGACGGATCCTCGGCGACATCGACTTTTGTCAGCACCACAGCGGGTGTCGCTCCGGAATCGAAGGCCAATACGAGCTCACGCTCGAGGCGCCGCTGGTTGGGCGGCGCCGTGAGGGCGTGCACGAGGAAGACGACATCAATGTTCGCGGCGAGCACGTCGGGCACCGCCCGATCTCCCTCGTGGGAGGCGCGTCGAGTGAAGGCGGAGGTGCGGTCCAGGACATGCTCGATGCGCTCGCCCCCGTCATCGACCACCACCCAGTCACCGACGGCGACATCAGCTCCGATGTTGCGGACCCGAAGACCGTCGGTGTCGTCGTGGGTTCGCATCACGGTCGACCATCCGCGATCGATCCGCGCGACCCGACCCGGCGTGCCGTGCGCCGAGGGCGCTCCGAGCCGCTCCCAGGACTCGGCGAACCGATCGGTCCAGCCGAGGAGGTGGTCGGGGCTCACACCCGAACGGTACCGCTGCGAGTCACAGGGTCCCAGCGGCGAGTCGCCCTCGGACCTCGACCGCGCGTTCCCGGACGTCATCGATGTCCGACAGGCGATTGAGGTTCGCGTACACGCGGGCCAGTCGGTGGTTTCCGGCAAGCAGATCTCGGTGACGGTCGAGGAAATCCCAGTAGAGGGTGGTGAAGGGGCAGGCGTCATCGCCGGTTCGGCGTCGACGGTCGAAAGCGCAGGGTCCGCAGAAGTCGGTCATCTTCGACAGGTAGTTCCCTCCGGCGACATAGGGCTTGGTGCTCATCGCCCCGCCATCGGCGTACATGCCCATACCGACGACGTTCGGCACCATCACCCATTCGGCTCCGTCGACGAAGGACTCCCACATCCAGTCGACCAGAGCGCGCGGCCGCACACCGGCGAGCGTCGCGAGATTCGCGATCACCATGAGCCGCGGGATGTGATGGGTCCACCCGTCCTCGGCCACCCAGCGAGCGACGTGGGACACGCAGTTCATGTTCGTCGGTGCTCCGAGGAGCGCCGGCGGGACCTCCATCGTGTTCCCGAAGTGGTTGGCGTTGATGTAGTCGGGATCGCTCGTCCAGTAGAGGCCGGCGATGTACTCGCGCCAGCCGATGATCTGCCGGATGATGCCCTCCACCGAGTTGAGCGGGATGCCGCCGTCTCGATTCGCCGCCAGCACCGCCTCCACCACCTCTCGCGGGTGGAGGAGACCGTTGTTGAGGTACGGGCTCAGCATCGAGTGGTTGAGATGCCGGTGGTGGCTGACCACCGCGTCCTCGTAGGGTCCGAAGCCCGGCAGGGCCTCGGTAACGAAGTGAGCGAGTCGCCGGAGCGCCCCCTCGCGGTCGGTGGCCCACAGCCCGTTCCACTTCCCGCCGCTGAGGTCGAAGTCCGACAGGATCTCGTCGACCTCGGCATCGATCGCATCGGGTTGATCGAGCGGCGCCTCAGGCCACTGTCCCCCGTCGGAGGGAGGTGGCAGTCGGTTCTCCTCGTCGAGGTTCCAGCGACCTCCAACCGGCGACCCGTCCTCCTCGATCAAGATCCCCAGTCGCCGTCGTTGCCAGCGGTAGAAGTCCTCCATCAGCAGCGACCCGTCTCGTCGCCGGTGCTCCGCGGCCCACGCGCGGAACTCATCGCGGTGGCAGAGGAATTGGTCGGAGGAGATCAGCCGGACGCCGAGCCGACCGAGCAGGTCGGAACCCGCCCGGTTGGCCGGCTCCATCGCGATGACAGCGCGCGGACCGTATTCAGTGATGTGCGCCTCGAGGCCCGCGCGCATCGAGTCGGCCACCCTCCAGTCGACGGTGAATCCGAGGGCGCGGAGACGCTCCGAGAACCGCCGCATCGAGGCGACGTAGAAGTGGGCGCGCTGGCGACCCCAGCGTCTTGATGCGAGTTTTGACCTCGACACCACCATGAGCACGGTGGTCGCCGTCGGATCGCGATCAGCGAGGTGTGCGAGGCGCTCATCGAGTTGGTCGCCGAGAACCCAGACGGTGTCGGTCGCCACGTCTCGGACACTACGAGCGCCGGCATCATCACTCCATCTGTGCCCCGACCGACGTGACACCGAGTTGGTCTCGACCCGGCATCGGGGCAAACTCACCGCTCCCATGGCCTCCACCGCATCCGGTCGCCCGCTCGTGATCGTCGAGTCACCAGCGAAGGCGAAGACGATCGCCCGCTTCCTCGGCGATGAGTTCGACGTGCGGGCCTCGGTCGGCCATGTCGCCGACCTCCCCTCCAAGGGCCTCGCGGTCGACGTCGACAACGGATTCAAACCGACCTACGAGTTGACCGAGCGCGGTAAGCAGGTGGTTCGCGATCTCCGCGCGGCGCTCAAGGACGCGAGCGAGCTCTATCTCGCTACCGATGAGGACCGAGAGGGCGAGGCCATCAGCTGGCATCTCCTCGAGTACCTGAAGCCGAAGGTGCCGGTGAAGCGCATGGTGTTCCACGAGATCACGCGCGCCGCGATCGATCACGCGGTCGAGAACCCCCGAGGGATCGATTACGGACTCGTCGATGCCGCTGAGACCCGTCGCATCCTCGACCGGCTCTACGGCTACGAGGTCTCGCCGATCCTCTGGCGAAAGGTGAACCGAGGTCTGTCCGCCGGGCGCGTTCAGAGCCCGACGATTCGGCTCATCGTCGAGCGCGAGCGCGAGCGGATCGCTTTCGTCTCCGCCGGCTACTGGGATCTCGAGTTGCTCACCGCCACCGCCCCAGCCTTCACCGCCCGACTTCTCGAGGTCGACGGCGTCCGGGTGGCGACCGGCCGCGACTTCGACGCGGCAGGACGGGCCGACGAGCGCGTGCGGGTACTCGACGAGGCGGAGGCACGACGCCTGGCGTCGGGGCTCTCCGCGGCAGACGTCTCGGTTCGCTCGGTCGAGGAGAAGCCGTATCGGTCGTCTCCGAAAGCTCCGTTCATGACCTCGACGCTCCAGCAGGAGGCCGGACGTCGACTGAGGCTCTCCTCCTCGCAGGTGATGCGGCTGGCCCAGGGCCTCTACGAGCAGGGCTTCATCACCTATATGAGGACCGACAACGTCGTCCTCTCCGACGAGGCGCTCGCGGCGACACGCGCCGCGGTCGAAGCTGAGTACGGGGCGAGCTACCTCTCCGACGCCCCAAAGCAGTACTCCTCGAAGTCGAAGAACGCTCAGGAGGCCCACGAGGCGATCCGGCCGACCACCCCCTTCCGCTCGCCGAAGTCGGTGTCGGGAGAGATCCGCGATCGCCAGCAACTCGCCCTCTACACGCTCATCTGGCAGCGGACCCTCGCTTCGCAGATGGCTGACGCCCGCGGTGTCACCGTCAGCGTGCGGATCGGTGGGGCGACCACCGATGACGCGACCGACTGCCTGTTCGCCGCGAGCGGGACCACGATCACCTTCCCCGGCCACCGAGCGGTGCTCGACAGCACCCCGACCGACGGCGACGACCAGAGCCAGGCCGGCGACGACGTGCTCCTCCCTGAACTCACCGTCGGCGATCGGGTACCGGTCGCCGACCTCACCGCCGAGGGGCACAGCACCTCGCCCCCGGCGCGGTTCACCGAGGCCAGCTTGGTGAAGCGCCTCGAGGAGCTCGGCATCGGTCGGCCGTCAACGTGGGCATCGATCATCCAGACGGTGCAGGATCGCGGCTACGTCTGGAAGAAGGGGCAGGCCCTCGTCCCGACCTGGACGGCGTTCGCGGTCGTCGGCCTGCTCGAGCAGCACTTCGACGATCTCGTCGACTACGAGCTCACCGCCAAGATCGAGGAGGACCTCGATGGCATCGCCGACGGCTCACGACACAAGGACCAATGGCTCCAGCGCTTCTACTTCGGGTCCGACGATCTGCCCGGCCTCAAGACCCTCGTCGAGGAGAACCTCGATCAGATCGATGCCGCGAGGATCAACACCTTCCCGATCGGTGTCGACGAGGACGGCAACGAGGTCGTAGCGAAACCCGGTCGTTACGGGCCGTATGTGAAGCGCGGAGAGGACACCGCGTCGATTCCCGACACCCTCGCCCCCGATGAGCTCACCCTCACCGAGGCGCTCCGCCTCCTGTCGCTTCCCAAGAGCGACGAGCCCATCGGCGAACTCGACGGCCTCCCAGTGTTCGCGAAGAACGGTCGTTACGGCCCCTACGTGCAGTGGGGCACACCGGACGCTCCGCCGCCGGGCATGGACAAGCCTCGGATGACCAGCCTGTTCGCCACGATGTCCCTTGAGCACATCACCATGGATGACGCCGAGCGACTGCTCACCCTTCCACGGGTGCTTGGACTCGACCCGAACGACGGTGAGGAGATCCGTGCCGACAACGGTCGATACGGGCCGTATGTCGTGAAGGGTCGCGATTTCCGCTCGATCGACTCCGAGGACCAGCTGCTCACCATCACCCTCGACGAGGCGGTACGGATCTTCGAGCTCCCGAAGGTGTTCAAGCGCGCCGGCCGATCGATGGCCGCCGCCGGTCCTCTCCGGGAGTTCGGCGACGATCCGGTATCCGGACGCAAAGTCGTCGCCCGAGACGGTCGATTCGGCGTCTACGTGACCGACGGCGAGACGAACGCCTCCATCGGCAAGGGCGACCGAATCGAGGACATGCTTCCCGAGCGAGCCTTCGAGCTGCTCGCCATCCGGCGCGAGCAGGCTCCCGCGAAGAAGACCGCCAAGAAAGCGGCCCCAAAGAAGGCTGCTTCCAAGAAGACCGCCAAGAAAGCGGGAGCGAGGAAAACCGCTGCCAAAAAGACCCCGGCGAAAAAGTCACCCGCGAAGGCCGCGACGAAGGCCATGACGGACAGCGAAGCCTCGCCGCCCTCCGGCGACACCGACTGAGCCCCCGTCTACATTGGCCTCGTGACGAGCCCCCGCTACATCGCCTTCGAGGGCTCCGAGGGGTGCGGGAAAAGCACCCACGCCACCCGTCTCGCCGCCTCCCTCGACGCGGTGCTCACCCGAGAGACCGGGGGCACCGCGATCGGCGAGCGACTCCGAAGCATCCTCCATGACGTCGAGGTCGATGACCTCGACGAGCGCGCTGAGACGCTCATCGTGGCCGCCGATCGAGCCCAGCATCTCGCCCAGGTGGTACGTCCCGCTCTCGCGTCAGGACGGCACGTGGTGAGTGACCGATCCGTGTACTCCTCGCTCGCCTATCAGGGTGCTGGGCGGCAGCTCGGCATGGATGAGGTGCTGCGCGTGAACTCTTGGGCTGTTGGCGACACGCTCCCCGACCTCGTCGTGCTGATCGCTGTTCCCGCCGAGGAGATGGAACTCCGACTCCGCAAGCGCCACCTCGATCGCTTCGAACGCGCTGGGGCTGACTTTCATCGACGCGTGGCCGAGGGATTCGCCGAGCTCGCCGAGCGGGATCCCTCACGATGGGTGGTCATCGACGGCCTCCTTCCCAAGGACGAGGTTGAGTCGATCATCCGATCCATCGTCTCGGAGCGCCTCGGGCTGTGACCTCGTCGGTCTGGGACGACGTCGTCGGTCAGGACCGTGCGGTCGAGCGACTGCGGCGCGCCGCAGCCGACCCGGTTCACGCCTACCTGCTGGTCGGCCCCCACGGCTCGACGGTGGAGCGGGCCGCGCGAGCATTCGCCGCGATGCTCCTCACGGGCTCCGAAGATGCCGAGGGCCGGGATGCCCGACTGGTCATGGCCGGGGAGCACCCCGACTGCCGGGAGGTCGAGCGGGTCGGCGCGGCGATCGACCGTGATCAGGCGGAGTGGATCAACGAGCAGGCCTGGCTCAGCCCGGTCGAGGGAACGTCGAAGGTCATGATGCTCCACGAGTTCCACCTGCTCTCGGAGATCGCCGCCGGACGGCTCCTGAAGACCGTCGAGGAACCACCGGAGTCGACGCGGTTCATCATCCTCGCTGAGTCAGTTCCCGCCTCGCTGGTGACCATCGCCTCTCGGTGCGTGCGGGTGGACTTCGCCACCATCCCCGACGCGGTCATCCGCGACCGACTTATCGCGGAGGGCATCGACCAGACCCTCGCCGAGATCGTGTCCGCCGGCGCCGCCGGTGACCTCGAGCGAGCGAGAGTGCTGGCCGGTGATCCCGAGGTCGCTGAGCGACGAGCCGCGTTCGCCTCGGTTCTTGAGACGCTCGATGGTTCGGGTCGTTCGGCCCTCGCCTTCGTCGACCGTGTCGAGCAGTTGATCGACCGCGCGGCTGAGCCGCTGAAAGCCCGACAGGCGACCGAAGCCGCCGACCTGCAGGAGCGGATCGAGCGGGTCGGTGCGAGGGGCAGCGGCCGAAAACAACTCGAGGAGCGTCACAAACGCGAGCTCCGACGGTTCACGACCGATGAACTGCGGTCGGGGCTCTCGGCGATGGCCGGCGCCTACCGAGATGCCGCGGTCAGTGAGCGGGTGTCGACCTCCGACGCGGCCAGGGCCGTGTCCGCGATCCAGGCGACCATCTCGTCGCTCAGTCGCAACGCGAACTCGACGCTCGCCCTACAGCGGCTGGTCTGGTCGTTGCCTCTGCCGTGAGCCCGTGCCGGTGGCACGACCTCTCGGTAGCATCGGCGGCCGTCGCCCGGGTAGCTCAGTCGGTAGAGCAACGCACTCGTAATGCGTAGGTCGTGAGTTCGATTCTCATCCCGGGCTCCAGCGTTTCGCTCCTCCAGACAGGCCGCCGAAACTCAGGTACTGTTCGCGCATGGCACGGTCGACGACCAAAGGGCAGGAGGGAATCCGCTACGGCGACGCTCGACAGGCCCTGCTCGACGCCGTCGGCGCGCAATTGGCCATCCGGGGTCCGCGCGCCGTCGTGCTCGCCGACATCTGCGAGGAACTCGATCTCTCCCCCGCCCTCGTCAACTACCACTTCGGAGGCCGAGATCGCCTCCTCGCCGAGGCGGTGGTGCACGAGCACGCCAAACTCGTCGAGGGAATGAACGCGGCCACCTTCGCCGTCACCTCGAGCGCTGAAGATCAATTCCGGGCCCGTTTCAGATACCGCTTCGACTGGACCACCGCGCACCCGGGCATCGACTCGATGCTCAACTACACGCACGTCCTCGACCCGGTCGGCGAGATCCTGACCCAGGAGTTCGAAGCGAGGGTCTCCCAGATCACCATCTCGGACATGGGTGGGCTGTCGGCGACGGTCGCCGCGCTCTACCACGGGCATCCGATCAACCATGAGTTGACCGCCGACGATCCGCTCTACCGGCCCGAGTTCGCCGACCTGACCGCGTTCGTCGCGCTGTCCGCCCTCGGCGCTGCGACCTTCCTCACCGGCAACCACCCGGGCTCGGCCTCGCTCTCAGCGCAGTACCCGGCCCTCCTCGCCTCGCTGCGCGATGACTTCACCACCCGTGTGATCGCGCACCTCCACTTCGAGTTCACACAACTCCTCTAACCCCTCAAAGGGAATCGGTCGGGCCCGCCGTCGCGACTCGTTAGCCTCGCGACCATGGCAGTGATCGACCGCTCCGCCCCGATCTACGTCGCCGGGCACCGCGGACTAGTGGGATCGGCGATCGTCCGGCACCTCGAAGCCGAAGGCTTCGACAACATCCTGACGGCAACCCGAGACCAGGTCGATCTGCGGAGCCAGGCTGAGGTCTCGCACTGGTTCAAGGCGAACCGTCCGCGCTACGTCATGCTCGTCGCTGGAACGGTCGGCGGCATCCTCGCCAACAGCACGCGCCCCGCCGAGTTCATCTACGACAACATGATGATCCACGGCACGGTGGTGCACGCCGCTCACGAGGTGGGCACCGAGAAGTTGCTCTACCTCGGGTCGTCGTGCATCTACCCCCGACATGCGACCCAACCAATCACCGAGGATCAGTTGCTCACCGGACCCCTTGAGTCGACCAACGAGTGGTACGCCATCGCCAAGATCGCCGGGATCAAACTCTGCCAGGCCTACCGCCGCCAGTACGGCTCCGACTTCATCTCGGCCATGCCGACCAATCTCTACGGCCCCGGAGACAACTTCGACCTCGCCTCCTCCCACGTCATCCCGGCCCTCATTCGCAAGTTCCACGACGCCCGCGTCGAGGCCGAGACCACGGGCGCGTCGAACCGGGTTGAGGTGTGGGGAACCGGATCGGCGTTCCGTGAGTTCCTCCACGTTGACGATCTCGCCCGCGCCTGCCTCTTCCTCCTCGAGAACTACAGCGACGACTCGCACATCAATGTCGGCACCGGGGTCGACCTCTCCATCCGGGAGCTCGCCGAGACCGTCCAGCGCATCGTCAACCCCGGAGCTGAACTGGTCTGGGACACCACCAAGCCCGACGGCACCCCGAGGAAGCTCCTCGACGTCACCCGACTGCGCGATCTCGGCTGGGAACCCTCGATCGACCTCGAATCAGGACTTACCGACACCTACTCGTGGTTCCTCAACGAGGCCGCCTCGGGGAGCGGGTCGCTCCGCGGCTTCGACCGCGCGGGGGCTCCCCGCTAGTTTCGAGCCGGTGGCCGACCGCTCCGACTTCGCCGCCACCGCGATGGAGTTCGCTCCCCAGCTCTACTCCGCCGCCCTCCGAATGACCCGGAACCGCGCCGACGCCGAGGACCTCGTGCAAGAGACGATGCTGCGCGGCTACCGGAGCTTCCATACCTTCACCGAGGGCACGAACCTTCGGGCCTGGCTCTTCCGGATCCTCACGAACGTCTACATCAATCGCTACCGGGCAGCCCAGCGCCGGCCCGACGAATCCGATCTCGCCGACGTCGAGGACATGTACCTCTACCGACGCGTGCCATCGATGGAGTCAGCCGCCGCCTCGCTCTCCGCCGAGGAGCAGTTCCTCGACCTCTTCACCGACGACGAGGTGAAGACCGCGCTGGAGAACCTCCCAGAGAGCTTCCGTCTCCCGGTTCTCCTCGCCGATGTCGAGGGATTCGCCTACCGGGAGATCGCCGAGATGCTCGACGTGCCCATCGGGACCGTCATGTCGAGGTTGCATCGGGGAAGAAAGGCGATGCAACGCGAGTTGTACGAGTACGCACAGGAGAAAGGGCTCACCGCCTGAGCCTCTGAACCCACGGACCCAACCCCATGTCAGACTGCGCCGACACACTGAGAGAACTTGAGCCTTACCTCGACGGCGAACTCGCCGACGAGGTTCGCCACCACGTTCACCACCACCTCGACTCCTGCCCCGACTGCCAGCAGGCCTTCGAGTTCCATCTCGAACTCAAGGAGGCGATCCGCCGCAAGTGCAGCGAGGAGGCCCTCCCCGAATCGCTGGTGAGTCGCCTCGAGGTCTGCCTCACCGAGGATTTCGACGGAGACGGAGTGATCGGCGACAAGGCCTGAGGGCTACGCTGAAGTCATGCTCGCAGCCAACATCTGGCACTGGTGGATCGGCGTCATCCTCGCGCTCACGGGAGTCGGCGCCGTGCTCGGTCTCGTCGTCGGCTACCTGAAGTCGGTCACCGCCCTCAAGCACCCCCTCGGTCGCCGCCAACGCGACGCGGAACTCTGATCGACCCCGTCGGTCCCCTTCTCGCGGACCTCCTCGGTCGCTGCCGTTTCCCAACTCCCGGCCGTCCGGTCGCCTGCGCCTTCTCCGGAGGAGCTGACTCGCCGGCGCTGATCATCCTTGCCCGAGAAGCCGGACTCGAACCGGTGGCCCATCACGTCGATCACGGCATCCGAGCCTCCTCGAGCACCGAGGCGCGTCGAGCAGCGTCGATCGCGGAGTCGATCGGGGTCGCGTTCGAGCTCCACGAGGTGACGGTCGAGCCCGGACCCAACCTCGAGGCCCGGGCTCGCGAGGCCCGCCGCGCCGCGATCCCCGCCGGCGCGATGACCGGGCACACCGCCGATGATCAAGCCGAGACCGTACTGCTGCGGCTGCTGAGGGGATCCGGGCCGACCGGTCTGGCTGCCATGCGACCCGGTCACGAGCACCCGATCCTCGATCTCCGGCGAACGGAGACAGTGGAGCTCTGCCGAAGGGCGGGAATCGAGCCGATCATCGATGAGTCGAACTCGGATCCGGCGATCCGACGCAACCGCGTTCGATCCGAACTCCTTCCCCTCTTGGCCGAGATCTCGGGCCGCGACCCGGTTCCCCTCCTCGTTCGGACCGCCGCGCTCTCCGGATCCGAGGGGGACCTCCTCGACCGTCTCGCCGCCGACCTCGACCCGACCGACTGCCGCGCCCTCCGGGACGCCGAGCCGGCACTCGCCCGACGGGCCGTGCGCAGGTGGATCAGCGAGGCCACCGGATACCCACCGTCGGCCGGTGCTCTCGAGCGAGTCATGGTGGTGGTGGACGGCGAATCGACGGCCTGTGAGATCTCCGGCGGAATCCGCATCGCCCGGTCCGGTGGGAGGCTCCGGCTCACCTTGGGCCAGACCGGGAACGAGTAGCATCGGCGCCGGATGCAGCCCATTTTCGACCCTGAGGCCCCGTTGCGGAGAGCCGTCTGATGCCGCCGAAACTCCGCGGCAAGTGGGCGCTCGGCATCGAACCCCGCAACTTCACCTGGATTCTGAAGGACAAACTCGCGATCTGCGAGCGTCCTGGAGGCTTCGGCGACAACCATCGTCGGGTCCGACGCCAGGAGGAGATCATCTGGATTCGAGAGAACGGCTTTAACTACGTCGTCTCGATCATCCAGGCACCGCACAACCTCCACAACTACGAGGAGCTCGGCATGCCGTATCGGCACCGGCCGATGCGCACCGACGACCTCGACACTTGGCTCCGGTCGTTCTACGCCGAGATTGATGACCTCGTGCGGGCCGGACAACGCGTGGTCGTCCACGCCGAGGAGCTCGGAGATCGGCTCGTTGGCGTGATGGGCGGGTACATCCGCTGGGCCGGACTCGTCGACGGTGACACCGAGACGATCACCGTGACCGAGCAGCTGACCGGCCGGAAGCTCGACCCGTTCGCCCGCGAGTTGATCATCCGAGCCCACGAGTTGCGTTGACCACCCGCGCCGGTCGCGCGCCGGGTCCCGAGATCGACACGCTCATCATCGGCGCCGGCCTCTCCGGACTCGTCGCCGCCCAAAGGCTCATCGCCGCCGGCCTCACCGTGCGCGTCCTCGATAAGGGTCGTTCGGTGGGCGGTCGTCTCGCCACCCGCCGGATGGCCGGTGCCGTCGTCGACCACGGCGCGCAGTTCTTCACGGTGCGCGGCGAGTCGCTCGCCGCTCAGGTCGATGACTGGACCTCGCGCGATCTGGTGCGGGTGTGGTGCAACGGATTCGACGGCGAGGACGGCCACCCGAGATACATCGGGACCACCGGAATGAACTCCCTCGCCAAAGACCTCGCCACTGGGGTGGATGTCCGTGCGCCCTCCATGGCTGTCGCGACCCGCTTCGACGACCTCGGTCACTGGGAGGTGACCACCGACGACGGCACCGTCCACCGGAGTCGCTCCCTGCTGTCGACCGCTCCCGTTCCCCAGTCGTTCTCGCTGGTGTTCGAATCGGTGGATGGGCTGCCGCGAGAGGTGTTCGACGCGGACTACGACCGAACGCTCGGCCTGCTGGTCGTCTTGGACGGACCGAGCGCCGTCGCGCCCCCCGGAGGGATGCAGCAGCCTTCGACCGGTGTGGCGTTCGTGGCGGACAACGCGCTGAAGGGCATCAGCGCTGTGCCGGCGCTCACTCTCCACGCCGATCCCGCGTGGTCGCTCGAGCGCTGGGAGGCCGATCCCGCCGACGTCGAGTCCGAACTCCACCGGCTCGCCGCGCCCTTCATCGGGTCAGCAGGGATTGTCGAGGCCCAGGTCAAGCGTTGGCGGTTCGCCACTCCGCGTGCGCCGTGGAGCGAGCGGTGCTGGATCGACGAATCGACACGGCTGGTGCTGGGCGGCGACGCCTTCGCCGGACCGAGGTTCGAGGGTGCCTGGGAGTCCGGGATCGCTGCGGCCGAGGCCGCGGTCACTCTTTGCAGATGACGTCGGTCAGTCGACGTTCAGCCAAGGTGTACCTCGACACGAACGACTCGCCGAGCTCTCGCCGGAAGGCGCTGAACGACTCAAACTCGGTGTCGCAGCGTCGGGCGAGCACTGGCGCGTAAGGCAACTGGAGGCCGTCAGCCAGCGTCGCCACATCATCGTCAAGCGAGACGATCGGCCCGAAGTCGACCACACCACCAGGCGCCACCGGCTCGAGACGGAACCAGATGACGGCCTCGCCGAGCAGGTCGGCGATAAGGGCGCAGGCTCCGATCCGCCGTCCGATCGGGCAGCGGTCCTCACCCGGCGTACCCGGCACGATCCGCGCGCTCCGACGCTCGTCAAGGACGAGCACGGTGCCGTTCACCGCGACACCGTCCTGCACGGCGAACGATGCCCCGTCGTCTTGGAAACGCTCGACGCGCTCGACGAGGTCGATCCGTCGGATCAGCTGCGCCGTGACCTCCTCCTCGGACACGACGTCCGTCCCGCCTCCCACCACCGCTGAGGCGATCAGGAACGAGGCGATGACCGCGCCGATGGCAGCGAAGAATCGGAGGCTGAAGATCTCGCGCATAGGTGCCTCAGCGGGCGGTCCAGCCCCCGTCAACGATGAGGGACTGTCCCGTCAGGAAGGTGCCTGCAGCTGATGCGAGCAGCAGGAGCGCTCCGTCGAGCTCGTGGGGCTCACCCATCCTCGGAATCGGCGAGTTCTGACGGATAAATGCCTGACTCGACTCGTCCTGCATGTCCTCGGTCATCTCCGAGGGGAACCAGCCGGGACAGAGCGCGTTCACGCGGATGCCCTTCCTCGCCCACTGAAGGGCGAGCTCCCGGGTGAGGTTGACCACCGCGCCTTTCGACGCGCAGTAGTTCGCCTGCTTCACCGGTGTGGCGCCAACGTGACCGAGCATCGAGGCGACGTTCACGATCGAGCCGCTTCCCCGGCCGATCATCCCAGGGGCGCAGAGTTTGGCCAGGTGCCACGGGGCGGTGGTGTTCAACTCGAGCACCGATCGAAAGAGTTCGACCTCCTCGTCGGCGACGCCGACCACCGAGGTGGTCCCGGCGTTGTTCACCAAGATGTCGATTCGTCCGTGAGCCTGTTCGGCCTCCGCGACCAAGCGCTCCCGGTCGTCCGCTGAGTAGAGATCGGCCGCGATCACCGTCACCCGGTCGAGGTCGGCGGCGAGGCGTTCTAATCGATCCTTTCGTCTCGCGGTGACCACAACGGTCGCACCCGCGCCGTGCAAGACCCGCGCCATACGCTCGCCAAGCCCCGATGAGGCGCCGGTGACCAGCGCGACCTCGCCGTCGAGCCGGAAGAGGTCAAGCGCTTCGGCTGGCGAACGTTCGGCGTCGGTCATCGGGCCAGCATGTCATCTGTGGTCACCGGGCCGGGGTGCAGGGCCATCGATGGGTCCTCGGGCCCTGCGTGGACCTGCAGCAGTCGAGTCGCTGGCGAACTTGCCGCTATCGCCCAGGTGGCATGAAGTCGGGACGGCGCTTCTCGAGGAACGAGTTGATGCCCTCTTGGCCGTCGGGGGTCACGACCCCGGCGGCCATCACCTCCATCGCGTAGGCGTACGCCTTGGGTTGGTCGAGGTCGACCTGGGCGTAGAACGCGCGCTTCCCCATCGCCTTCGAAGCGGCCGAGCCTCGCGTCGCTCGCGCCATGAGGTCGGCGATCGCGTCATCCAGATCGGCGTCGGGCACCGCCCGATTGATCAGACCCCAGTCGACCGCGGTCGCCGCATCGACAACATCGCCGGTCATCGCCATCTCAAGCGCGCGCTTTCGGCCGATCTGCCGAGCGACGGCCACGAGGGGCGTGTGGCAGAACAGACCACCCTTGCCCCCGGGTAGGGCGAACCCGGCCGATTCAGCGGCGATCGCGAGATCGCAGGACGCCACGAGCTGACATCCGGCAGCGGTCGCGAGCGCGTGCACCCGCGCGATCACCACCTGGGGCATCTGCTGGATGGTGTTCATCATCGTGGTGCACACCTCAAGGAGGTCGCGGGCCTCGTCGAACGACGCACCAGCCATGTCACCGAAGTTGTGACCTGCGGAGAAGACCGGCCCCTCGGCGGCAAGCACCACACCGAGCGCGTCGGAGCGGGAGACCTCGCGGAGGGCCTCAGTGAGCTCGAGCATCACATCGAGGGCGAGCGCGTTCCGCTTGGCCGGATTAGCGAGCGTGATCGTTGCGACCGAGTCGGTCCGCGTCACCGCGATGTTCTTTCCCATCCGGACAGCCTGCCACGGACTCGGCGACCTGAGCGGATCGGTGCGCCCCCAGGGGGTCGAACCCTGAACCAACGGGTTAAAAGCCCGCTGCTCTGCCATTGAGCTAGAGGCGCTGGCGGCGGCGCG
>JAYQAE010000022.1:0-2664 GCA_038136655.1 Ilumatobacteraceae bacterium
GCTCCTCGGCCGGCTCCTCGGCCGGCTCCTCGGCCGGCTCCTCGGCCGGCTCCTCGGCCGGCTCCTCCGCCGCCGCTGGCGCATCCGCCTCGGACTGTTCATCACTGCCACCGCAAGCCACGCCGACAAGCGACAGAGTGACTAGGGACGCCACCGAAGCGACGACTCGTCGATTTCTACGCACTCTCTTCCCCCATTCAATTGGGGGCCGCCTGCGGCGGCCCGGTCTTGCACCTTGGGACCCTTTTGGACCGCGGTGCCAATTGATCATGATAATAATGCGGCCGACCTCCTGTCAACAGTCGAACGTCAGACCCGGCGTTCGGAGTCGCGCACCGCGCCCTCATCCCCCGATGCCGGGCCCCTGCAGCCGCACTTCATCCCGGCGCGCTCACCAACCCGCGCGCGGCCCGGAGGTCCGCGGACAACCTGCGACCCCCTGCCGGCTCGTCAAGTTCCGATGCTCGTCACGAACACGGAGGGCGGTCGAACAAGTGCGGCCATGCCCGGCGAACCGATCGACAGGGGTGAAAGTGTGTCCCTGGGATCATCGGCGACTCCCGTACCCGCCGCACCGCCGGGTTCGGAGAGCTTGAGGCACAATTCAGCGCTTGACACACGAGCGGTCGGACGAAATAATCATCATGATATTTTGCAAGTTAGAGAAGAGCGTCGATGACACAGCCACTTGACGGCATCAAGGTTCTCGAGGTTGCGATCTACGCGTTCGCGCCGTCGGCCGCGGCAATTTTGTCGGATTGGGGTGCCGACGTAATCAAGGTCGAGCATCCAAGCGGCGGCGATCCTGGTCGCCGCACCGCCGCGTGGGGCGTGCCGCAGGAGGTAAACGGTGTGTCTCATTTGTGGGAGGCAGTAAACCGCGGCAAGCGTGCGGTCGCGCTCGACATTGCTGATCCCAGCGGACACGACGTCTTGATGCGCTTGGTCGACGAGTGTGACGTGTTCATCTGCAACTTTCTTCCAGCCGCGCGGCGCAAGCTCGGCATCGATGTCGACGTGATTCGTGCGCGGAATCCCCGAGTGATCTACGCGCGTGCAAGCGCTCAGGGCTCCCGAGGTGATCTGGCAGAACGCGGTGGATTCGATGGCATTTCATATTGGGGTCGGTCTGGCGCCGCGATCGGAGTGACTCCACCTGAGAGCGCGGTACCTCTAACAATGCCTGGGCCAGGCTTCGGCGACCTTCAATCCGGCATGGCGCTCGCAGGAGGTATCGGGACCGCCCTCTTCAACCGCGAACGCACGGGCGAAGGGGCGGTTGTTGATGCCTCACTCCTCGCGAGCGGTCTGTGGGCAATGGGAATGACCATCTCCGGCACCAGCGTTCTGAACACCGACCGGCTTCCCCACCAGTATCACCACATGGCCGCTAATCCGGCAGTGAACTATTACCGCACGAGCGACGACGAATTCATCGCACTGGCGTTCTTGCAAGCAGTTCGGTACTGGGGAGAATTCTGCGTACTGGTGGACCGGCTGGATTGGATCACCGACGAACGCCTTTGTGACTCTGAGGCGAGGAAAGCGAACAGCGAATTTTGCGTACGGCAATTGGCAGACTTGTTTGCCGAACGGACCCAGGGCGAGTGGCAGGACCTTCTCGCGCAACAAGATGGTCAATGGGATGTCCTGTTGTCAGCAGGGCACGTCGTGAATGACCAGCAAGTCCAAGACAACCGCTTCGTCCAACGGGTTCGCCACGATGGGGGCGGCGCAGTCAACCTCGTTGTCGCGCCGATTCAATTCAACGGAGAGGCTCCTGAGCTCGGCCGAGCGCCACGTCTTGGTGAACACACCGACGAGGTGCTTCTGGCCTCCGGTCTCACGGCGAGCGACATTGCTGAACTAAGGGACCGAGGTGTCATCGCCTCGCACTCGGGTTCGGGCGATGACACCTGACATGAAGATCGGCCTCACTGCTTACAACATCCCTGCACCGGAGTTCCAAGCGCTAGCGGCAACGGCTGAAGAGGCAGGATTTAGTTCACTCTGGCTCGGCGAGCACGTCGTCCTCCCGGTCAAATACGAGAGCACGCATCCCAGTACGGAACGAACGGACGCAGTTCATATCGCTGGCCCAATCATCGATGCCGAGACTGAGCTGGTTGACCCCCTCGTCGCGATTAGCGCTGCCGCCGCTGTCACCTCGACAATCGAGTTGGCGACTGGCATCTACGTTGTGCCGCTTAGGCACCCACTCGCAATTGCGCGCGCTACTTGCACAACGCAGGACATCGCGGACGGGCGTTTCACGCTTGGAGTGGGATTCGGCTGGCTGAAGGAGGAGTTTGAAGCACTTGGTGTGCCATTCCCCCAACGAATCGGACGATTTGAGGAGTCTCTTGAAATACTCCGCGCGGCTTGGTCAGCAGGACCAGTTAATTACGCGGGTCGATACTTTGAGGTCCGCGACGTCCAAGTGACCCACCGCCCGGTGCGAGTGCCCCTGATTCTTGGAGGCAATAGCGAAGCCGCACTGGAACGCGCCGTGCGGCTGGGCGATGGCTGGTTTGCGTCAGGCACCCCGACGTTTGAAGCGGCGATCGAACTGCGCAAGAGGATCGGCGAACTCCACGCGACAGGGCCGCGACCCAGCAGCGAATTCCGTGTCGCCTTCCGTATTGCCGACACGGACGATTCAAC
>JAYQAE010000022.1:2674-8695 GCA_038136655.1 Ilumatobacteraceae bacterium
TATCTGGGCTGACCAACTCTGGGACCTCGATGCCCCGGCCGACGAACGGAGAGAGCGGTTTCTGGCAGTCGCCGAGCGCATCGGAATCGAGCCCGGCCAATGACAGAGTCTGCAAACTCGATGATCGTCCTAGCTGAGCGACCGCAAGGCGACATAACTTCGTCGTGCTTCGCTCAGACCTCCAAGCCCGTTCCAGTGCCGAATGCGGGCCAGGTAGTCGTTCGCAACCTCTGGCTCTCGTTCGATCCGGCCCAACGAGGATGGATCAACGACGTCGCCAGTTACATCCCGCCGGTTGCGATCGGCGAACCGATGCGTGCATACGGCGTTGGTCAAGTCGTCGAGTCAAAGTCCGCCAAGTTCGCCGAGGGCCAGCTGGTAGCCGGCGTGCTCAATTGGCAGCAATTCGCGTTGCTCCACGACTCCGACGACGAACTGATTGCGGTGCCCGACGACGTACCTGATCCTCGGCTTATGTTGAGCCTTCTCGGCACGACAGGACTAACGGCCTACTTTGGCATTACCGAGGTCGCTCGTGTTGTTGCGGGCGACGCCGTGCTGGTTACCGCTGCCGCAGGTGCAACTGGGTCCGTGGCGGGCCAAGTCGCGCGCGCTACCGGGGCGTCAATTGTCGTCGGAACCGCTGGTTCGGATGCCAAGCGCGACTGGGCGGTAAATGTTGCCGGCTTCGACGCATGCGTCGACCACTACGAGCCGAATGTACGTCGCGCACTGCAGGCCGAAGCGCCGGAGGGCGGGTTTTCTGTCGTCTACGACAACGTCGGCGGAAAGTTGCTTGACAGGGCCATCATGAACACGGCTGTCCATGGTCGGATCGCTCTATGCGGCGCGATCTCGACCGGCTATCGACCAGAACGCCCCTCCGAAGGTCTGTTTGCCTACCAACTGCTGACGACTCGAAGGATTCGAATGGAGGGTTTCCTGCTCTTCGACTTCGCTCACCTTTTCGAGCGGGCGCGTCGACAACTCACCGACTGGTTCGCGGAGGGTGTGATCAAGATTGAACACGACCAGCTCGATGGACTCGAAAAGGCCCCTGAAGGTTTGCGTCGGCTATTTGGCGGGGGCAACTTAGGCAAACAAATCCTGCAGGTAGCCGAGCCGCTCTGACCCAGCTACTGCCGCCGAACCATCACTGCCAGTCGATCAAGTCGCTAACGCGCTCGGGCTTCCCAAGGTCGGTGTGGGCCATCACGTTCCGAATGTGAGACTCCATAAGGTCACGGGCGAGTGCTGCCTGGCCCTCGCCAATCGCCAACGCGATGGCGTGATGTTCGTCCGCCAATTGGTGCGCGATCGTTCTCGTGTCATCGATGAACATGACGTGATGGCTGACGATCTGTCCGTACGTCTGAAGCGAAATTTCAAGTACCCGGTTTCCGATCAGTGATGCCACAGCGCCGTGGAAGCGAACGTGGTCCTTCACGAACTCCTCGACGGTGTCGTGGGTCCGAGAATCAAAAGGCACCGAGTATTTGGCCATTACCTCCGCCCTGAGATCCGGATCCATGTTCTTCGCGGCTCGCTCAGCAATCTCGCCCTCCGCGAAGACCCACGCCTCGAACAGTTCCTCGTAAACACCGCCGGCCATGTGGAAGTGCAGCGCTGCCGTTCGACCCAGGTTCGCGGGGTCGACCAGGCCGACACTCGGCCCACCTCCCGGTCCTCGACGAATCGAAATAAGCCCCTGCACCTCGAGCAATCGCAAGCCCTCTCTGAGACTCTCACGACTCACGCCGTAGTGCACAAGCATCTCCGCCTCGCTCGGCAAACTGTCCCCGGATCGGAGGCGCTGCTCGAGCACGTCGGAGACAATTGCTCGCGCAACACGCTCTGACGTCTTGAGCGGGCGAACCACACCATCTCCGGTGGCGATTTCAATGCACGTGTGCTGAGGAGCAATCTCAAGGGGATCAGCGACTCTGGCACTCCGAGCGCGGGCATCTCGAGTTCCTGCTGATGCTGCCGTACGACTCATTCTATGAATCGTACGGACTGGTCAGACCTCCGACCAGCAATTCAGCTTGACGACCGCGCGAGCTTCTGGCAAGCGTCACCAACGTTCACCGAGCCGCGTCGTCGCGGTTGCTCGCCGACGGCTTGTTGCGTGGTTGTCTGCTAGACCGAGAGGGATTCGCCGCCGTCGACGATCATGTTCAGCCCCGTGATAAAGCCAGCTGCACTACTTGACAGGAAAAGGGCGGCGTCTGCCATGTCGCTCGGCTGACCGGCTCGCCCCATTGGGACATTCGCTACACCCTCGGCAAACGCTTCAGGGTTGAGGCTCGAGAGCGGCGTCTCGGTAATGCCAGGGGACAAAGTGTTGACTCGAATGCCGACGGGGGCGAGTTCCGCGGCCGCAACTTTCACCCCTTGATTGATGGCCGCCTTCGTAGCCGAGTAGATGAGCCGGCCGGGTCGAGCACCGATGGCCCGCACCGACGACACGACAAGAATTGAGCGATCTCGTCGTGCGAGCGCGTTCGCCTCCGCCATCGCTTGTGCCGCTCGTTGCACCGAATAGAGCGCGCCGACAAAATTAAGTGCGAGTACCTCATCCGTTTCATCGCGACTCAGTTCGAGAAAGGGCGTCACACGTCCCGTGCCCGCGTTCGCGACAAAGACATCGAGGCCCGGCGCCCATGTGGATAGTTCCGCAAAGAGGCCGTCGATGGAGTCGCGATCGGAGACGTCCGCGGTGATGCCGACGATCTGCTGTCCAGGCAGTGCGCGTTCTTTCAAACGGTCGACTGACTCGCGGAGTGCGTCACTCCCTCGTGCGACAACCGCCACGTGCGCGCCGGCATCCACAAAGCGTGATGCAATTCCCTGTCCAATTCCTTTGCTGCCTCCGGTTATTGCCGCCCACCGATCGGCGAGACTAGGTGCGGAATTCGCGTGGTTCATTTTTGTTCCTCAGCGCTTCGGCCGAATGTCCCGAGCATCCGGACATTTCTCATGATGTTAACCTGCGCCGTTGATGGATGACCAGGACCTCGCCGCCTTCGAAGCCCGCGCAACAGCGTGGCTTGATCGCAACGCATCTCGACGTGAGCAACGTGTGGTCGCTTGGGGTGAGGGCTCAGATAGCACGGCTGTATTTCACAACTTGTCGGACGAGGACGAGCGTGCCCTGCTGACTGCAGCTATGGCATGGCAACAACGCAAGTTCGATGCTGGGTTTGGTGCGATCAGCTGGCCGCTCGAATTTGGTGGCGCAGGTCTGCCCGGTTCCTACCAGTCCGCGTTCGATGACATTGAAAGTGAATACGACTCCCCTGGCCACCATGAGATGTTCAGCGTGACGCTGCACCTTGTGGCGCCAACCGTCGCACAATTTGGAACCGAGGAACAGAAGGAAACTGTTCTTCCAAGGTTCCTTCGAACGAGCGAGATGTGTTGCCAGCTGTTCTCGGAGCCAAGCGCGGGCTCGGACCTCGCTGGTCTTGCAACCCGAGCCACACAGGATGGCGACTCTTGGATCATCAAAGGTCAGAAGACGTGGAGTTCGGGAGCGCGCTTCGCGGACTGGGGGGAACTGATTTGCCGCAGCGATCCGACGAAACCAAAGCACGCGGGGCAAACGGCCTTCATCATCCCGATGAATCTGCCAGGAATCACGGTGGTGCCGATCCGGCAGATGAGCGGGGGGGCTTCCTTCAATGAGGTGTTCTTCGATGACGTGCGTGTTGACGACCGGTACCGCCTCGGTGGAATCGGTGAGGGCTGGAAAGTCGCGTTAACGACGCTCGGGTTCGAGAGGAGCACGAGTGGCGGAGATCGTGGCGCGCAGACTGTTGGTGCCTCCTGGGCGCAACTCGCTGCTCTTGCCCGGTGGCTCGAAGTCAACGAAGATCCGTTGGTTCGACAGGACCTTGCAGACCTTTACATTCGCGACCGCATTCGCGCATTCCTGGCGGGTCGAACGGCAGCAAGGACTGAAGCCGGCGGTCAACCAGGTCCTGAAGCATCCGCTAGCAAACTGATGTGGACCCAGTGGATGACACGTTGCGGCGACGTCGCCGCCCGTATTCTTGGCCCCAAAATCGTTGCTGACACCGGCGATTGGGGGACATTCGCGTGGACAGAACATCTCCTCGGTGCGCCTGGCTATCGCATCGCGGGGGGAAGTGACGAAGTTCAACGAAACATCATCGGCGAACGAGTTCTTGGCTTGCCGGGCGAACCGAGAATCGACCGTAACGTCCCGTTCAATGAGGTGCCTCGGTAGGAGGCATTGCCTTCGTTCGCACTCGGACCCCCGCGTCACGAAGCACGGTTAATGCATCTTGCCGCGATCTATTCCTTCGGAAATCGCGAACTGATGCTGACTCCGCCGTCGACCGTGACGGTTGCTCCGGTCGTAAAGGACGACATTTCAGAGGCCAGATATAGGGCTGTGCCGACAATCTCAACGGGCTGGCCAAGGCGGCCGAGCGGATAGTGCTCGCTTGCAAAGCGGGTGAAGCCGTCTACATCCCATGCGTTAGAGATATCTGTGAGGAATGGCCCGACGGCGATCGTGTTGACCCGAACTGCAGGTCCAAACGCGCCTGCAAATCCGAGCGTTAATGCCTCCAGCCCGGCTTTTGCAGCGGCGTATGGGAGGTCACTCCATTGGGGATGCTTAGCGCCGATGCTACTGATGTTCACAATGGAGCCTCGGCCCGCTGTCAGCATGCGTGGGGCAATCAGCGCTGTGAGCCGGAACGGGCCCTTAAGGTTGACATCGATCACCTTGTCGAACAGTTCTTCGGAGACCGAATCGAGCGATTCGTATAACGGCGCCATCCCGGCGTTATTTACGAGTACATCGAGACGTCCGAACTCTGCGTACGCGGTGTCGACCGCCGCCTCAAGTTCCTGCCAGTGACCGACATGGCACTCCACCGCAAGCGAGCGCCTTCCGCGCGCACGAACAAGTTCGGCGACTTGCTCGCATGCGTCGAGTTTGCGGCTGGCGATCACTACGTCAGCCCCGTGATCGGCAAAGGCAAGCGCCATTTCACGTCCGAGTCCCCGAGATCCTCCCGTAATGAAGGCGACCTGGCCGGTCAAGTCGGCAGTCATCCGAGTAGCCGCTCTGCTCGTCTCGACAACATTGGAATGTAATCACCGCGGGCCGCCATCCGTTCGTCGGTGCTCTCTCCATGCACAAAGCGTTGGTGGAGTTGCTGCAGGATGATGCAAGTGCGCCAGGCGGCGAACGCCTCGTACCAAGCGATACACCTCGTGTCGAATGTAGTTCGCCCGGAATATCGCTCGATGAGTTCTTGTCGTGTCGGTAAGCCAAGTCGCTCGAGACCGGCAACGTGAAGTGATCTGTCTTCGGGCGTGTCGCTTGGATCGGGCCAATAGTTAAGCAACGTGCCCAGATCCGCTAGGGGGTCACCCAGGGTGGCCATGTCCCAGTCGAAGACCGAGATCACCCGGTCGGGGGCACCGGACGCAAATTGGCAGTTGTCAACCTTGAAGTCGTTGTGAAGGAGTGTTGGGCGCTGCGTGTTTGGCACCGATGCCGCGAGTCGTTCACCAATAGCTGTCATGCGCGGGTCGTGATCGCTCGTTGCGACGCGGGACCATCGATTACGCCAGCCACCAACCTGACGGGCGAGGTAACCCTCGGGTTTCCCAAGGTCAGTTAAACCGAGCTCCTCGTAGTCAACGAGATGAAGGTCAGCGAGCGCGTCGACCGTGGCGAAGCCGATTCGGAGTGCAGAATCTGGCTCGTCGGCAAGAGAGGGTGGCAGCTCCGCCCAAACCACCTCGCCACGTCGATACTCCTGAAGGGTGAACGGCGCTCCCGCGACGGAGTGATCCTCGCAAAGTAGATGTGCTCTCGGCGCGCGGTCGTATGCGGTCCACAACTTCGAGAGCACCTTGAACTCGCGCGACATGTCATGCGCACCAGGCGCAATCTCACCAAATGGTGGACGTCGCAACACGAACTGTCGATCGCCAAAGCTCAACAAGTAGGTGAGGTTTGCGGACCCGTTAGGA
>JAYQAE010000022.1:8705-16481 GCA_038136655.1 Ilumatobacteraceae bacterium
TCCTGATCGAGATGAAGGTGTAGGTGAAGGTACGCAGCGATGCGTGTCCAATCAAGATTCTCTCCGGGTCGCACTGGTGCAACTTCGGGCGGCACTCCGGCTTCAAATGTTTCCGGCACGTCGAAACCTCGCTTCCCTATCGTGATAGCACTGTGCAGGCACTAATTCCTGGGGCGCCGTACACGTGAGTGAAAGCAGTTTTTGGTTGCCCGGGCACTTGCCTGCTGCCTGCATCGCCCCGAAGTTGAAGCACGTTTTCGTACACCTGACGTAGGCCTGAGGCCCCAATGGGTTCGCCGTTTGCGAGGCATCCGCCGTCGGTGTTAATGGGAAGTCGTCCGTCAATCGAGGTAGCGCCACCGAGGACCAGTTCCGTCTGCTCCCCGTGCTGGCACAGCCCCGTTTCAGCCATGTGCATCAGTTCGGCACCAGACTCAGTGTCTTGAATTTGTGCGACATCTATTTCGTTCGGCCCGATTCCAGCTTGCTCGAATGCGGCGCGTGAAGCGACGACCGTCGGGCCATCACTGCGCTGCATCGCTAACGATGGCGCGAAGACTTCGAACGTACCGAAGTGGCGGGAGCGAAGCACGCAGGCGCGGAGCCGCACTGCAGGTCGCGGGAACCTATGGGCCAGCTCGGCGTTGCACAGAATGACTGCGACCGCCCCCTCGGCCGGGGAGCAGAACATGTACTTCGTGAGCGGGTCCGACACCATTGCCGAATTCGCGATTTCAGTCGCGGAAATTGGGGTCCGTCGCCAGGCGTTTGGATTCTGGGAGCCATTCTTGAAGGCCTTCTCGGGAATGACCGACAGAACCGATGGGTCGATTGCGTGCTCATGCAGATAACGCTGGATTTTGATTCCGAAGAACTGGGTTGTCACCATCAATCCGGCTTCGCCGTACCAGTCCCCTAGCCCGTATTCAGCTGGGCTCGCGTTGAACGCCCCTGGCGGATGTTTGTCGAAACCGACGGCGAGCGCGATGTCGTACGCACCGGCTCGAATTGCGCGATCTGCCATCGCGAGCGCACTTCCACCGGTTGCGCATCCATTCTTGACATTGATGAATTCGATGCCCGAGAGCCCTAGATCGTTCACGAGGGCATCGGCGTTTCCTGCGGCGTCGCTGCCGCCGAATGCGCAGTTCACATCTGCCCAGGTGAGCCCCGCATCGCGGAGGGCTTCACGAACAGCGAAAGCGCCCTGTTCCCGGCCGCTCACGCCTTCGTGCCGTCCAAATGGGTGAATTCCGATACCGACAATTGCGACTTCAGTCATCGGCCCTCACCTCACCAGGCGGATCGGTCTTGGGCCGAAAGACAAACGTCCAGATTCCGTCGTCATCTGCTCCGGGAAGCTGCTCGTACGCGAGCGCTACGTCGAGTCCGACCGCGAGCTGATCTACGTCAGCGACAGCTAAGCGGGTCTCGACCAGAACTTGTGAACGGTCGTCGCGGTCGGCGAGCGCAACGTATCCAACCCCGTACGGCGCGCCGTCTGGGTGGCCCGCAGCAAGGTAGGGCTCCTTTGGTACGAATCGTTGAACAGTGAAACCCCACAACTGCCCCTCGGCTTTTAACGTCGTAGGGCTTACGTTTGTGCCCGAGCACTGATTACAAGCGCTCTGTGGCGGAAACGTCAAGGTGTCGCAGGCTTCGCAGATGCTTGCGCGAAGGGACCGACTTTCGTCGAACAGAGTGGCGTCAATGAGTCGGGCGTTCGTTGGTAGTGCGGACTTGACTTGGTTCACGCTTAGCCGTCGAGGTGGTAGATGCGGGCTGCGTTGTCGTGAAGGACCTTGCGCATCACGTCAGAGTCCAACCCTTGGAAAGTCGACCGGAGGTACTCATCGGGGTGCTGCGCGGAGCTCGCGGGCCCTGGCGACATGCTCGTCGGATGTGGATAGTCAGTTTCGTAGAGAATGTTGTCTGGCCCGAGCGCTTCGATCGCGGCGATTGCTGTGTCGCGTTCGAACCAGAAACAGCCGTAGATCTGCCGGGCAAAGTACTCACTCGGAAGCAGGTCATACTCGGGATGTTCTTTGTCGACGCCACAGTTTTTCCATTGCCAGTCAAGCGCTGCGAGGGCAAATGGAATCCAGCCAATCCCACTTTCGACTGAAACGAAGTTCAGTCGAGGGAATCGATGACAGATGCCGCCGGTGACGAGTTGTGCGATCGTGCGGGCGTTCGCGAGAAAGAAGGACACCCCCATGGCTGAGTAATTCGCGTGGACACCGTTATCCGGATGACCGAGCTGGAACAGATCAAGGTCTCCGGACGCTATGTGAAAGTTGACGGGCAGTCCCTTTTCCTCGGCCGAAGCCCACATTGGGTCCCACCTTCGGTCCGTGAGTTCCGGCAGGCCGAACGCGCTCGGGTCCTGCGTGAACACGATTCCTTTGTGGCCGATGGACGCACAGCGGTCAATTTCGGTGAGCGTTGCATCGAGATCCCAGAACGGGAGCGCAGCGACCGGAACGAACCGTCCCGGTGCCTCTGAGGCAAAGTCGACAAGAAAGTCGTTGTACGCCTGGATGCACGCCAGTTGAAGCGCAGTGTCGCCCATTTTCACAATGCTTCTCGCGTCGAACACGGCCACGTTCGGATACAAGATCTGCGAGCGCACGTTGTAGCGGTCCATCATCGCTGCTCGCTTTGTTGCGTCCCATGCAACCGGATCAGTATCCGCGAATCGGCGAGGGTGAAATGGCGGATGCTCGTGCCATCCGGCCATCGCTGGTGCTCCGACGGCTCCGAGGCGCTGATCACCGGAGTACCAGGCTTCAACTCCCTTGTCCTCGTCCCACTCGACGTGCGGCACAAGGTCACCCCACTTAGAGGAAACGCGCGAGGTCCAAAGATCGGGGGGTTCGACCACGTGTGTATCGGTGTCGATGATCGGAATGTGGCTTAAATCAAAGCTCAACGTGCATGCCTCCCAGTAGAACTCCGACGAAACGCTAGTTGAGGCGACGGCCGGGGTCAATTTTTATCATGATCAATTAATCGCTTCTCGATGCTGTGTGTGGTTGCGGTTAGGCCACCGTCCACGGGTAGATCGATTCCTGTCACGAACGAACTGGCATCGGATGCAAGCCATGCGACGGCCTGTCCCACATCAACTGGCTGTCCCATTGCTCCGAGAGGGAGCCGTGCGACGTACGAATCCCAATCCATGTCCGCAAAGTCGGGGTTATCACGAGACATTGGCGTTTCAATTGGTCCGGGACAGACGGAGTTGACTCTGATGCCCAGAGGGCCAAGTTCAATGGCCCCGGCCTTGGTGAGTCCCCTAACGCCGAACTTCGAAGCGCAGTAGCTTGACGCGTTGGCCGCACCAACCAACCCTCTCGCGGATGCGATGTTGACGATCGACCCCGGGCGTGCGTCCGGGAGCGACATGTGTAAGTCAACGAAGGTCTTCATGCCGAGGAAGGTGCCGCCGAGGTTGACGTCAACGGTGTGACGGAAACGGGCATACGTCATTGATCCAATCGAACATGGGTCAACCACTCCGGCATTGTTGACGAGCACGTCGGGACGCCCCGTACCGTTCAAGAGCGCGTCGGTTAGCCGAGCCCACGCGGAGGCATCCGTCACGTCAAGTTCGAAGGCCTGTGTCTGCTCGCCGAGCTCAAGCACGAGGGGCGCTAAGTCTGCCAGCGCGAGGTCGGTCAAAATGAGGTCGGCACCTCGCTCAGAGCAGGCTCGTGCGATCGCCGCACCGAGTCCTCGCGCTGCGCCCGTGACGAGCACGGTCCTTCCGGTTAGTTGATCATCTATTGCCATCATTAACCCTTTGCATTTTGGTGGTATCCGGCGTCCTGGCGTGCGGTGTGCTCGGCACGCTTCCACTATCAACAGTGCAGACGCATAGACCGGGAAACGAGCGGTGCCCGAACCCCGAAACGCGGCCACAGCCGAGCGCGCTCCATCTGCGCTTTAGACCATGTTCGGTGACCGCGTGATGCTGCTGGCTCGTCGGGGGGGAACCTCGGCGCGCTCGACCGCTCGATTGGCGCAGCGCAATAAGCACAACGACAACTGCCAGCGAGGCTGCCAGAACATACAGCGCGACAAACGCTCGCTCACTTGGATAGTCGTTATTCCCGATCGTCACCGTTGAGGCCGTGAGCAACGTTGCCCCGACCGCGCTTCCACCGACCGAGCCAACTTGACGAGCAAGTGAGTTGACTGAGTTGACTGCCCCAGATGCGCTCTGAGGAACAGACTCGAGGATGAGAATTGGCATCGAGCAGACCATCACGCCCAGCCCCACGTCGACCGTAACCACTGACGCCGCGAGCAGTGTCAAGGACTCGTGCCAAGTTGCGCCCACGAGCAGTCCAACGGCGAGCGTGCTCGCACCGACGAGCATCGTGACCCGGGGTGTCCACCTCGCGATTGATCGAGCTGTGACGAGAACAGCGGCCATCATGCACACTGCCCCAGGGAACTGAACGACGCCGGCGGTCGCAACGGTTCGTCCGAAGCCGAACTCGGAATCCGCGGGAAGTGTGACGAGCGTGAACACAACGGTGAATTGCGCAAATGTTGCGAATCCCATGGCAACACCGCCCGCATGAGCCAAAAGTGGCTGTGCTTGAGTGTTCAATCGGAGATCCACGACCGGCGCGTCACTGTGCTTCTCCCACCCAATCCAAAAAGGGAGTGCAATGCACGCAACGACGGCCATCGCGATCGTGGAGAGGCGCGACCAACCCCAGTCGGGGCCCTTGGTCAAGTACAGCATCGAGCTGCACAAAAGCACCGCTAGCGCTGCCGATCCGACGGCATCGAACTTGCCTTCGCCTTGACTGCCACGTTCGTGTCGCACCAGAAGGAAGAGCCCCAGAGCAAGCACGAGTACGGCGGCGTTGATCGCGAAGAGCATGCGAATGCTGGACTCGCTAAGTACCCATCCGGCGAACGCTGGTCCTAGGCCGGCGCCGACTCCGACACCTCCGACCATTGCGATCGAGGTTCCGGCCACGGCCTTGGACGGTGAAAGGCGCTGTCGCATCATCGCGAAGACAACGGGAATCAGTCCAGCACCAAATCCCTGCACAAAGCGACCGATCATCAAGGCCGTAAACGACTGTGAGCCAAGGCCGATCAAGCTTCCCGAAAGCATTACCAGCACACAACCGATCGCAAGTGAACGGTAGGTGTAGGTGTCGCCTAGGCGCCCGACGACCGGGCTTGAAATCGCGCTCGAAATCAACGTGGCAGTTGCGACCCACGAGGCGGTCGCGTAGCTAACCGACGATTGCGCTGCCAGCAGCGGTACGAGTGGTACGGCGAGTACCTGGGTAAGCGACGTTGCTGTGACAGCAACCGCACCCGTGGTAAGCAACAGAACCTCCCGGCCACCCCATCGTGCACCGATCTCCCGCGTTTGCGGCACCGCCATCGCACCATCTGACATTTGAAGCACCTAGGTCCACCGCAGGACAGCCGCACCGAGCACAGCCATGTGCGCCTCGGTTCGTTCGAGGTCTGCGTGCGGCAGGCTGAAGTCGATTCGATCAACGCCTGCCGTGATGTACCGCTCTATCGCGCTGTCAGCAGGCGGCATGCCATAAATCTGAACCGACACGCGCGGACACGTCCTTCCCGCAATCTCGGCTCGTCGTGCGAGATCGTCGAGTCGCGCCCGGATTGAAGTGCCTCCCGGACTGTTCATCGCCATCCACTCGTCGCCGTACTCGATAACGCGATCCAACACATGCGGACCCGTGCCGCCAACCATGATCGGCGGATGTGGTTTCTGCAATGGCTTCGGCCAAGACCACATCGGTGGAAAGGCAACATGGTCGCCGACGAACGTCGCTTCAGAATTGGTCCAGATGGCCTTCATTGCAACTACTCGCTCACGAAGTACGGCCCAACGCGCCTCAGTATTCACCCCGTGATCGGCAATTTCCTCGACGTTCCAGCCCGCACCGACGCCCAACGCGAACCTTCCCCCCGAAATGAGGTCGATGCTCGCAACCTGCTTCGCGAGAATGATCGGATCGCGCGCTGGTACCAAACACACCCCAACACCGACGCGAAGTCGGCTCGTTGCCGCCAGAGCATCCATAGATGCAATCAACGGATCGACGAGGCGCCGATATTCGTCCGGCAGTTCCCCGCCGCCTGGGTACGGAGAATCGCGGGAGACAGGAATGTGGGTGTGATCAGGGAACAGCAGCAAATCAAAGTTGGCCGCCTCGCAGAGTCGAGCGACCGCAGCGGGTCCCGGCGACTGATCTGAGCAGAACGCCGTAAGTCCGAATTTCATGCGACTTTGCCCGATGCGTGACCCGTGCGAGGTTGACTCCGCGGACGTCTATTCATCATGACGTTTATAATCCAATTGGGTGTAGCGGTAAAGCAGAACGTCGCGGGTCAGATTCGGACCGCCGTTCTGGCGCAGGACGTTCTGCGGAGGGCAGTCTTTACAGGGACAGTCCCCCGAGGGAGCTAAGGACAGACTCCGTGTCCCTACCGAGAGGCAAGGCCGAGCCAGCATCCAACCGCGCCTTCGGGCGTTCGCTCTCCCCCGAGTCGCGCTGCACCCAGCCACCCGCAACTGACCGAGACGTGCGTGTCAACGCAACGTCCACCAGCCAACGGCCGCCTCGCTCTAGTAGATCAACCGTCGTTGCTGCCGCAGTTAAGCCAGTGAGCGGATCAGCGACAGCATCCGCAACAAACCTCGGTTCCTCACCCACCTGACCGAACAGTCCGCCTGTTGCGGCGCAGTCATCTCCGAAGCCGACCCAGTCGCGCAAACCATCCTGACGACCGTACGCCGTAATCGACATCCATAGCCGCGGCCCCGTTTCGGAGCGCATTTCATCCTCTACTCGAATTCCGATCTGCTCAAGGGCGCGCGGTCGGGACCCCTCAATTACGACGTCAGCTGCATGAATCAGGCGTCGCAAGTGATCACGACCTTCGGCGCCGGAGAAATCGAGCGCAACCGACTCCGCCCGGCCGTGAAGAGCGAAGAAGAATTTGCGGGCGAGCCGGCCCCCGTCGGGTCGTTTGGTGCTCTCGACCTTGATGACGCGGGCCCCGAGCCGCGCGAGTACATCGGCTGCAAGCGGCCCTGCCCAGAGCGATGCAAGATTCAATACGACGAGTTCGTCGAGACGGGCCAGAGGCTCAGCTTGTCCTAGTTGCTCGGCTAGCGCTGGCCGGCCGTCGATGACTTGTCCCAATACGCCACTCGGCAAACCGAGAAGTCGTGCGCGAGCAACGAGTTCCTCGGCGCACCAGCTGCGTGCTGCTTCATGGACGACATCCCAGACCTCCGTAGCCAATTGACGTCCGTCCCTGAGGAGAGCAGGCACCAGGCCCACGTCCTCGTGACGTGCCAAAGAGAGCGAAATCCACTCGTCCGAGCATCTGATGAGGTGCGAAGCCCCACCGACACTCACTCGCCCACCGCGGGGGAGACCGATTGATGCCGCCCTTTCGGCAAGGAATCCGACACCGGCGGACCCGACGACCTCGGCCAGACCGGCACCACGGTCATCCAGGAACGCAACAAGCCCTACCAACCGACGCACTAGGTCAGAGGGCGTGCGAACTTCGGGATCAGTAAGCCAGCGCGCGCCGGACGCCGACCAGAGCTTCGCTGCCGTTTCGTCGTCAAGGTCGGCGTCGATGAGCCCAGCGACTTGCACCGAACCTTCACCACCCACGTCATGAACGTACGCTCTCGGCCATAGCCGCGCTAATTCTCTCCTCGTCTGAGTTCCGAGCCCTCCGGTCTGA
>JAYQAE010000023.1:0-16278 GCA_038136655.1 Ilumatobacteraceae bacterium
CCTCGGAGCGCTCGGGACCGGTCACCAGGATCTCGGTCTTGCCCTCGGCAGGAGCTTCCTCCTCCGCGGCTGCCGGCTCATCGGCCGGCGCTTCTGCTGTGTCTCCGTCGTCATCGCCACCGCAAGCTGCGGCCACGAGCGACAGACCCACGAGCATCGCGCCGAAGCGGCGCACTCGTGTCTTCTGCATGTGTCTCCCCCTATGGAGATTCGGGGCCGCTAAGCGGCCCGTGGTTGTCAGGTCGCAAGGCTAAGCCCATATTCACCCACTCACAAGCCGTGCTCCGGTTTGCCCGGAGGTCATCGCCGATGCCGGCGCCGCCAAATTTGGCCTCAACTGCCCGACCCCGAGGCGTAGGAGTCCGAGAATCTACGATCGCGGCATGACCAAAGGACCCGCAGGTGGCTCGTTGGTCGCCGGAGTCGATTCGTCGACCCAGAGCACGAAAGTGGAGATCCGCCGACTGGACGACGGGTCGCTGGTGGGAATTGGCCGCTCCCCGCACCCCCCGACGACCCCGCCGGTGAGCGAGCAGGACCCGGAGGCATGGTGGGCTGCATTCGAAGCCGCGTGGGCGGAGGCGACCGGCTCTGGCGTCGAGCCCTCGGCAGTCTCGATCGCCGGGCAGCAGCACGGCATGGTGGCCCTCGACTCCGATCGCCGAGTGATCAGACCCGCGAAACTCTGGAACGACACCGAGAGCGCCCCCGATGCCGCATGGCTGGTGAAGAACGTCCCGGGTGGGGCACCGGGCCTCGCCGCGTCGACCGGCAGCGTTCCCGTGGCAGCATTCACGGTGACCAAGTTGTCGTGGCTGCAGCGCAGCGAGCCCGAGGCCTGGAAACGTCTCGCCCACGTTCTCCTCCCGCACGACTGGCTCACGATGCGGCTGACACATGACCTGACCACCGATCGAGGAGATGCCTCGGGTACCGGCTACTTCGATCCTTCGGCCAACCGGTACGTCGACTCGGTGCTGAGAACAGTAGACGCCGAGCGCGATTGGTCGACGGTGACCCCGCGGGTGCTCGGCCCGACCGACGTCGCGGGTGAGTGGCGCGGCGCGGCCGTCGGACCCGGAACCGGCGACAACATGGCGGCTGCCCTCGGCATGGCGCTCGCCCCCGGAGATGTCGCCATGTCGATCGGCACCTCGGGCACGGTCTACGCGTGCACCGACGTTCCGGCGCGCGACGAATCAGGGTCGGTGGCCGGCTTCGCCGACGCGACCGGCCGGTTCCTGCCGTTGGTGTGCACGCTCAATGGGGCGAAGGTGCTCGACGCGGCTCGGCGCCTGCTCGGTGTCGATCACGAGACGTTCGACGAGATGGCGCTCGCGACTGGATCTGCTGGGCTCACCTTGCTGCCATACCTCGACGGGGAGCGGACCCCGGATCGTCCGAGCGCTACCGGGATGCTCTCGGGAATGCGGAGCGACGTGTCGAGGGAGCAGTTCGCCGCGGCGGTGGTCGATGGTGTGGTCTGCGGGATGATCGACGCCCTTGGGGCGCTGGTGGCCCAGGTTCCGGTAACCGGTCGACTCCTGCTCACCGGGGGCGCGGCCAGATCGCGCGCGGTCCGAGCGGTCGTCTCGGCGACGGTCGGCTCGACGCACGGCCTCGAGGTGGTCCATCACGAGGCAGAGGAGGCCGTAGCCACCGGGGCAGCGGTGCAAGCAGCCGCGGTGCTGGTCGGTGAGGAACCTCTCGCGGTCGCCGAGCGGTGGGGGCTCGGTCGGGGTGCGATCGTGCCGCCCGCTCACGGACACGACTCGGCGGGTGTGCTTGAGCGCTACGCCGAACTCCGCGACCTGGGTAGTTGACCCGCTGTTGTGAGCGACACCCCCGACTGTTTCGAGGTTCTCGGTCTCGACGCTGAGCGGGCCGAGGCGGACGACGTCCTGCGCGCCCGCCGGCGACTCGCCGCGCGGTTCCACCCGGACCTGGGTGGCGATCCGGGTCGCATGGTGGAGGTCAACGCAGCGGCCGATCGCGCGCTTCGTCAGATTGCGCTTCGGACGCGAGGCGGGTCCGGCTCTGAACAGTCGAGGGCGCCGTCGGAGGTTTGGGCTGACGGTGCCCCCGAGCGGGGTCGGTCGGGCTCCGTCGACGCGAACCGGACCTCCGATCATCCGTCCTTCACCGTCGACGTGTTGCCCGTGGACGCCTTCGAGGGTCTGCTGCTGGTCGTCGCCGAGTTCGGAGAGGTCGTCGACGAGGATCCGCCCTACCTGCTCGAGACGCTCATCCGTGATCGGGGTGATGGCCATGGCACCTGGTGTCGCCTCGAACTGGTGCCCGATGCGGGCTCGACCACCGTCTCACTTCTCGTCGACTCCGACGGACCGGGCGATGGGGCGACCGTGACCGAGATCAGAGACGCCTGGATCGCAGGGCTCAACCGTTTGGACTGGTCATCGGGCGCTCCCGCGGCGCGGCCGCCTTCCTGAGCCGGTCGCGCACCGCGGAACCCAGCCCGCCGTCCTCGTCGGGTTGGACCACGATGATCGGCTGCGAGCGCTCTGTGCCGGTCCCGGCGTCCGGAGTGGTGTCGGCCCGCCGGAGGTCGTCGTAGAGATGGCGCGCGGCGTCGATGGGGTCATCGGCGCGATCGATCACCGTTGCCTCGGGGTCGAGGGTGCCGCGGTCCTCTCGTTCGATGGGGATGACCTGCCGCTGGGGGGCGTAGTGGGAAGGCAACATCCCGCTGGCCCGCACCGGCCCGGCGGCCCCGACTGTGCTCGAGCCGTCGAGGGGTTCGAGCAGGCGGTCGACGAGACTCGCGGGCAGACCACCCGGTCGGAGGATCTGCGGTGGGTCGCAGGTGAGATCGACGATCGTGCTCTCCACGCCGACTGGGCAGGGGCCGCCGTCGAGGATCGCGTCGCGCTCTGGGTCGAGGATCCCGCCGAGGTCGTCCACGACATGTTGAGCCGTGGTCGGGCTCACGCGTCCGAAGCGGTTCGCCGAGGGCGCCGCGAGCGCCCCACCGAGGATTTGGAGCACCTCAAGGGCAAGCGGGTGTTCCGGAACTCGAATCGCCACGCTGTCACGCCCCCCGGTGACTTCGCGCGGTACGAGGTCGGTGGCCGGAACGATCATGGTGAGCGGGCCCGGCCAGAGCATGGCGAGGGCCTCCGCCCGCGAGCCGAGGACTCCGAACCGCCGGGCGCTGTCGACATTGGAGACGTGAAGGATCAGTGGATGACCGGTGGGGCGGCCCTTCACGGAGAAGACCCGCGCCACCGCCTCTCGATGGGTGATGTCGGCGGCGAGGCCGTAGACGGTCTCCGTCGGGATGGCCACCAGGCCGCCGCTCGAGAGGAGGCGGGCGGCCCGCGCCGGGTCCTCGATCACGGGGACGCGTTCGCGCTCGTCTCGATCCACGTCCCGCGCCCTCAGGTCGGCACGGCGCCGATGAACTCGAGCGCGGCGTCGACGAATCCGAAGTCGTCGGGGGTCGCGAAGTGATCGACGTTGCGGAGCACGACCGAACGGCATCCCGGGATGGCGTCCACTAGGCGGTCGGCCGGGTGGACGAAGTCGCGGTCACCGACGATGACGATCGTTGGGCAGTCCACAGCAGCGAGCGACGATTCATCGAGGCGGATCCGCTGCGGTTGGCGTAGCACAGCGGTCAGGGCGACAGGATCGTTTCCCGGACGGGAGGCGTACTGGGCGAAGAGCCTCGACAGGTTGTCGTTCTCGTCGATGTACCCGGTGACGGCGCGAGCGATCGCAGCGGTGCGCTCATCATCGGTCTCGAAGACGTTGCGGCCGATCCCGGCCAGCACCAGCCGACGGAACGCGCCCGGATGCTCGGTGGCGGTTCGCAACAGGGTGAGCGCACCCATGGAGAAACCGACGGCGTCGACCGGTTCATCGGGTAGCGCCTCGACGACGCGGCTGGTCAGGTCGGCATACGCCTCGGGCTCGTGGGGCTTGGGGGCTGTGCCGTGCCCGAGGAGGTCGACGCCGATGACCGATCGGCCGGCGTCGGCGAGGAGAGCGGTGAAGCCGTTGCGCTCCCAGGTGTCGGTGAACGAGCCACCCCAGCCGTGGACGCACATCACCGGGGTCGACTCGTCGACTCCCCGCTCGTCGTCCCGACCCGAATCCACCCGACGAGCGTAGACCCTCGACCGAGGCGGGCGGTCGGGTGGCGGTGAGGCGTTAGCCTCCCGACATCGGTGGGCGGACAACCCCGTTCACCGAGGAGTACCGATGCGGATGCTGCACCCCGATCCGGGGCACGATCTCACCTACAACGACGTCTTCATGGTGCCGAGCCTCTCCTCGGTGGGCTCTCGACTCGGCGTTGACCTGACGACCCCTGACGGGATCGGGACGACCATCCCTATCGTCGTCGCCAACATGACCGCGGTGGCCGGTCGTCGTATGGCGGAGGTGGTGGCGCGACGCGGAGGGCTCACCGTGCTCCCGCAGGACATCCCGATCGATGTCATCGCCGACGTGGTCACCTGGGTGAAGGCCCGACATCCCGTGTTCGAGACGCCGATTACCCTCGGTGAGCACGACACCATCGGTGAGGCCCTCAACCTGATCCACAAGCGCGCCCACGGCGCGATCGTGGTGGTCGACGGCGAGGACCGTCCCGTTGGCGTGTTCACCGAGCACGACTCGGCCGGCTTCGATCGGTTCACGCAGATGCGCCATGTGATGACGACCGATCTGGTCACCCTGTCGGCGCAGGTGACACCTGAGGAGGCCTTCGACGTCCTTGGCGAGCACCGGCTCTCCGTCGCGCCGGTGATCGGCGACGACGGCCGGTTGCTCGGCGTCATGACCCGTCGCGGTGCGCTCCGGTCATCGATCTACCGCCCGGCGCTCGACCCAGTCGGGCGACTGCTCACTTCCGTCGCGATCGGCATGAATGCGGATCCGGTGGGTCGAGCGCGTGAGTTGGTGTCCCTCGGCGTCGACGTGATTGTGGTCGACACCGCTCACGGCCATCAGTCGCAGATGATCTCGGTGGTCGAATCGGTCCGCAAGGCGGTGCCGGACGCGAGGATCGTCGCCGGCAATGTGGTCACGGCCGAAGGCACCCGTCACTTGGTGGAGGCCGGCGCGGACATCGTGAAGGTCGGTGTGGGGCCTGGTGCCATGTGCACGACGCGCATGATGACCGGTGTCGGGCGGCCGCAGTTCTCGGCCGTGTTGGAGTGCGCAGCGGAGGCCGAGCGCCTTGGTGCTCACATCTGGGCTGATGGCGGCGTCCGCTTCCCTCGTGATGTGGCGCTCGCCCTCGCCGGTGGAGCGGCGAATGTGATGTTCGGCTCCTGGTTCGCCGGCACCTATGAATCAGCCGCCGACACGCTGAGAGACACCGACGGCCGTCTTTACAAGGAGTCGTTCGGTATGGCCTCGAATCGAGCGGTCAAGCACCGCAGTCGCGATGAGGCCGACATGGAGCGCGCGCGCAAGGAGCTCTTCGAGGAGGGCATCAGTACCTCGCGCATGTACCTCGACGCGGCCCGACCCGGTGTGGAGGACATCATCGACCAGATCGTGGCCGGTGTTCGGTCCTCGTGCACCTACGCGGGCGCCTCAGACATCCCGGGCTTCCGGGAGCGGGCGGTGGTCGGGGTGCAGAGCCACGCTGGCTACGAGGAGGGTCGGCCTCAGGGGACCAGCTGGTGAGCGGACCGATCATCGCGATCGACGGTCCTGCGGGTGCCGGGAAGTCGACGGTCGGTCGTGCGGTCGCTGAGCGACTTGGGGTTGGCTATCTCGACACCGGCGCCATGTACCGCGCCGTGACGTTCGCTGTGTTGCGTCGCGGGGTTGATCCGCGCGACGAGGCCGCGGTGCTCGAGGTCGCCGGTTCGGTTGAGATGACGGTCGGCGAGGAGCGGGTGATCGTTGATGGCGTCGATGCGACCGGCGAGATCCGCGGTCGTGAGGTCACCTCCTCGGTCAGCTTCGTAGCAGCGAATCCCGGTGTCCGCTCGTTGCTCGTTGAGGCCCAGCGCGACTGGGTGGCTCAGCGCGGCGGCGGGGTGGTCGAGGGCCGCGACATCGGCACCGTCGTGTTCCCCGACGCCGACCTCAAGTTGTTCGTGACCGCGTCACCGAGGGTGAGAGCAGAGCGTCGGGTGGCTGAGGCCGGCGGAGATGTCGATGAGATGGAGGCCTCGATCATCGAGCGTGATCGGCTCGACTCCACCCGGGCGACCAGCCCGTTGGCGGTCGATCCAGCAGCGGTCACCCTCGACACCTCGGATCTCGGGATCGATCAGGTGGTTGCGGCCGTGGTCGGCGAGGTCGAGGCACGAGCTGTTGGTGGTGACCGGTGAGTCGACCCGACTCGTTTGTCGTCGGCTCCTCGCGGGCGTCGCTGGCGTTTTACCGGGTGGCGAGATTCCTCGTCGCGGTGATCACCCGCTCGTACACGCGAATGACCATCGTCGGTCGAGAGAACATCCCCGCGACGGGAGCATTCGTGCTCGCGCCGGTCCACCGGTCGTATGTCGACACGCCGATCGCCGGCTGCGTGACGGCTCGTCGCCTGCGGTTCATGGGCAAGGACTCGATGTGGAAGGTCCGCTGGGTCGGCTGGGTGCTCTCGGCCCTCGGGGCGATCCCGGTGACCCGAGGCACCGCGGACCGCGAAGCACTCCGACGCTCGGTGGAGCTTCTCGAGGGCGGCGAGCCGATGGTGCTCTTTCCCGAGGGGGAGCGCAAGCAGGGACCGGTCGTTCAGCCGCTCTTCGACGGGGCGGTCTACGTCGCTCTGAAGGCCCGGGTGCCGATCATTCCGGTCGGCATCGCCGGGTCGGAGCGGGTTATGCCGAAGGGAGCACGGTTCGTGTTCCCGCGCAAGGTCCACGTTGAGATCGGTCGACCGATCGTGCCCGAGGTCGGCGAGCTGCCCGAGGGGTCTCGGGTGCCGCGGCCGGTGCTGGCCGAGCAGTCCGAGCGACTGCACGCTGAGCTCCAACGTCTCTTCGATCTGGCGATGACCCGGGTCGGTTGGTCGTATGACCCGGAGTGACGAGCGGCTTCGCTGAGTCGCGCTGATTCGGTCGTCGTGATCGCGCTGAGTTAGCGGTCCGACCAGAGCGCGCGCAGGGCGTCTCGGAGATAGACGGGATCGTTCACGCCGCAGAGTTCTCGCGCGGAGTGCATCGACAATTGCGGCACACCGACATCAACCGTGTCGATGCCGAGCCGGGTCGCGGTGATCGGCCCGATCGTCGAGCCGCAGGGGATGTCGTTTCGGGATGAGAACACCTGCCAGGGGACACCAGCGGTGTCGCAGGCCGAGGTGAACCGGTGGGCGGAGGTAGCCGAGGTGGCGTAGCGCTGGTTGGCGTTCACCTTGACCGCCGGTCCCCGGTTCACGAGCGGGGCGTGAGCGCGCTCGTGACGTTCCGGGTAGTTGGGATGGATCGCGTGGGCGTTGTCGGCCGAAACGCAGATTGAGCGCGCCAGGGCGTCCGCCATCGTCGCGCTGGCAGCGTTCGGGTTGTCGAGGTGGGCAGCGGTGACCCGCGTCAGCACCCGTTCCAACAGCGGACCCGCCGCTCCGGTCGCGCTCGCGGATCCGACCTCCTCGTGGTCGTTGAGCACCATCACGGCGATCGAGCCCGGACGGGGGGTAGCCGATACGAGGGCCTCGGTGGCCGCCCAGCACGAGACGAGGTTGTCGAGACGGCCGGAGGCGAGGAGTGAACGGTCGGCGCCGAGCACCGCGGCCGGCTGCACATCGAGGAGTCCGAGCTCCCACCAGCGCGGCTCTCGGCCGATCCGCTCGGTGAGCCAGTGGGTGAAGTCGATCGAGGAGCCGCCGGTGGCCCACACCGGGCGGAGATGGCGCTCGCGATCGAGCACGAGTCCATCGTTCACCCCGCGGTCGAGGTGCACGGCGAGCTGCGGCACGCGGGCGATCGGCTCGCGGATATCGACGAGGAGCGAGCGCCCCTCGCGGTCGACGACCCGACCGGCGATTCCGAGGTCTCGGTCAAGCCACGAGTTGTTCAGGATCCCGCCGTAGACCTCCACTCCGAGGAGATGCCAGCCCTCCACCTCGGCGTCGGGCCTCGGACGGAGCCTGAGTCCGGGCGAATCGGTGTGCGCGCCGACGATCTCGAAGGCATTCGGCGCCGCTTCGGCGGCGGAGACCCAGGCGACGATTGCGCCGTCGACGACGACGTGCCCGCGTCGAATCGCATCGCCCTCGGGTCGCGCGTCGTCAGCGACGGCGACCGACCCCACCGCGGCCAACCTTCGCGCCACCTCGGTGGCGGCGTGGAACGGCGACGGTGAGGCATCGAGGAACGCCCGGAGGTCGCCACTCGGGTCGGTCGTGTCATCTCGTTCGTTCGCACCCATCGACCGCTGAGTCTCGCCGCTTCACGACGGGATCGGACACCCGGGCGGGGTCGACCCCTCTCGGGAACTGATCGGCTAGAACGCTGATGTGAGCCGTCGCACCAAGATCGTCGCCACCGTCGGGCCGTCGTGCACCGAGCGCGCCCTGCTCGAGGAGATGTTCTCCGCCGGGGCCGATGTGGTCCGCCTCAATCTCTCGCACGGTCAACTCGACGAGCACCTCGAGCGGCTCTCGGTGGTTCGCGAGGCGGCGGAGGCCACCGGCCGTCCAGTGGCCGTGCTCGCTGATCTGCCGGGCCCGAAGATCCGCTGCGGACGCTTCCCTGACGGGGGCGTTGCGCTCTCCGCCGGAGCGTTCGTCCGGTTCGAGCAGGGGGCGGGCCCGAGCGACGCGGGGGTGATCCGGGTCGACTATCCGGACCTGCTCGCCGACATGGTCGTCGGTGACCGAGTGGTGCTCGGCGATGGCGCGATCTCGCTCAGCATCGCCGAGGTGTCGGCAGGTTCGATACTCGCCCGGGTCGAGACGGGTGGTCGAGCTCAGGGCGCGCCCGGGGTCCACCTGTCGTCGGAGCGGCTCGGTCTGACGACACCGACCGAGGAGGATCTCGTGCTCGCCGAGGCGATGGCTTCCGCGGGGGTCGAGTTCATCGCCGTGTCCTTCGTGCGCGCCGCCTCCGACCTCGAGCAGGTGCGAGCCGTCGTGGCCGGGCGAGCTTCGCTCGTCGCGAAGATCGAGACCAGCGCCGCATTGAGCGATCTGGTCGCCATCGTCGAGTCAGCGGATGCCGTGATGGTTGCCCGCGGCGACCTCGGGATCGACTGCCCATTGGAAGACGTCCCCCATCTGCAGAAGGCGATCATCCGAGAGTGCGTCGAACGGGGCGTGCCGGTCATCACCGCCACGCAGATGCTTGAGTCGATGGTCACCGCCCCGTCGCCGACGAGGGCGGAGGTGAGCGATGTCGCCAACGCGGTCTTCGATGGCACCGATGCCCTGATGCTCTCCGGCGAGACCGCAATCGGCCACGACCCGGTGGCCGTCGTGCGTCAGATGGCGGCGATCGCGGAGCGAGCCGAGCGGGAGGCTGGCTACCGCGCGTGGGCGGATCGGCTCGGACGTACCCAACGCACGAGGTGGGACTCGACCACCGACCGCATCACCGCGGCGCTCAGCCACGCGGCGTCCCTCGCTGCGCGCGACACCGAGGCCACCGCGATCCTGTGCTGCACGAGGTCGGGGAGGACCGCCCGGGCGATGGCGCGCTTCCGGCCGACCGCCGCCCTGATCGGTCTGTCTCCGGAGCCCTCGACGGTGAGGGCGATGTCGCTGTCATGGGGTGTCGACCCGATCCCCGTCGACACCTACTCGAGCACTGACGAGATGGTCTGGTACGCGGTGGAGACCGCCGTTCGGTGGGGAAGGGTCGCCCACGGCGACACGGTTCTCGTGTTGGCCGGGGCTCCTGATCGAGCCAGCGAGGCCGCGGCCGATGTGCTGCGCATCGTCAGGGTCGGCTGACTCGATGCCGGAATCGCACCCGGAGCCGATCGCCGCAGAAGGGATCTGGTCGACGGTCTCCGGTCCGCTCGACGGCCCGGCAATCTGCATCGTCCACGGATCGATGGATCGGTCTACCGGAATGATGCGCCTCGCACGTCGAGTCGATCACGCCGCGCGCGTGGTCCGGTTCGATCGGCGCGGCTACGGACGGTCCCGGGCGCACTCCGGACCCTTCACCCTCGCCGGAAACGTCGACGATCTAGTCGCCGTGCTCGACCTCCACCTGCCCGATCGAGCAGTCCACCTCTTCGGGCACAGCTACGGCGGCGACGTGGTGTTAGCCGCCTCTCGGCGGCTCGGTGACCGTGTCGCGAGTATCGCGGTGTTCGAACCGCCGCTCTCCTGGACACCTTGGTGGCCGTCGGGCAGCGCGAACCTGCTGGTCGACGTCGACGGCCAGCCGGTTGCTGACACCGACGACGCGGCGGAGCGGTTCATGCGTCGTCTGATTGGCGACGACCGTTGGGAGCGGCTCCCTCCGCGCACGCGAACTGAACGGCGGGCGGAGGGCCGAGCCCTCGTCGGGGAGCTCGCCGACCTGCGGGAGCGTCCGGCCTTCGATGCCGGCGACATCTCGGTGCCTGTGCTGGCGATGTGCGGCTCGCGTGGCGCGGACCACCATCGTCGCGCGGCCCGCGAACTGGAAGGGATGCTCCCCGAAGCGAGATCGCTCGAAATTCCCGGCGCCCGTCACTTCGGGCCGAACACCCACCCTGATGAGGTCGCGGAGGCGTGGCTCGCGCACCTCAATGTCGACGGCCTCAGCGTCGGGAGAGGATGAGGCAGCCGAGCCCGCCGACCATCGCGATGGTCGAGAACACGAGCGGGCCCGACACACCGAACCACTCGAAGAGTTGACCGCTCGATGCGAGGGCGAGCGCCCGTGCGACGGTGCCGATGGCGTTGCCTACAGCGATCGCGCGGCCGCGAGCCTCGGGAGCCGCTTCGGTCATCAGCGACAGCGATGAGACGAAACCGAACTCGAACCCCATGATCAGCAGCAGGAGCCCCGTCACGCCGAGCGCGACGACCCCGGCAGTCGACCCTGTCGCTCGGTCGGCGAGCCACATCACCCCGGCTCCGGCCAACAGCACGACGCCTCCGGCCGCGACAGCGCGACGCTTCCCCAGCCGATCGGCGGCGAGGGCGACGGAGCCGGAGGAAGCCAACTCCACCGCTCCAATGGCGGTGGCCACCACACCGAGCCCCCCGGTTGCGAGAGCGAATCGCTCCTCGAGCCATGCCCCCGAGATCACGAAGACGCTGAGTCCTGAGGCGGAGATGAGCGCAGCGGAGCTGAGCGCCGCCCAAGCGGCGCGGGGGAGAGGCGCGGCGCGTTCGACCACGGCGTCAGCGCGTCGTCGGAGCGAACCGGCATCTGGCGGGGTCGGTACCCAGCGGGCAACGACGAGCATTCCGAGGGCGGTGGTGCAAGCGAGCGCTAGGTAGGCGGCACGCCATCCGAATCGGTCGATGAGGATCGCGAGAAGGGGCGCGACCGCGAGGAGCGAGAGGGCCCACGACGTCTCGTACGTGCCGACCGCGCGGCCGCGGGCAGAGAAATCGACCCGGTCGCCGATGAGTGCGAGGCCGGCGACCGTGAGGTTGGAGACACCGAGAATCAAAAGCACCACGGTGAGGGCGAAGGCCCAGACGGTGCCAACGAGCGCGACGATCGATGACACGGTCACCAGTCCGAGCGCCCCGAGGAAGACAGTGCGATGTCGGCCCCGGTCGAGGGCACCTCCGGTCAACGTCGTGCTGAGACCGGCGAGCTCGGCGGCTCCCATGATCCCGGTCAGGGTGCCGACACTTGCGTCGAAGGCTCGACTGAGGGTCGGGAGGAACGGCGACATCCAGCGCAGGGCGGCGTTGGACGTGGCCTTGCCGAGGGTGAGGGCCGCCAGCGTCGGCCCGAATGGCGGTCGGGTAGCGGCTGATGCGGTGCTGACCATGGGGGAGCTCAGGGTGCGAGCGTCACCGGCACGTCGATCTGCTGGCCGAAGAAGCCGCATTCAGCGATGGTGTCCGACGAGCCGACCGCTTCTCGCACGCGCTCGACGCAGTCATCGAGAGCGGTGCGCTGTGTCCAAGCTGCGAGGGCGATCGCCGTGAGTAAGAGACCGAGCACGATCTTCTTCACGACCGCACGCACGGCGAGCACCGCGATCGCGGCGATGACGAGGAGGCCGATCGGCGCCGCCGTGCCGAGGGCTCGCGCCTGATCGAGGTCAAGCGCCATGAGAGCGCCGATGGCGGACATGGCGGTCACCCTAGGTGGGGAGGTCATCGAGTCGGCGGCATCTGTATCGCGGCCTCATCGGGGTGATGCTCGGGCGCAATCGGCCAGAATGGGCTGGTGAGCGACCCCTCGACCCAACCGATCGGCTTGTCCACTGGTCTGCCTTCGACCGTCATTCCGCCGCTCGGTGCTGCCGAGCGTCATCTTCTCTCGCAGGCACTCGCTGCCGACCCGGAGTCGCGGCGGTCGGCCGTGGCGGCCTTCGTCGCCGAACATCCGCGCACACTCGATGGTTGGGCCGAGCTCGGCGGGCTCGGCCGCGATGCGATCGAGGCATACGCCGCCTTCCGAGTTGGCTACCACCGCGGCCTCGACACCCTCCGGGCGAATGGCTGGCGGGGGTCGGGGTACGTTCGGTGGGACGCCCCATCCAATCACGGGTTTCTCCGGTGCTTGCTCGGCCTCCAGCGCCGGGCAGCCGAGATCGGAGAGGCCGACGAGGCGGAGCGCTGCGCTCTCTTCCTGCTCCAACTCGACCCGACGGGTGTGCCGGCGGAGTTCGGGGAGATCGCCTCGGGTGGAGCCTGAATTGGGGGACGTATTCCCGACGCTGCGCGTCCTCGACGCCGTGGTGCTCACCGGCGGAGCCGGCCGTCGGATCGGCGGACGCAAGCCGTTCGTCGACATCGGGGGCCGTCGCCTGATCGAGCCGGTGCTCGCCGCCGTGGCGCCATGCCGAAGTGTTCGTCTGGTCGGCGGCGACTCCATGGAACTCGTCGAGTTCTCCGGCGAGGTGCTCCCTGACCGATGGCCCGGGGAAGGGCCCCTCGGCGGAGTGGCGACAGCCTTGAGTGCGCTCGGATCGGATGTTCTCGTGGTCGCTTGCGATCTGCCGGGGGTCGACTCCGAGGTGCTCGAACTCGTGGCTGCGGCGGGCGCAGATCCCAGCGTCGACGTGTCCGTCGCGCGTTCTGACCGCCGTCAACCGCTGGTGGCGCGGTGGAACCTCTCCTCCCTTCCCGCCGTGGAGCGAGCGGTCGCGGCCGGTCAACGGTCGGCGATGGATCTGCTCCGCTCCCTCAGGGTCGCCGAGGTCCAGGTTGATCACGAAGCGGTGGTGGATGTCGATAGCCACGACGACCTCGAACTGTGGCGACGGACACATGCAGGTGAGGAGGGCCCCGCTCCTAGGATCGAGTCCATGGCTGTCCGCGATGTGACTGTTGAAGAACTCGAGGCGGCGCTCGCGTCAGGCGCCCGACTCATCGATGTGCGGGAGCCCGCTGAATTCGAGGAGATGCGCATCGACGGGGCCACCCTCATCCCGCTGTCGACCGTGCCCGACAACCTCGAGGCCTTCCGATCCGATGCGCCGGTCTACGTGATGTGCCGTTCGGGTGGACGATCGATCGGGGCCTGTGAGTTCGTTGCCGCGCAAGGCGCCGAGGTAGTCAACGTCGAGGGCGGGATCATGGCGTGGGTCGCTTCCGGCCGACCGGTCTCCTCGGGCGGATCGTGACCGCCACGACCCACGAGTGGGTCGACGACCAAGCGACGTTCGAGGCTGTCCTCGACGAACTGTCCCGGGTCGACCGCTACGCGATCGACACCGAGTTCCACCGCGAGCGCACCTACTTCCCCGCGCTCGCGCTAGTTCAGATTGCGTGGGCCGATCGCATCGTGCTCATCGACCCGCTCGCCGTCGATGTCGTCGCTATGGCAGACCTTTTTGCGAGCGGAGTCGAAGCGGTGTTCCATGCCGCCCAGCAGGACCTCGACGTGCTGACTCACGCGGTCGGCAGTGTTCCGACTCAGTTCTTCGACACACAGATCGCGGGCGGCTTCCTCGGTTACGGGACGCCGTCTCTGGTCAGCTTGCTGAGTGCCGAGCTCGGGGTGACCCCAGCGAAGGGGGATCGCCTGACCGACTGGCTGCGTCGCCCTCTGACCGAGGCCCAACGCTCGTACGCGGCCTCTGATGTGGCTCACCTGCTCGAGGTGCGCGAGCGTCTGGTCGCCCGTCTGGATGATCGAGGGCGGCTCGGCTGGGTCGCCGAGGCCTGTGACGAACTTGCCTCCCGGAACGCTGTCCGCTCCGAGCCCGAGCAAGCCTGGCTTCGGTTGAAGGATGTCCGCTCACTCAAACCCCGTGGCCGGGCGGTAGCCCAAGAGGTGGCGGCATGGAGAGAACGGCGGGCGATGGCGCTCGACGTGCCGGTCCGACAGGTGCTGCCTGATCTTGCGGTGCTCGGTGTGTCGCAACGCCAGCCCCGCGATGAGCGCGATCTCGCCCAGGCCCGAGGTGTTGATGGACGGCACACCAAGGGGGTCGTCGCCACCGAGTTGTTGGCAGCGGTCGAGCGCGGGCTCGCCAACGACCCTCCGCAGGCTCCGACCGGTGGCGACGAGCTCGGGCGCGACCTTCGCCCCGCTGTGGCCCTGGTCTCCGCCTGGGTCAGCCAGATGGCGCGCGACGAGGCGATCGACACCGCTCTGCTCGCCACTCGGGCTGACCTGGTCTCCCTGCTCTCGGGGGATCCCGAGTCGAGGCTGGCCTCGGGGTGGCGGGCCGAGCTGCTCGGAGACGGCATCCGATCCCTGGTGGAGGGCCGCTCGGCGCTCACCTTCGATCGCTCGGGTGGTCTGCGTCTCGTGGCTATCGATGCGGTAGGGTGACCGCGCTGCGTCGGCATCCCCCGATGGCCGGCCGGTTCTAATCGCACCAACGTCACAACACCTGGGAGCCCGACTGTGAAGAAGGGTCGACACCGTCGCTTCGAAGAGGCGAGGAAATTGAAGCAGGCAGGGCCCGGAGCCTTTGATCTCGGATTTGGCGATCGCTCGCCGCGTTCCGACGAGGCCGCCGACTCCGACGACGATGACGAGTACGCCGCGCTCGCTGAGAAGTACGGCGTCACCTTCGACGACGACGACGACAGCGACGACTGACGTCCGTCGTCCCGACGTCAGCTTCGGCCGATGTCGCCTCGCCGCACCGTTGGGTGCTCGACGGGCACCCAGTGGGCGCGTTCGAGGTACGTGACCATCCGGTCGTAGACCTCGCGACCGACCAGTTCCACGATCTCGTCACGCGAGGCGATGTAGACGGGGTCGGATCCGCTGAAGGCCTCGATGGCCTCGGTGCACCACCAGTGGAACTCGGAACCGCCCTCACCCCAGTCGCGCCGCTTCCACTCTCGGAGGCGAGAGATCACGTGCCCCTCGTCGTCGGTGGAGTGCTCGAGTCGGATGGGGACCTGCCAGCAGACGTTGGGTTTCCAGTCGAGTGGGCGTTCGCCGGCTCGCATCGCCGCGATATGCAGTGAACAGCCAGCCCCGGCGGGGAATCCCGGCCGGTTCAGGAAGATGCAGGCATCGTCGACCAGTCGGGTCGTGGTCACCGGTGAGCCGTCGTCGGCGTCGTCACCGGCGGCGAGAAACCCCTTCTTGACGGCTTTGGCGTGGAACTGCATGACATCGGCATCGAGACGGGTGAACGCCCGTACGACGTTTTGGACGTCATCGTCGTCGACGAAGTGCGCTCCATAGCTGCAGCATCCCTGGGCCATGTCGGTCGCGTCGTCGTCGAGGATCCCCTGACACCCCTCGCCGTAGATGCAGCGATGGTTCGAGCGCAGGTAAGTGGCGTCGAACATCCAGGTGCGGTCCTCGGTCGAGTCGCCGAAAGAGATCCATTCGTGCACGTCGTCGATGTCGTCGACGGGTTCGGTTCCCGGTCGTGAGGCCTGGGGGCTCGCCACGGGGCCGAGGGTACCGGCGTCGGTAGGATCAGCACTCCGATGTCCAGCCCGCTCAACCTCTCCTCGGTCACCGCCGACAGCTTGCGCGCCTCCTTCCTCGAGTTCTTCCGTGAGCGCGAACACTCCGTCGTCGACTCGGCGAGCCTGATCCCTCATGACCCGTCGATCATGTTCACCGTCGCGGGAATGGTGCCGTTCAAGCCCTACTTCGTGGGTGACGAGGTGCCGCCCTACTCGCGGGCGGTGAGTTCGCAGAAGTGCGCGCGAGCCGGAGGTAAGCACAACGACCTCGACGACGTCGGTCGCACGAAGCGCCATCTCGTGTTCTTCGAGATGCTCGGCAACTTCTCGTTCGG
>JAYQAE010000024.1:0-9948 GCA_038136655.1 Ilumatobacteraceae bacterium
CACCTCGGCGCAGACCTCCCGCGCCAACCGGTGCCGGAGCGGATCGGAAGCGGCTCCCTCCATGGCGGCGACCGTACCGGGATCACTCATAGGTGGCCTCGATCGACCACTGCCGACGCTGCACCGCCACCAGGTGCGCGCTGTCATCGTCGAGGACCACCTGCAGCCGGGCCGAGCGCCTCACCGTCGGCGACCACCAACGCTCGTGCAGCGGCCACGGCCCCGCCCAAGCAACGATTCGGCGCGACCCCGTCCGATCAACCAACTCGTGGGGAGCCGAGCTCATCTCGCCCCGGCCGGTCACGAGCACCGGCTCACCTGAGATGTCGAGAAGGTGGACCTCGGGAGGGTCGCGGTGGACGACCGTCGGCGCCGGCGCCGGCAGGGCTCCGGGCCAGGGAGCGGCATCGCGCGACACTCGGGCGGCGTCGAGGAGATCGACAGTGTCGGCCGGCACCCACCGGTGACGGTCGGCCGGCGAGCGACCACCGGACCACACCGGCACCTCGACCGCCCCACCCTCGGCGAGGGAGGTGAGTCGGGTGACGGCGCGAAGGGCGGCCTCGTCGCGCTCGGAGCGCCCTCCCCAGAGCCCCTCTTGAGAACCCTCGTCGGGCCGCACCTGCTCGGCGGCGAGTCGAACCAGCACCACCCCAGAGGTGATCGCACCCGGTCGGCGGGTCCAGGCGTCGACCTGCCACCGAACCCGATCGACGACCGCGGCCGCCGACAAGCCCTCCTCCCGATACCAGCAGTGCTCGCTCCGCTCGGAATGCTCAGTCTCGATCGTGACGCGGACCGCGACACAGACCCGACCTGATGCAGCGACCTCGGAGATCAACCGCTCGGCCCGCTCGCGAACAGCGAAGACCACCGCCGACGCATCGTGGATGGGTTCGTCGACAGCCAACTCCACCGCACTGGTCGACTCGTGGACCACGGTGTTGACCGGGCGCTCATCGATGCCGTTGGCCAACCGGTGGGCGTGCAGGCCGATCGGACCGAACCTCGAGACGACATCGGAAGGCGCGAGCGCCGCCAGTTCACCGAGGCGGCGGATACCGAGACGATCGAGGAGCGAGACGAAGTCGACCGGAACCTCTCCGATCTCAGACAGCCAGGACACCGGCAAACCCGCGACGAGATCCGGTGAGCGATCGGAGGGAACCACCTCCGGATGACCGGCGGTGATCGACACGAGGGTCGCGAGCGCGGAGAGCGCTCGACCGTCGGCAACCCCGACACCAGGCGGTGACCATCCAGCGGGTCGCACCTCCGCCAGATCGACAGCTAGGCGATCAAGCAAGGCTCGCTCACCCCCGAAGAGACGCGACGGCCCGCGGGCGGGGAGACGGATGTGTCCGGGTTCAACCAACTCGACACCGGGGGCGTACCCGGAGAGGATCTCGAGCACCGACTCGAAGGCGGCCAACTCGAGCGCGGGATCGCGATCGACGATGAGCAGGTCAGGGCAGGCGCGCAGTGCGGAGCGTCGCCGTTCGCCGACGCCCACCCCGAACTCGGCTGCGCCCGGGGAGACGGCGATCAGGCGGTTGGCGACGATGACCGCGGCAGGACGCCCCGGAGGGTGTCCAAGCGCGGACACCGGCCAGTCGGACCACCGGATGGTGATGGTGCGGACGCCGACCGTCACGTGATCAGACCGCCGCGCGGATCCGGCTGGAGGAGACCACCTCCGGAGCGCGCAGACGACCGTCGGGCCCGGGAAGCGAGACCGATGCGACACCCCCGCGGTGTACGCGTCGCCCCGAGGCCCGCACCTCGATGCTCCGATCGGCGAGGCGGCCCGTGCCGGTTCCGATGCCCTGCCACGACGGGGTGGCTGACGAGAGCTCGACGTCGACCTCGAGACCGCGCGGGTCACCGATGACGAGCAGGCAGCCCGCCCGGGATCGGAGTCGACGGCGGATCGCTGTGGCCAACGGAGCAGGCACGCGACCGGGTGGCGAGGTGAGGAGCAACTCGAACCCGTCGAGAGCGGCGAGGCAGAGGTCGGCCCAAGCCCGCACCCCGTCGCTGCCGGGACGCACCCGCACGAGTCGTTCGAGTGGAAGACCGGCATCGGCGACGGCCTCAACACCGAGGTCGTCGACTCCGAGCACGGCGATCCATGAGCCGAGGACCACCGCGCTCGCCGAGGCGGCGATCGCCAGGGAGCGAGCTGCCGGCCCCCGACAGGCCACCGCCTGCCCCCTGACGAGACCCTCGGAACCCAGCAGGGCACCGAGGACGGGATCGAGCGGGAGGGTGCGCTCGGTGGCGAGACGGGCAGCACCGAGCCGCTCGATGCCATGAGGTGAAGCTGCGTCTTGAAGCGGGACGGCGAGAGCGGAGGGCGCCAGATGCGACTCGTTCGGGATACTCATGCGCTGATCGTATCGAACAGGTGTTCGATACGATCAAGGCGAGTCGATCCGGGCCCTGTTGGCCACGACCCAGCCCTCCTCGCCAGACTGGTCTCATGTCGCTCCCCCGCGTCCTCACGCTCATGGGCTCGGGCGAGACCGCCCCGACGATGGTCTCGACCCACCGTCGACTCGCGGCCCGCCTTGAACCCTCCCCTGGCCGAGTGCGCGCCAACGTCACCGCGGCGGTGCTCGACACCCCCTACGGCTTCCAGGAGAACGCGCCCGAACTGGCCGAACGAGCCGTCGCGTATTTCGCCGAGTCGATCGACGTCGACCTCGCCGTCGCCGGTCTCACCCGCATCATCGGCGCCGATGGTCTCGCCGTCGAGCGAGGCCTCGAGACCCTGCGGCGCAGCGACTACCTCTTCGCCGGTCCGGGCTCGCCGACCTATGCGGTCGAGCAGTGGCGCGACTCTGCTGTGCCGGGCGTGCTGCGCTCGAAACTCGACCGCGGCGGGGTGGTCGTGTTCGCCTCGGCTGCCGCGCTGACCCTCGGTGTCGCCACCGTTCCCGTCTATGAGATCTACAAGTGCGGACACGAGCCCTTTTGGGCCGAGGGACTCGACCTGCTCTCCACGATCGGCATCGATGCCACGGTCATCCCGCACTACGACAACGCCGAGGGCGGCCATCACGACACTCGCTTCTGCTACCTCGGTGAGCGACGACTGATCGCGATGGAGGCGATGCTCCCCGATCGCGCCTGGGTGCTCGGGATCGACGAGCACACCGGACTCATCATCGATATCGATGCTGGGTCGGCGGAGGTGACCGGTAACGGCGGCGTCACGCTGCGGGTGGATGGACAGTCACGGCACCACCCGAGCGGAAGCGTCTTGGACCTCGGGGTGCTCACCGATCGCGGCGCGGTCGCGAGATCGATCAGGGGCACCTCAGCATCGGCCCCGACGCCCATCGACTCCGAGCGGAGCGCGAACACCGAGCAACGCTCGCCCTCTGACCCTTCTCCCTCGGACACGGTGGCGACGTCGCTCGGCGAGGAGGCCGATCGCGCCGATGCGGCGTTCACCGCCGCCCTCGCCGCCGGGGACGCCACCTCAGCTACCGCGGTCATGCTGTCGCTCGAGCACTCGATCTGGGCGTGGTCGGCGGACACCCTCCAGAGCGACGAGACCGATCGCGCCCGGCAGGTGCTGCGATCGATGGTGACCCGCCTCGGCGACGCCGCCGTCGGAGGTCTCGCCGATCCGCGCTCCGTGGTCGGACCGCTGATCGAGACCCTGCTCGAGCTGCGGGCTTCGGCGCGGGCCGAGCGTCGCTTCGAGACCTCCGATCTCATCAGGGACCGTCTCGATGCCCACGGCGTGGAGGTGCGCGACACCGCCGACGGCGCCGAGTGGGATCTGCGGGCCTGAGCCCTCAGGCGCTGCGCGTGCTGGCAGCGACCTCGTCGAGCAGGTCGAGGAGGTCGTCGAGCCCAGCTGAGTGGTGATCCGCTCCGACCGACGCGGCAACAGCGCGGGAGGCGATGCCCCGCCCCCCGACGATGACCGGCAGGTCGGGCTCAGCATCGCGGATCGCGAGCACGGTGTCACGACACGACTCGAGGGAATCGGCATGGGTCACCGAGACCACGACCGCCACCGATGCCGTCTCGCGAGCGGCTGACACGAACGACGATGCCGGGGAATCGGCGCCGATGTCGGACACCTCCCAACCGGCGGCGCGCACCAGGTCGGAGAGCATCGACACGACGAGGCCGTGACGCTCTCCGGACGGCGCGCCGATCACCACCGATCCTCGCGAGCGGCCCCGTCGTACAAACTGGGGTCCAAGGCGGCCGATGATCCGTTGCACGATGCCGGTCGCGCGGTGCTCGACGGAGATGTCGAGCTCGCCGGCCGCCCAACGCTCGCCAATGTTGACGAGCGCTGGCGAGATCACCTCGGTGTAGACGCGAGCCGGGGTGGAACCCGCAGCGAGAGCCGATTCGACAACGGTCCACGCCCCTCCCGCGTCGCCAGCGACCAGACGGGACTGCATCCTCTGACCCCAGTCGACCCGCCCGCGGGGGCCATGGGAGGCGCGATCGGCAGGCTGGTCGGATGGTTCCGCTCGGAACCGGTCGAGTTCCGCGCGCGACACCCGCCACGTGCCCGAGCGCTTGACCGCATCGAGCTGACCGAGGCGCACGTACCGATAGGCGGTCATGTAATGGACGCCGAGTTCGGATGCCGCCTCGTGCAGCGTGAGACCCTCGTCGCGGACCATTTCTCGGAAACTACGGCTGGGGGCGACCGCCTGCGTGACTGTGCCCCGATGCCATCTCTCGGCGGATCAGCCCTTCAAGCGCGCTCGCGCCGCCTTCGACCGCTCAAGGAGATGCGGCGGGACCAGGGCCGCGGCGGCCGCCCATGGATCGCTCGCATCACCCTCGGCGACGGCAGCCGCCGGGGCGTCGGGGACGAGATCCTCGAAGGTCGGTGGCTCCACACCGGGCAACCAGTACTGATACAGGTCGCGCACGACGTCGGCCAGGCCCTCGGAGGTCGATCCACGCTCGAGCTCGACGGTCACGATGTTGGCGTAGACGTGCACGGTGGAGACGCGTCCCGTCGCGAAGAGTCGGCGAGCGAGCTCGTCAGTCGGGCGGACGCCCCAGGCGTCGGCCACCGAGGCGTACCGCTCATGACCCTGGCCCGACAGCGCGCGGTTCGTCTCGAATCGCACCACCCCGGGCGAAGCGCTCGCTCGCTCGACGACACCCACCAACTGACCCATGGGCGCACAAACTAGCGGCCTGCCGGCGGGCACCCCCGTATCGACTCGCCACCTCGGATTCGGCATCGACACGCCCGCGGGAACCACGGGGGTAGCGTCTCGCTGTGTCACGGCCTCGACTCGTGCTGGCCACCCGCAATCCGGCCCGACTCGTTCTGGCGGCCTTCAGCACCCTGATCGTCGTCGGAACGGTGTTGTTGCGCCTGCCGATCGCGGCCGATGGTGACCATCCCGGCCTGCTCGCCGCCCTCTTCATGTCGACCTCCTCGGCGACGGTCACCGGGCTCGCCACCTTCGACATCTCGGCGCTCTCGCTGACCGGCGAACTCGTGGTTCTGGCGCTCATCCAGATCGGTGGCTTCGGGATCATGGCGCTCGGATCGATCCTCGCGATCATCGCCTCGCACCGGATGAGCCTGCGCCAACGGATGCTGACCACCGCCGAACTCGGATCGATCGACGATCGAGACCTGAAGTCGATCATGAAGCGCGTCGCCCAGATCACGCTCTCGGTCGAGAGCGTGCTCGCGGTCGTGCTCTTCGCGCGGTTCACCGTCGCCTACGGCGAGGCCCCCGGACGCGCCGCCTACAGCGCGGTGTTCCACGCGGTGTCCGCGTTCAACAACGCCGGCATCTCGCTGAACTCCGACAGCCTGATCCCATACGCCACCGACTGGACGGTGCTGCTCGCCATGAGCGCCGGATTCATCGTCGGCGGTCTCGGCTTCCCGGTCATCATCGATATCGCGCGAAAGGTGCGCGGTGACAAGGATCTCGGCTTTCGCCGCGGCCATCTCAACATGAAGCGATGGATGCTGCATACGAAGCTCGTCGTGGCGACCACCAGCGTCCTGCTCGTGCTCGGCCCACTCGTCATCGCGATCGCCGAGTGGGGCAACCCCGACACCCTCGGTCCAATGGCCGCCGGCGAGAAGATCCTCACCGCCTGGTTCGAGGGCGGCACGGCGCGAACGGCCGGTTTCTCGACGATCGACATCGGCGCGCTCGGCGAACCGACCCAGGTGTTCATGAGCACCCTGATGTTCGTCGGGGCGGGACCAGCGTCAACGAGCGGCGGCATCAAAGTGACCACCTTCGCCGTGCTCGGTTTTGTGATCTGGGCGGAAGCAAGGGGACAGCGCGACGTCAACGCCTTCGGCCGGCGCCTTCCGCGAGGGTTGATCCGCCAGGCCATCACCGTCGCCCTGCTCTCCGTCGGACTGGTCATTGGCACCGCGCTGATCCTCATGGCCGCCGCTGAGATCTCACTCACCCCGGCGCTGTTCGAGGCGGCGTCGGCATTCGGCACGGTTGGGCTGTCCACCGGCATCACCGGCGATCTCCCGCCCGCCTGCCAGGTGCTGCTCGTGTTCGTCATGCTGGCTGGGCGAATCGGGCCGGTCACGTTCGTGACCGCCCTCGCCCTGCGTAACGTGGACCTGCCATACCGATTCCCGGAGGAGCGACCGATCATTGGCTGAGCGAATCATCCACAACGTGAAGAACATGCTCGACGGTTCCCGCTTCGAGCACCGAGGCGAGATCGTCGTGATCGGTCTCGGTCGGTTCGGCCTCGCCCTAGGGAAGGAACTCTCCCGCCTTGGCCACTCGGTGTTCGCGATCGACCGCGACCCCGACCTGGTCGAACTCCACAAGGACGAGTTCGCCTCAACGGCGACCGGCGACACCACGAATGAGCGAACGCTCAGGGTCCTCGGCGTCGACCAGGCCAAGACCGTGGTCGTCTGCATCGGAAACAACATCGAGGCAAGCCTGCTCACGGCGGCTCTTCTCGTTGAGTTGAACGTTCCGAACGTGTGGGCCAAGGCGATCACTGAGGAGCACGGCAAGATCCTCTCGAAGCTGAACATTCATCACGTCACGTTTCCGGAGGCCGAGATGGGCCGGCGTGTCGCGCACCTCGTCACCGGCAAGCTCGAGGAGTACGTGCCGTTGAACACCGATGTCCCCAACGGCCTCCTCAAAGAGGAGGACGAGTTCGTCGTCTCCCAGATGACCGTTCCCGAGCGTTTCGCCGGTCAGGTGCTCGGATCCGCCGGCATTCGCGCCGACTACCGGGTCACCGTGGTCTGCATCAGGCCCGACGGCGGCAAGTTCACCTACGCCGAGGCCGAGACCGTGCTCGGACCGAACGACCACATCGTCGTCGCCGGGCATCCCGCCGACGTCGAACGTTTCGCCGGTGTGAAGTCCGGCTGATCCTCGCTCAGTTCGTCCCTGCTCAGAGCGACAAACCGGCGCACTCACCGGTACGTTCCCGTACATGTCCGAGCGCCGCGTCTCCGCAACGCGCTTCATCGCCGCGCCCGCGAGCGAAGTGTTCGCCCTCCTGCAGGATCCGTCCAAGCACGCCCTGTTCGACGGTTCGGGGATGGTGCAGTCGAGCCGCGCCAGCTCGACCCGCCTCGAGATGGGCTCGCGGTTCGGCATGTCGATGAAGATGGGGCCGCTCCCCTACCGAATCTCGAATCGAGTGGTCGAATTCGAGCAGGACCGCCTGATCGCCTGGGCGCACTTCGGCAAGCACCGTTGGCGTTACGAGATCGCGCCCGTGGAGGGCGGCTGCGAGGTGACCGAGACCTTCGACTGGTCGACCGCCCGCTCACCCAAGTTCATTGAGAGCGCCGGGTACCCGAAAGCGAATCTTCGCGCCATCGAGGCCACCCTCGACCGTCTCGCTGCCATGTTCGCCGCATCCGAGGCGTCCGGCGATGACGCCTGAGGTCCACTACTACTGGCGACCGGGCTGCCCGTTCTGCTCGATGCTGCGCCGGGGACTCGACAAGCGCGGCATCGCGACGGTCGATCACAACATCTGGGAGGACCCGGAAGCGGCCGCCGTCGTGCGCTCCCATGCCCGCGGTAACGAGACCGTGCCGACCGTCGTCATTGACGGTGTCGCGTTGGTCAACCCATCCGCTGACGCGGTGGTCGCGCTCCTCGAGCGCTCCGTTGTCTGACTGCTTCAGGCCACGCACTCGGCGCAGAGGCCGTGAATGTCCACGCTGTGCCCCGTCACCGAGAATCCGGCCTCGGTCGCCGCGGCATCGAACCCCGAGTCCATTCCGCGCTCCACGTCCTCGGGCAAGGTGACGTCGACCACGGTGCCGCATCCATCGCACACCAGGTGATGGTGGTGACCGGCGAGGTCCTCGTGGATCTCGAAGCGGATGTGGTCGTCACCGATCGTGAGCCGTCGAACGATGCCGATCTCGGCGAGCACCGCGAGGTTGCGATAGGCGGAACTCTGAGCAAGCCGCGGTGACTGATCGAGCAACTCGGGCAGGGTGACCGGGCGACCGATCTCGATGAGAGCGTCAACCAGCTCGCGACGGTTACCGGTGTAGATCTGCCCGGCTTCGGCGAGGCGAACTCGGATCAATCGGTGGATCTCGGTGTCTCGGCTCATTCGCGTCCTCCGGTCGGGCCGTCATCATGCGGATGCTCATGGTGGTGTCCGTGATGATCGAGGTGCGCGGCCAGATCAGCGGCCACGAACGGGGTCTCGTGATCGTGATGGTGCTCGTCGACGACGACCGCGGTGCCATCACCGAGCACCATTCGACCCCCGAACGCCTCAGCGAGCAGCTCGGGCACGAGGACCTCCTCGGGACGACCGTCAGCGAGCACGCAACCCGCCATGAGCACCACCCGATCGGCCCGCGAGGCCTCGCCGAGATGGTGCGTCGAGAAGACGACGGTGCCGCCGGTACGAGCGTGCTCGTCGATCACCTCGAGGATGCGCCCTTGGCTCGGAAGATCGAGACCGGTGATCGGCTCATCGAGCAGCAGCAGGTCGGCTCCGGACGCGACGGCCTTGGCGACCAGCACCCGTTGGCGTTCCCCGCCGGAGAGAGCGCCGTAGGCGCGGCGTCGGAGGTGCGCAACCTCCAACCGCTCGGCGGCGCGGTCGATCTCATCTCGGTCGGCCCTCCCGAGGCGGTGGACGAGCCCCCGATAGCGCCCCATGCGCAGCACCTCGTCGACCGAGAGCGGCATCCACGGGTGGTGGGCCTGGTGCTGCGCGACGAGCGCCACCCGCCCGATGGCATCGATCGATCCGGCGGTTGGCTCGAGGAGTCCCGCGATGAGATGAAGGAGCGTGGTCTTCCCGCTGCCGTTGGAGCCGACCAGGGCGACCACCTTGCTGGGGCCCACCTCGAGATCGGTGGGGGCGAGGGCGACGGTCGCGCCATGGTGCACACAGACGCCCATCGCCGCGAACCCCGCGTGAACCGCGTGGGTCGATTCGGAGTGAAGGGTTGCGGATGCCACGTCGGAAGCGTATCGTAATGAGAGTGATTCTCACTCGAATGATTTCCGTTCCTACTCGTGCCATTCCCCTTCTTTCACGGGGTCGCCCCCGGGGCATCGCCATCGCCGCGGCTTTGACGCTCGCGCTCGCGGCCTGCTCCGGCGACACGTCAACTCCCGGTGACGCGGACCCGGCGGGCAGCCCCGAGGAATCAAGCGCGCCCCCGGAGCTCGCGGTGGTTGGGACCACCACCATCTGGGCAGACGTGACCTCAGCGGCGCTCTGTGGACTCGATGTCGCCGCGGTGATTCCCCCCGGTGCCGACCCCCACACGTTCGAGACCTCCCTCGCCGACCGGGCCGTCCTCGAATCTGCGGACCTCGTCGTCGCCAACGGATTGGCGCTCGAGGAGGGTCTCACTGATCTCCTCGCAACCGTCGCGAATGGCGGAACTCCGGTGATCGAGATGACCGAGGCGGTCGCGATCCGCGAGATGGATGA
>JAYQAE010000024.1:10048-16153 GCA_038136655.1 Ilumatobacteraceae bacterium
GCGGAACTCCGGTGATCGAGATGACCGAGGCGGTCGCGATCCGCGAGATGGATGACGAACATCACGACGACCACGAGTCAGACGACCACGAGGACCACGAGTCGGACGACCACGAGTCGGACGATAATGACGACCACGAGTCGGACGACCACGACGAGCACGAGTCGGAGGACCATGACGACCACGACCACTCCGGCGGGGACCCTCACATTTGGCTCGATCCCCTCTCGGTCGCCGATGCGGTGCCCGCCATCATCGAGGCCGCGATCGCCGCTGGCGCGGACACGTCCGTGCGGGCCTGCGGCCAGGACTACATCGACGAGCTGGAGGCCCTCGACGGCGAGATCCGCGCCACGCTGGCGGTGATTCCCGATGACGCCCGCTACCTCGTCACCAACCACGATGCATTCGGTTACTTCGCGAACCGTTACGACTTCGAGGTCGTCGGCACCGTCATCCCCTCGCTCAGCACCCTCGCCGAGACCAATCCCGCTGACCTCGCCGACCTGGCCGCGGTGATCGAAGAGCTCGACATCCCGACGGTGTTCTCCGAGGAGCAGACCTCGGCCCGCGACGCCGAAGCCCTCGCCGACGCGATTCCCGGCCTGACGGTGGTCGCTCTCGACACCGGCAGCCTCCGTGACACCGACGACGACTATCTCTCGATGATGCGTCGCAACGCCACCGCGATCGCCGAGGCGCTCGGCTGAACCCACCACGCCGAGCCCTCTACGGGCCTAGCGTGATCATCATGGCGAACCGCGCAGGGACAGTGCGATGACCTGGCTGACCGACCCCATCGCCTGGTGGATCGAGCCGTTCGCCGACAACGTGTTCATGCGCGAAGCGCTGCTCGCCACCGTCCTCGCTGTCGCCTGCACCTCGGTGATCGGAACTTGGGTCGTTCTCCGCGGCCTCGCCTTCCTCGGGGATGCGCTCGCCCACGGGGTGCTGCCCGGGATCGCCATCGCCTGGGTCATCGGGATCGACACCTCGATCGGCGCCATCATCGCCGCCCTCGCCATGGTGGGCGGCGTGGCGCTCATCAGGCAGAACTCGCCCCTCCCCGACGACGTGTCGATCGGAGTCCTCTTCGTCGGTTTCCTCGCCCTCGCCGTCGTGATCATGTCGGCTGGAGCGGCGACCGGCGACCTCACGCGATTCCTGTTCGGCTCGATCAACGCGGTCGACGGCACCGACCTCGCCCGACTCGGGGTCGTGACGGCCGTCGTGCTCGTCACGGTCGCCCTCGGCCACCGGGCGTTCCTCGTCAGCACCTTCGACCCGCTCCAAGCCCGGCTCGGCGGCCTGCATCCGCGAGCGACCCACCTTCTGCTCCTCGCTCTCGTTGCGCTCGCGATCGTCGCGTCGTTTGAGACGGTCGGGAGCCTCCTCGTCTTCGCCTTCTTGATCGCCCCACCGGCCACCGCCTCGCTGCTCGCACGGCGGGTGGTGAGCATCATGGCGCTCGCGGTGCTGCTCGGTTGCGCTGCATCCGTCGTCGGGTTGCTGGTCAGCTACCACCATCGCGCGGCCGCTGGTGGCTCGATGGCCCTCGCGAACGTGATCGTCTTCATGGTTGCGCTCGTCGCGCGACGCCTCGTCGGCGCAACGTCAGAACAGGCGGGCCTCGGCCACTAGGCGAGGTGAACCGGTCCACGGCACCGCCGAATCCATGAAGGCCCACGACCGGCGGTGCTCCACCGACGGTCCGAACCAACCGAGCCCCGCCCGGTGCAGATGACACGGGTAGCCCTTGTTGGACTGAAACGAGTATCCGGGGTGATGGTTGGAGAGGGCCCGCATCTCGCGGTCGCGAGTGACCTTCGCGAGGACGCTGGCAGCAGCGACGCTGAGCGAGTCGGCATCGGCTCCGACGCGCATGACCACCTCGGGGACGAGCGGGGACACGAAGTCCCAACGCCCGTCCGAGATCGCGACATCCACCTCGATGCCAAGGCCATCCAAGGCACGTCGACAGGCGAGGCGCTGCGCCGCAGACATCCCGAGGAGATCGCATTCGGCTGCCGACGCACTTCCGACCGACCAGTGCGAGCACCAGTCGGCAAGTTCGTCGAAGATCGATTCTCGAGCGCGCTCGGTCATCGCCTTCGAGTCGCGTACGCCGGCGAGGTGCTCCCCGGCGGGGATCACCGCCGCGCCGACCATCAGCGGTCCAGCCCAGGACCCTTTCCCCACCTCATCGATGCCGACGACCACCCGGCCGTTCTCCCAGAACCCCCGCTCGAGATCGACTCCGGCGTCGCGACGGGCCATCAGCGCAGGACGACGCCCGGTGCACCGTCTTCGAACGTGCCCACCCGCCACCATCCCTCGGTGACGAGGTCGTCGGCGAGTTCGGGTGTGACGGCAGCGAGCAGACCTCCGGAGGTCTGCGGGTCGAAGCAGAGCGCCTCCGGGCCGGCATCGGCCGTTGAGTCGAGCGAATCAGCCACGTACTCACGGTTGCGCGGATCGCCACCGGTGCGCACGCCCCGCTCTGCAGCTTCGAGCGCGCCCGGATAGGCGCGGAGGCTTTGGGTGTCGACCACGAGACGGAGACCGCTCCGGTCGGCCATCTCCCATCCGTGACCGGCCAGGCCGTAACCGGTCACATCGGTCGCTCCGCCGACTTCCTCACGGGCGCCCATCAGCCGTTCGGCGGCCGCGCGGTTGATCGCTCGCATCCCAGCGATCGCCGCGGCACGATCGGAGTCCGAACCGGCGGCGAGGCTGAGCCCGGTGCCGATCGGCTTCGAGAGCACGGCGACGTCGCCCGCGCGCGCACCCGACTTGCGGAGGGCGAGATCCGGGTCGACGATGCCTTGAACGGCCAGCCCGTAGATCGGCTCGGGGTTTCGGATCGTGTGACCGCCCGCGACGGTGCCCCCGGCTTCGGCCACCACGGCGGCACCCGCCGCGAAGATCTCAGCGATCGCCTCTCGCGGGAAGTGCTCGGGGAAGGCGGCGACGTTCACGGCGATGGCCACCCGAGCGCCCATCGCGAAGATGTCGCTGCAAGCGTTGGCCGCGGCGATCGCGCCGAAGTCGGAAGGATCGTCGACCAACGGCGGGAAGAAATCGGTCGTCGACACCAGCGCCAGCCCATCGCCGACTCGGTAGACGGCGGCGTCATCGAAGGGGGCGAGGCCGACCACGAGCGAGGCGTCATCGGTAACGGGGAACTCCGACACGAGATCGGCGAGCAGCGACGCTCCCCACTTGGCGGCGCAGCCCCCGCAGGAGGTCCACTCGGTCAGGCGGAGCGGGTTCGCGTCGAGAGACACGCAGTCACCCTAGGTCAACGATGGGAGCGGCCCAGAGCGCTTCCCCGCTCTCCGCGGCGCTCGACCAATCCGGGTCGACGCCCGATGTCAATGGCAGGCCTTGGTGCTCCCAGAGCACAGCGGGGCGCTCCCCATGCCAACGCACAGCGAACGACAGCGGGCCGCCAGAACCGACAACGAGGTCGTGCACCTCGAGTGGATGACCAAGCCACGCCGCGGGGAAGCCGTGCGGCAATATCGCGAGCGAGTCGTCGCCACGTCGCGCGAGACGGTCCTCGAGCAGGGCGATCACGAGCGCGGAGTCCCCCACCTCCTCGAGGCTCGGTGGTGGTCCGATCAGACGACCACCGACCGCCCGACGAAGGTCGGTCACCGCCCGGTCCTCGCCAGCGAGCTCCAGCACCGTGCGAGCCGCGGTGAGCCCCATCGCCGCCGACCAGTCGAGTTCGTCGCGCCCATCGTTGCGTCGGAGCAGCGCGGCCACGGCATCGACGACCTCCCCGAGCCAGGGGTCGGCCGACTCACCGAGACCCACGATCTGAGCGAGCCCAACGAGGAACTCCGCCGGGTCGTCGTCGGGGTCCGCCGGGCCATCGAGGAGGAGCGCGCACCGCGCGTAGGAGGCCGCTCGAGCCAGTCCATGTCCCTCTCGACCGGGTGGAAGCTCGACCCGGCCGAGTCGGGCGATTTGGGCTCGCCAACCGGCCGCAACACGATCGCGATCGGGAAGGGCGGTGAGGTCGACCGATGCCGCACCGCGTCCATGGGTGAGCGCCACCTCCAAACGGGAACCATGAGCGAGGGGGAACACCGCCGGGTCCCCCTCGACGGTGATGCCCTCCGGCAAACCGATCGAGGGCATCCGAGCGCACACCAGATCACGTCGATCGAGGACGACGGCCACCGCCGACCGCGACTCGTTGTCGAACGACACCACGGTCAAGCCTCCCCCATCGGGAACGCTGCGAACCGTCTGCACGATGTCTCCGCCGGGTACCCGCAAGCGCGTGAGGGTGACTGGGGTGCCGTCGAGGAGTTCCTGCCGAACGGTCGGATCGGCTTCGGGGTCGTGCCACCGATCCTCGGCCGCGACGAACCAGCGAAGTCCCCTCGAACCATCGAGCGGTCGGATCGTTCCGCGGGGCGTCACCTCGGCGCGCCACCGCCCTCCGACCACTCCGGTGACGACCACCCAGACAGTCAAGCCCGGTCGACCGCCGACCGCACCGGCTGTTTCGGGTGCTCGTAGCCTGAGCCGGGTGACGCCCGTCGATGTGCTCGTGCCGGTGCGCGACTTCTCCGACGCGAAGCAACGGCTCTCCCGACGCCTCGATGCCGACGGCCGGCGGAAGCTCGCCGAGGTGCTCGCCCGCCGGACGATCGAGGCGCTGGCCGGCCATCGAGTTCATGTCGTCTGCGAGGACGACAGCATCGAGACCTGGGCCACCGCACTTGGCGTAGAGGCGCGGCGGGTAACCGGAGGCGACCTCAACTCGGCGATCTCCGAAGCGCTGCTCGGTCTGGTCGGTCGCGTCGCAATCGTTCATGCCGATCTCGCCGAACCAGGCGCGCTCGGAGCGGTTCTCACCTCACCGGGGAATGTGCTGGTGCCCGATCGTCGAGGTGATGGCACCAACGTGATGCTCCTCGAGCCGGACTGTCGACCGACTCCGGCGTACGGGCACGACTCATTCACGCGCCACGTGGAACGCCTCGAAGTGGAGGCTCGCGCGACGAGTACCGTCCTTCGGGTGGTGCACCATCCGCAACTCGGACTCGACGTCGACACCGGCGCGGATCTCGACCACCCCGTGGTGGCCGCGCTGCTCGTCAGGGAGGGCATCCGTGTCATCGGATGATCGTTCAGCCCCGCGGTCGAACAACGATCCGGGGCAACCTCCGCTCATCCCGGCTGATCCAAGCCGTTGGTCTCGGGATCTGCCAACCCCCGAGCGGGCCCTCGCGATCGGCGCCCACCCGGACGATGTCGAGTTCGGCGCCGGGGGAACGCTCGCCCGATGGGCAGCCGCTGGCTGTCGGGTCATGCACCTCGTCTGCACCGACGGATCTAAGGGCACCTGGGACGCATCGGCGGACACCGCCGAGCTCGTTCGACGTCGTCGCGAGGAGCAGCGGGAAGCGAATCGTCTGCTCAACGGGGGTCAGGCCACCGAGGTGGTGTTCCTCGACCGGATCGACGGTGAGCTGACCGCCGATCGGGAAGCCTGCTCCGCAGTTGCTCGGGTGATCCGGGAACTTCGACCCGACGTGGTACTCGGCCATGACCCCTGGAAGCGGTATCGCCTGCACCCCGACCATCGGGAGGCCGGTCGTCTCGCCTGCGAGGGGATCGTCGCCGCCCGCGATCCGCACTTCTTCCCCGAGCACGGGCTGCGGCCGCACCGTCCCGAGCACCTCCTGCTCTGGGAGGCTGACGAACCGAACCATGTGGAGGACGTCGCCGCGCATCTCGGAACGAAACTCGCCGCTCTCGAGGCACACCTCAGCCAGTTCGAGTCAACGATGCACGCCGTCGACGGCGAGGGGCTCGAGGCCTTTCGGACGCGGATACGTCGCCGCGCGAGTGAACTTGGCGCACCACTCGGCATCGACGGCGCCGAGGTGTTCCACCTGATGTCCGACCTCTAGACGTCCCACCTCGAGGTCCCACAGAACTCGGGCCGCGAACGCCCGCAAGCTGGGCCGAAAACGACTCGAGCGGGGCCCGAAGGCCCCGCTCGCGATCCCGTGGGATCTCGTCGATCACCTGCGGCGTGCAGGAGCCTTCTTGGCAGCCTTCTTCGGAGCAGCCTTGCGG
>JAYQAE010000025.1:0-6115 GCA_038136655.1 Ilumatobacteraceae bacterium
TGAGGCCGACCGACTCCGGATACGAACTCGTGGCGGGGGAGCGGCGCCTGCGGGCCTCGAAGCGCGCGGGGCTGTCGACCATCTCGGCCATCGTCCGCCGGGGAGATGATCTGTCATCGCTGGAGCAGGCGTTGGTTGAGAACGTCCAGCGGCAGAATCTCAACTCGATCGACGAGGCGATCGCCTACCAACAACTGATCGACGACTTCGATCTGACGCACGATGCGGTGGCCTCTCGGGTCGGCAAGAGTCGAGCGACCATCACGAACACCATCCGTCTCCTCTCTCTGCCGCCCGGCGTGCAGCAGTTGATCGAGAGTGGGCAACTCACCGCTGGCCATGCCAGGGCTCTCCTCGGCACCCCTGACCGGAGTCGCCAGGAGGCCCTCGCTAAACAGGCGGTCAAAGAGAAGTGGTCGGTTCGCGCAGTCGAGGAAGCGGTTCGTGGTGAATCAGGATCTGGGGGTAGCCCTGAACCGGACCCGATCGACGGAGCTGGTCTGGCTCCGCTCACTCGTCTTCGCCCGCCGGGGCTCCTGGAGTTGGAGAAACTCCTGGCCGACCGACTGGAGACTCGGGTGGCGATCAACCTGACGGCGAAGCGTGGTCGTGTAACGATCGACTTCGCGGATCTACCGGATCTTGAGCGCATCTATCGCGCCATGATCGGCGGATCCTGACCACGAAACCACGTTCTCGGGGCCGAACTCCGCAGCTTTCACGAGATGAGGTCGAGGTTGAGGGTTGTGAACCTCGACCTTGGGTTTATTCACACTAAGTGGAGAAACCTGTGGAAAACTCGGCGCGATGAGCGGATAATCGTTCGATAACCGAACATCAGTTCTCAATCGCCACGTCGGTCCATCGGACCAGTCCTCGAACCACGTGCCGGGTGATCTCCGGGGCGGAGCGGGTGAGCGCTTCGACCGGCCCCAGGCGCCAGAGCACGGCGGGCATAACGGTTTCGCGGAGAATCGGCATACGAACTCCGGTGACCTCAGGGTGGAGTGGCGAATGAGTCGCCTCGGTGGCGATGTGCTCAGCAAGGGCGCGGCCGGCAACGGACTCGAACTCGGACACCGCGAAGTGATGAATGACCGAACACGGTTCGGGCGACGCTTCGAACCCCACGTAAACGTGGGCCGCCCCACGGTTCGCCGTCGACGCCTGCTCAACGGGATCAACCTGCTCAGCCGCCAGAACGGTTGCGCTGCGCTGGCGGAGTGCCAGCACCACCTGGCGCGCGAGCGCGCTCAATCCGCCGAAGTGGCCGACGACCACCCGAAGGTGTTCGAGGTTGCGGTCACCGCTGGATAGCGAGAGACGCTCTCGTAGGGCGACGGCACCCGGCCCGGATCCGCTCTGACGGCGCAACAGGTCGAGGGCCTCCACCGTGTCCTTCCCGCACACGCCGTCGCTCGGCAAACCGGAATTCCTCTGGAAGTCGCAGAGCGCTCGCATGGTGTCGGGACCGAAAATCCCATCGACCTTGCCGCAGTCGAAGCCGAGCCGTGTCAGCGTTCCCTGGAGATCGACCACGTCGTCCCCGCGGAGGTTCGGCGCCGTCAACTGAAGGAGTCGTTCACCGAGGTGCCATCCGGCCTCGACGAGCGCCGACCATGTCGCCGCGTCGCACTCGCCGGTCTCTACGAGGTGTCGGGAACGCTGGAAGTCGATCAGGGCTGCGGTCGTCGACTCGCCGAATCGACCGAGTTCGACATTGGACACCGTCAGACCGAGCGCGGTCAGTCGACGTTGGAGGTCGCGGACCGCCTCTCCCGCGGCCCCGGAGGTCAGTGGGAACTGCTCAGGAATTCGTCGAACTCCTGGAGCAGGGCGCTTTTGCTCTTGGCGCCGACGATTCGGCGACGGACGTCGCCTCCGGAGAACAGCAGCATCGTCGGGATGCTCATCACCTGGTAGCGCATGGCGATGTCGGGATGTTCATCCACATTGAGCTTCGCGATGGTGATCTCTCCAGCGTGCTCATCGGCGATCTGGTCGAGGATCGGGGCGATCTGCTTGCACGGCCCACACCATTCGGCCCAGAAGTCGACGACGATCGGGAGCGCCGACCCGCCGATCGTCTCGTCGAAGGTGTTGGTGGTCAGGGTGATGGTCGCCATGTCATTCCTCGCTTCGGCCCTTGATCCTAGACCGGCTGGGGGCGACGACTCCGGACGCTCTCAGGAGTGCTGTGATTCGAGCCAACGCTCGGCGTCGATGGCCGCCATGCAACCCGACCCGGCCGCGGTGATGGCCTGTCGGTAGGTGTGGTCCTGGACGTCTCCGCAGGCGAACACCCCTTCGATGTTGGTGCGGCTCGAGCCGGGGACGGTCTCGAGATAACCGGTCTCGTCCATGTCGAGGACACCGGTGAACAGATCGGTGTTCGGACGATGACCGATCGCGATGAATACGCCGGTGACGTCGAGCGTCGAGACGACACCGCTGACGGTGTCGGTCACCTCGATGCTCTCAACCTTGTCGGTTCCGTTGATCTCGGTGACGGTGTGGTTCCAGAGGATCTCGATCTTCGGGTTGTCGAAGGCGCGCTGCTGCATGATCTTGCTGGCCCGGAACTCATTTCGCCGATGGATGATCGTGACCTTGTCGGCGAATTTCGTGAGGAAGGTGGCCTCCTCGATCGCCGAGTCACCACCACCGACCACGGCGATCTCGTGACCTCGGAAGAAGAAACCGTCGCAGGTGGCGCACGTCGAGAGTCCGTGGCCGATCAGGCGCTGCTCAGCCTCGAGGCCGAGCATGAGCGACCGAGCCCCGGTCGACACGATCACCGACTCGGCTCGGTACTCCTCGTCGCGCACCCACACACGGAACGGACGCTCGGAGAAGTCGACTTGAGTGACCTTCTCGGTGATGAACTCGGCGCCGAATCGAGCGGCCTGCGCCCTGAAGTTGGTCATGAGCTCCGGCCCCATGATCCCCTCGGGGAAACCGGGGAAGTTCTCCACCTCCGTGGTCAGCATCAATTGGCCACCCGGCTGATCACTCGTCGAGGACGGCTCGCCTTCGATCACGAGCGGCGCGAGCGAGGCGCGCGCGGTGTAGATCGCAGCGGTGAGGCCAGCCGGACCCGATCCGATGATGATGACCGGGCGAACGTCGCTGGGGGGAGTGGACATGGTGCTCCTCGGGGTCAGGAGGCGCCGAAGCGTCGTCGCATGGCGGCTGAACCGCACACCACGAGGATCACGCCGACGAAGAGATAACTGATGTAGACGGCGCGCTCCTCGGAGACCGCCAGGGAGATGAGCACCTGAAGGCCCCGTGTCACGAGGATCAGGCCGATCACAACGATGGCGATGCCGAGAAGGGCGCCGAGGAGGCCGAACACCACCGCGCGAACAACGGTGATGATGTTGTTCGTCACCCGATCTCGGACGACACCGACGAGACGGTCGATCTGCTCGGTCGTCTCCTCAGCCCAGTCCGGATTTGTGAACGGGGTACCGGCCATGAGGCGACTGTAGCGGCGGTCCCCCGGATCGAAACCGCTCAGGGTTTGGCTTGGTAGTCGACGACGAACGAGCAGTCGGAGGTGGCGAGCGCGGTGACCGAGCCGTTCGCGAGATCGGCGAACACGACAACCTCAACACCACGGAAGCGACTGATGAGCACGGGTCCTCCGCCCATCATCACGCAGTCGGTCGCGGGCGGTCCGAGATCACCTGACTGGATCGCTGCGAGTGCCGCGGTGGCCTCGTCGAATAACTCCTCGGGCGTGACCGCGCCGTCGTCGAGAGAGGACGCCGCGTCGGCCTCCTCTGCTTCGTCATCGGTGTCGATCACCGTGTCGATCGCGGGGGCGGCCTCGGCGGCCACCGCCTCGTCGTTGGAGAACTCCTCGCTCGCGACCCGTTGCTCGATGACGGCGGCGCCGTCCGATGTGTCGGTTCCGACGGTCTCGGGTTGACCATCGTCGACCTTGGCCGCGTCGAACGTGGACTCGATGGCCACCTCTGAGTCGTCCCCTCCCCGGGGGAGCACGATCGCCGCCCCGGCGACGACCAGGATTGCCGCCGCGGCTGCCCCGAGCAGGGTGTTGTAGTTGAACCGGCGCTGTTGGGGGGCGGCAGCGAGCGCTGTGGTGATCGCGCGCTCTCGGGCGAGTTCATCGATCTCGACGGTGCGCAGCGCGCTCAGCACGTCATCAGGCAGCTCCTCCATCGGCTCCTCGCCCTCGTCGAATCGCGCGTCGTCCACGTCCATCACTCCTCTCCCATTCGACGTCCGCCGGACTCGGTGGGGTTCCCGAGCACGTCCCGTAGCTGCGCTCGGCCGCGGGCCACCCTCGACTTCACGGTTCCGACGGGGACCTCGAGCATCTCAGCGATTGTCGGATAGTCGAGATCGGCGACATCGCTCAACACGACGGCCTGTCGGAACTCCTCGGGAAGACGCGCGAGGGCGGAGTCGATGTCGGCGAGTGCCAATGCATCGAGAGAGGCTTGCTCGGGGGTGGATTCGGTGGACAGCGGCTCCCGGTCGGTTTCGGGAACGGTCACCGGCCTTCGGCCACGTCTCCGGAGTTCGTCGAGCGCGGTCGTCGCGACGATGCGGTGACACCAGGTGGAGAACGATGACCTTCCGTCGAAGCCGGCCAGCCCGCGGACGACGCGAATCAGGGCTTCCTGTGTGCAGTCGGCCGCATCACCCGGATCGCGGAGCATGCGACGCGCAACGGCGGCCATTCGGTCGTGGACCGAGCGGAGGAGGGCCTCGAGGGCGTCGTGATCACCGCGGCGGGCGGCCGCGAGCAGGACGTCGGGGTCGTCGCTCAGCCGGCGGCGGACCACGTGATCTCACCGATCCGACCGCGGAACGGATTGACCCGACTGCAGGCGTCGTCGGGGCCGAGTTCCCTCAGCCAGATCAGGAGATGGCTGGCCGGCACGGTGACGTCAACGATGAGTCGTCCGGGCTCGGTGTCGTAGGAGGTGTCGCCCACCATCGCCCACGCCCCGAAATCGGTTGGTGCCTCGGCGGCCATGCTGGACAGCACATCAATCTGGAACGGCGCGTTCAGTGACTCGAAGGCGAGCCGACCAGTCGAGGTGCTCGGCAGGGAGAGCACGAGACCGACGCCGAGCTTCGCGCCCATGTACTTGTCGGAGTAGCACTCGGTCGCCCAGGCGGTTGATCGGCTGCCATCGGCGAGAGCGAGCGGAGCCAGGGCGTCGTTCTCCGAGTTGTTATCCCCGAACGGGTCCCAGGCCCGGATTCCGGGATCACCGAGTTCGGACACCGGTCGGTCGATTTGTTCGAGTTCGGCGGCCGAATCAAGGTCGACCGGTTCGCCCGAGTCGACCTGGATCGGGGCGGCGGTGACCTCGGGAAGAGGCGAGATGTCAGCGGCTTGGGGCCGCTCCCGCAGCAGCACCACGGCCAAGGTCGCGATGACGGCGAGAATGAGACCGCCGATCACGAGCGTGCGACCCGAGTTGGCTGGGAGCGGTACACCGAAAATGGTTGAGGAGTCGTCGCGGGGCCGGTCGCCCCGACCTCCGGTAGTCGGCTGGTTGTGCTCGTGGCGGGTCGCTTCGACCTCGGGTTGACCCGCGATGCCCGACGCCGCCGGCTCGGGCCGACGCTCGGACACGGCGGCTACTCGGTCGGTGATCCGCTCGCTCACGTCGGTCGCTCGGGTCACGGGGGAACCGTTCGCGTCTCGGCGAGGCTCGACACGCACCGGAGGTGGCTCGATCGGCGTTCCGTCGATGTGAGGCGGTGTCGTGTCGACGGCGATGAGCTCTTTGCGGAGGTCGGCACCGGTCGGTGGACGGTGGGCCGGGTTGCGGGCCAACGTCTTGTGAATCAAGTTCACCAGACCGAGCGGAAGGGTTGGACGGAGGTGCGCGAGGTCGGTTGGGTCGCGTTGCAACCGGGCGAGAGCGGTCTCTGCATCGTTGTTGCCGAGGAAGGGCACACGACCGGCGAGGCACTCGTAGAGCACCAGCCCGAGGGAGTAGAGGTCGGCGCGGCCGTCGAGTTTGTGACCGCGGACCTGTTCAGGTGCCAGGTACTTGGCGGTGCCCATCATGACGTTGTCGCTCGTGAGGTCCTCATCGATCGTGTCGAGGGCCTTCGCGAT